>JAZDKQ010000023.1:0-65552 GCA_043802865.1 Candidatus Moraniibacteriota bacterium
TGGTCAATATGTCGACGGAGGAGCAGAAGAGCCGCCTGAATTTCAATTTGAAAATCACAAAACCCTTGATGCTCAAAGTTTTCCTCAACGGAGAGGAGGTTTACAGCAAATACATCACCTCAATTAGTCAAAAGCAAAGCATCAAAGCTGATCTTGTGCGCATCTTGCCCGGTGAAAATAAAATAATTTTCGGAGTATATGGAGCAGACGGCTCTGAAATCAATTCAGACAAAAAAGGGGATACGGCGAGGATATATCAAGTTGAAATTGATTAAAATTTGAGAATGTGAAAGAAATATAACTGAATGAATACGAACGATCATGAAAAAATTCTCGGTGTCAGAGTTGGCAACTTTTCTGTCCGAGAAATAGAAGAAAATATTTTAGAAATTCTCGAAAATTTTCCTCAACAAAAATTTGCTGTGACTCTTAATCCGGAGATACTTCTCAAAGCGCATAGAGATGAGAGTTATCTAAATATTCTAAATAGCGCCGATCTCAATATTTGCGACGGATTCGGCCTTCGATTGGCCGGTTTTTTGAAGGGAAAGCGGATGAAAGCCAGATTCACGGGCGTGGACGCCGTTGATTTTTTGCTTGAGAATGCGAAAAAAAACGATTTACGGGTTTTGGTGATCGCGGCTGAAAACAGTTTGAGCGCGCCGGAGGAAATCAAGCGGGCAATTTGGAAAAAATATCCCGGATTGTCGGCAAAATCAGAATATTTTTCAAGTAGCCAAGACTTCTTCAAAAATGGTATAATAGAGGAGGCCGAAATAATTTTTGTCAATTTCGGCGCGCCGGAACAGGAAAAATTCATATTCGAAAATCGTGAAAAATTTCCAAACGCGAAGATCCTTATCGGAGTAGGGGGTGCTTTTGATTTCCTCACGGGAAAAATCAAGCGCGCGCCGAGTTTTTTGCGAGGCCTTGGCCTTGAGTGGCTCTGGAGAGTGATCCAGGAGCCGAAAAGGATCAAGCGAATTTGGAACGCAGTGGTGGTATTTTCAGTGCTCTCTCTCACAAGAAAAAAATAATCAAAAAATCAATGAACAAAAGACTCATCATTTTGATAAGTTCGATTGTGATCGCTGCCGGTTCTTTTTGGGGGATCACGCAAATCAGCTGGAGCTCGTCGGCGGGCAATGTCGTGTATGCTTTCTTGGCAATATTTTTTCTTGGTATGCTTGTTTCGAATCAACAATACGAAGAGGACATTTTTTCAAAAATAGAAAGAACCGTGAGCGCGTTCCTGCTTTCATATACAGTGTTTTTTTATTTCCTTTACGCGCCGTTGAGCCAATATTTTTTCGGAACACTGATCACGAAAACTTCTTTCATGGCGGATCTTTTGTCGCTGATTCTTTTTATGATATTCTTTTTTCTGTTCGGAACAATTTTCCTCGTCATCAGCAGGTTTGCCCGTGTGGGATTGTTTTCAAGCTGGCGATTTTTCAATAACGCAATAGTGTTTTTTGTCTCGAGAATTTTGTTCATCCCCGCGGTCGGAATTTTTGTTTTGTTTTTTCGATGGAAATAATTTTATCCAAATTTATGAATTCAAAATCCCGGGTGCGGTTTGCGCCTAGTCCAACCGGATATTTGCATATTGGAGGCCTTCGAACGGCGCTCTACAATTTTCTTTATGCCAAAAAAACAAAAGGCGAATATTTTTTGCGCATTGAGGACACGGACCAGAAAAGATTTGTTCCGGGAGCGATCGAAAAATTGCTTGAATCTTTGAAATGGGCGGGACTCATGCACGGCGAAGGTGTTTTGCTCGATAAATCGGGAAATATCGCCGAAAAAGGCGAATTTGGGCCGTATATTCAATCAAAACGGGTTGAAATATACCAAAAATACGCCTATGAATTAGTAAAAGAGGGGAAAGCCTATTATTGCTTCTGCGCGCCGGAACGGCTTGATTCTTTGCGCGCTGTTCAGGAAAAAGCCAAGCTCGCTCCGGCTTATGATAAATTATGCTTAAAAACGCTAGCATTGGAAGACGCGAAAAAAAGAATTGCAAGCGGCGAAAAATATGTGATTCGTTTTGATGTTCCCGAAACGGGGGAAACGGAATTCGAAGACGCGGTACGCGGGAAAATGAAGTTTGTGAACAAAAATCTCGATGATTATGTCTTGCTCAAATCCGATGGTTTTCCGACGTACCATCTGGCGCACGTTATTGATGACTATCTAATGCAAACGACACTTGTAATTAGAGGAGAGGAGTGGCTGCCAAGCACGCCCAAACATATTCTTCTTTTTGAGGCTTTTGGCTGGGAGGCGCCGCAGTATGCGCATCTCTCGACGATTCTCAACAAAGATACGAAAAAGAAATTGTCCAAGCGCGACGGGGACGCAAGCGTGGAGGATTTTAGGGCGAAGGGATATCTTCCGGAAGCAGTTGTCAATTTCATCGCGCTTCTCGGCTGGAATCCGAAAACGGAGAAAGAAATATTCACTCTTTCTGAGCTTGCGGAAGAATTTGACGTGGCGAAACTCAACAAGGCCGGGGCGATCTTTGACCTCGAAAAGCTGGATTGGATGAACGGTCTCTATATTCGTGAAAAAGAAATAAAAGAACTCGCGGATTTGTGCCGGCCATATCTTGAGAAATATGAAGAGAATTTGACCGATGAATATCTTGAAAAAATAGTAATCGTCGAAAGAGAAAGGATGAAGAAGCTATCGGATATTGCGGAAAATACGGAGTTTTATTTTTCTGTGCCGGTCAGCGACGCAAAAATATTGAAATGGAAAGATATGACCGACGATGATCTGCAGGAGTCGCTAAATAAATCTCTGGAAATAGTCGCAAGCGTTGCCGAGAATGACTGGGTATTGGATAATATAAAAAATAAACTGATGGCCGTGGCTGATCCAAAGAACAGGGGAGAGTTGCTTTGGCCACTCCGCGTCGCTTTGACCGGAAAAGAAAAAAGCCCGTCGCCATGGGAGGTCGCTTGGGCGATAGGCAAGGAAGAGAGTATTAAGAGAATCAATACAGCGATCGAATTGTCGCAATCTTAAAAAAAATGGAGAATACAAAATACAAAATACAAAATACAAAATACTGGCATCGTTATGCGACGACTTTTGCATATGTTTTTTGTATCATGATTGTCGGAGGCTATCTTATAAAACAAGCTTTTGCCCAAAATATCCCAAGCAATAGTGGCGCGACCAACCCTGCGACCACAAACGCGGCTGACCAGCAAGTGATTCAGGGCAAGCAGGAGCAAATTGAGGATCTTGAGCAGAAAGCGGAGAATTATCGCCAGATGATCGAATTGAACCAAAGCAAAGCCCAGACGCTTGGAAATCAGATAAAGCTGATGGAAGGGCAAATCTCCTCGCTTGAGCGCGATGTAGCTGATATGCAGCAGAAAATCGATTCCACCAAGCAAGACATTGACTCACTCTCAACGCAAATCGAGACAAAGAAAAAAGATATTGAGGGGCAAAAAATTGTCTTGGGGCAGCTGCTCCAGGCCTATTATGAAAATGATCAGGATACCCTTACAGAAATGCTTCTCAAAAACTCGAGCTTTTCCGAATTTATGAATCAAACGGAATATATTTCCCAAACCGGATCAAAAGTTGATGAGGTTTTGAGCTCCATCACGGACGCGAAGAATACTCTAGAAGGCGCAAAAAAACAGCTTGAATCGAAAAACGAACAGCAAAAAGAACAAAGAGGAAACATAACCCAGAAGAAAGTGGCGCTTGACGGAGAACAAGCATCAAAAGAGCAATTGCTGGCCGATACAAACGGAGAGGAACAAAAATACCAACAGCTTCTTCAACGGGTTGAAGAGCAAAAGCGGGGTCTTTTGGGTGATATCGATGAATTGAGCCAACAAAAAAGCTCCGATCTTGCGGCCGTTGAAGCGACACTCAAAAAACCAAAAAGCGGACTTGCTTCCACAAGTTGGTATTTCAATCAGCGTGATTCCCGCTGGGGCGATCAGAGTATCGGATTTTCAAACACTTTAATGAAAAGCTACGGTTGCGCGGTGACGGCGGTGGCAATGGTCTTTAGCTATCACGGGGAAAATATCAATCCGGGAACGCTTGCCAAACAGCCGATCTTTTCGCATGATCTCATCGTCTGGCCGAAATCATGGAAAGGGACAACTCTTGTTTCTTCGACGGGACATGGAAACATTGATTGGAACGTTGTCAATGAAGAAATAAAAAACAAAAATCCGGTGATTGTTTTTGTGAAAGCCACAAAGAGGGGAGCGGGGCACTATGTGGTGGTTCATGCCAAAGACAAAAACGGGGATTATGTCGTCCATGATCCATATTGGGGAGCGAATATTTTCCTCAGCTCAACAAAAGCCTATGTCGGCGCGCTATACGGCAGCGGCGTCGTGGTTGACCAGATGATAATTTATCATTAGAAAATTATTTTTAATTTTTCTTTTTGTTGGCGACGGATCTGAAATTCGTCGGTGTGGAACAAGAGGAGACGGAATACATCGATCCGATTGAGATCGGGATCAAACAAGCATACAAGATGGTCGAGGAGAACAAAATAATCGATGGGATGACAATTGCAGCTTTATTTCCAGCAAGAGAGAAACTTCTCAAATAGGTTTATGCGATAGCGTAGCTGTCGCATAACCTACATTGTGCGACGTTGCATATCAACCTCAACCTCTACTTCCCTCCCGAAAATATTGGGGAAATTGAATAAAAGAAAAACCTATTTTTTTTATAACAAAAGCCCCCCGCTCTATCTTGGCGGGGGCTCTGTTATATCTGTAAGCGTATATATAGCGATAAATTATTTTTTCTTTTTCTTGGCTGAGTTCGTTTTTCTGGTCTTCTCCGGCAACATGGATCCCTTTTTGGCTTTGGACCTATAATCCTCGATTGCCCGCTTCAAGGCGCTCTCTGCGAGGTTTGAGCAGTGCATTTTCAAGGGTGGAAGCCCCTCAAGCTTGTCAGCGACATCCTGGCGCGAAATCTTGAAAGCGTCGTCCAGACTTTTTCCTTTGGCCATTTCCGTCACCATGGATGATGTCGCGATTGCCGCGGCGCAGCCCAGAGTCTCAAACTTTATATCAGAAATAATTTCCTTATCTTTTGTTTTTTTGACTTTGATATAAACCGTCATGATGTCGCCGCATCTCGGATTTCCGACCGTGCCAAAACCATCCGGGTTTTTCATCGATCCCTGATTCTTCGGCTTCATGAAATATTTGAGAACTTTTTTTGAATACATATGTTGGTAGCTAGCATTTAGTATCTGGTATTTAGCATATCGTTTTTAAAATAAATTTAAAAAATACTAAATACTAAATACAAGATACCAGATACTAAATTTATTTCCCTGCGATTTTGCGAAGCCTTGCAGCAACGGCTTTCAGTGTATCAACGAAAAGATCAACTTCTTGCTTGGTCGTATATTTTCCAAGTGTCACGCGTAAGCTGCCGTGACTTTCTTCTTCGCCGAGGCCAATGGCGAGCAAAACATGAGACGGGCGAAGGTCGTTTGACGAGCAGGCGCTTCCGGTCGAGACGGCAATGCCGGCAAGGTCGAGTCCCAAAAGCATCCCCTCGCCTTCCACGTCTTTGATGATGAAATTGGCGTTGTTGGGAATTCTTTTTATTTTTGATCCATTGAGACGCGCGCCTTTGATTTCTTTCAGCACGCGAACGATCATATGATCTTGCAATTTTTCGACGATCTTGTGATTCCGCGCTCTTTCATATTCTGCAAGTTCGAGAGCGGCTCCAAAGCCGACGATTCCGGGGACATTGAGCGTTCCCGCGCGCCATCCTGCTTCGTGATCTCCGCCGTCTTGAATTCTTTTCAGGGGCGTGTTTTTCCGGATGAAAAGCAATCCAACGCCTTTCGGCCCATATATTTTGTGCGCCGAGGCGGTGAGAAGATCCATTCCTAAATTGTTCACGTGGCAGTCGAGATAGTTCACCGCTTGCACCGCGTCGGTGTGAAAAAGAATTTTCGTCTCGCGGTTTCTGTTTTCTTTGGCGATCAGTTTTCCGATTTCCTTGATGGGTTGGATCGTGCCGATCTCGTTGTTGGCATACATAATGGAAACGAGGGCCGTGTTTTTTTGGATTGATTTTTTTACGTCGTTCATATTGACTACGCCTTTTTTTCCGATGGGCAAATAGGCCACTTCTGCCATCCCCTGCTCTTTAAGCTTTTTGCACGATGCGAGAACGCAGGAATGTTCGAATGCCGTCGTCACGATATGCGGTTTAATCTTTTTTTCGCTGAAGTGTGAAATGAGGGCGATGATCGCGCCTTTCAGGGCAAGATTGTTGCTTTCCGTCGCGCCCGAGGTGAAGACAATCTCTCCCGGTTCGCATCCGAAAAAATCCGCAGCTTGTTTCCGAGCTTTTTTCACAGCCTCAGTCGCCTCTCGCCCGAAGGAATGCAATGATGATGGATTGCCGAATTTTTGGGAGAAAAAAGGTTTCATCGCAGCAAAAACCCGCGGATCAACGGGTGTGGTGGACGCATAATCAAGATATATTTTTCGTTTTGCCATATGGTATAATACTAGGCTCTGCCGCGCTTTCTTGCAAGTTTTGCAATGCAATTCAGCCGCCGGCTTTTTGCGCTCCCTTCTCATCCGAGCCGAAATGATGGGCGATTTCATGTCGGACAGTGCTGAAAATTTGTTTTTTGAGCGCTTCTTCCGTCCGACAAAGGCTTTCTATGGGTTTTTTGAATATGGTGATTCGGTCCGGAAAAACTGGTCCGACATTAAGCCTCTTTGATTGATGGTAGCCTTCATAGAGCCCGAGAAGCAAAATGTTTTTTCTTCCCTGCAGCCGCGCTTTTTTGAGTTGCTCTCTGGTCGGCTGATCTTCAACAAAAAAGGCCAGATTGTGAATCCTTTCCCAAAAATTTTCCGGCACGCCTTCAATGGCCTCGGCCACCCATTTTTCGAATTGTTTTTTGGAGACCCGCATACTTATTGAAAATTGTTTCCAATTATCTCCGCCGGAATTCAACCTTAGGAACGGTTGGAGACTTCTCTCTACACAGAATTAGGGAGTTTTGGCTTATTCCTAAAATTGAAACTATACTTCGGAAATCAAAACTTGGTTTTTTCATCGGTTGAAATTTCTTTTCCGTACGCATTCTCAACTTCCCGGCTGACTTCGTCTTCAGCCCGATGAAACTTGAGAAGTGAAAAAATCACAAGTCCCCCGATTATGATTCCGAAGCTGTTTAAAAGAAAAACAAAAAGATAAAAGCGCGTAATATCCGGATTGAGGGCGCTCAATCCGATGCCCACCAAACACAATGGAGGAACGACGGAAACAGAAACGGCCACTCCGGGAAGAATGTCTGAGATATCTTTTTTGGTCCAGGCGAATGACGCGGCAGCGCCGGAAGCCAAAGCTACGACGAAATAGAGCAAAGCAGTGCGGGCGGTATTTTCAAAGACAAAACCGGCCGATGGATGTCCGAAAAAAATCGCCAAAACGAGACCGCTGGCGACGATGATCAGAAAAGATTTGAGAAGAAAAAGACTGACCTGGCGAATAAGCGCTATTTTCCCGACTGCAATGCCGAGAGCGATGCAAATAAGCGGGGTGAGTACTGGAGTGATGACCATTCCGCCGATAATAATAGCTGAATTACCAAGCAATATTCCGCTTCCGATGACTAGGGAGGAAAGGATAAGCATTAGATAATAGGAAAAACTGGCCTGGCTGCGTTCAATCAGCTCATCAACCGTGTCATACTGCTCGCTTCGAAGCAGACGGGATCCTTTGTTGTTTTTTTCGTTCATAATGAAATTATACTATAAAAAATTATTTCGATAAAGCAACGCGAAAAAAAGAAAAGCACTATTTTCCTGATATTGAATACTTGAAAGAATTAAGCAGCTCCATTTTTTCAGATTTCTTCAGCTTTTTGATCCGGGCTTCTTCTTTCGAGGCCGAAGACCGATTTTTGAACTTTCGCGAATATATCAGCTTGACCGGCCGGCGAGTCGAAGTATATTTCGCGCCCAGTTTCGCGCTGCCGTGCTCAGCGATCCTTCGCGTGAGGTTGGTGGTGATCCCAGTATACAAAGTTTTGTCTGCACATTCAAGGATGTAGAGATCATACATTTTTTTGAGATGCATGCAACGCATGATTAAATTTCCGTATAGTCCGCGCCGAGATGTTGCAGGGAGTAGAATGTCTTCTCGCCGAACCTATATCCCCGCTTGAGCCTGTTCCAATTTTTCAAAGGAGATTGCATGTTGTTTTGAGGCCATGTCTTGGTAGAGATCAGTTGTTACATAACACATCTATTCCTAAAGTTAAATTTTAGGAATAGATGTGTTATGCCTGCTAGATATTTAAATTTTTGATCTTTTCGTACTGGTCGAACAAAAAATTAATCACTTCTTCATCTCCGGGTTGATCGAACTGTTTTTTGAGCTCTTCCTCCGCTTGGTCGCGCGGCTGTGGCGGGATATTTGACGAACCGAAGACCCTGCGGTCAAAAACGTCTATCATCGCCAAGAGTCTCGCGTTGTCGACATCAATATCTTCTATATTCTCTATAAGCTTCAAAACAGACGCTTTCGTATCTGGATAAGGCTGTTCCTGAAATTCGTGATGGATCAGAATCGGATTATAAACTCTGGGACTTCTTTTCTCCTGTTTCAAATGTGCATATCCTTGGATTGAGTGTTTTCTCACCACTTCAAAGTCCTTTGCGCTGAATTTTCCAAAAGGTCTGGCGAGATATTTTTGGGGAAGTTGTATTTTTCCTATGTCATGGAGAAGGCAGATTTCCACGAAGAATTTGATTTCTTCTTCGGAAAAGTTGCGCTCTTTCGCAAGAAGATAGCCCAAATTGGTCATACGCTGTGAGTGGCGCAGCGTGTCTTTTTTGGCGCTCATTCCCGCCAGATCTTTTTCTCTTTTTTTCAAAAAATCCTTACTTTCATCATCACCTTCGTTATTAATGATCTCAATAATTGCCCGTACTTCCGGCAAATATATTTTGGGCTTTGATTTTTCGGGATTGAAATCTTCTAGAGTCATAAAAAATCGCAAGTATAAAAAATTTATAATATAGCTATCTACCTTTATTCTACCAAAATATCCCCTTTTTTACAAACAAAAAAACCGCCGATTTTTTCGGAGGTCTAGCGAAGAATCATTCAACAAAAACCCTTCTCGCTTTTTTGGCGAGAAATAACAAGGGTTTTCCGTGCTGCCTATTCTGTTGCTTTGTAAATCACGGCCCCTTCTTTTGTTGGGCTTTCCAGTTTGATCGCCAACTCGTCGCCTTTCTTTCCCTTTTCCACCGGCTTGTGGTCGATCTGCATCGAGGCGATCTCCATCGTGAAGTCATTTTCACCCTTCACGATCTTTATTTTTTCCCCGACTGCAAGCTTTCCTGAAAGTCGTACCACTGCCACCATCGCTTTGTCATAGTAGTGGATTACTTTTCCCACTTCTTGATCTGCCATAGTTTTGTTGATTAAGGCTTAAATATTAATAATTTATTCCAAATCGTACATCAGGTGCGAAGCGGAAAGCATTAGGTCGTCCACTTTCCCCTGCGAGTCGAAGTGATAGGACAAAACCATTTTGTTGTCAGCGATACCGATGGTATATTTCTTGGCTATATTGTACCAAACTTGCGGCAAAAAGGAAAGGCCGGTAAAATACGTATAGAAGATAGCGATAAAACCTGCATTTTATGAACACTTCCTATTCGGCTCTCGACACTTTTCTCACCTGTCCGCTGAAATACAAATATTCCCAGATCGACCGGATCAGAACTCCCAAATCCAAGGAGATGGTTTTTGGGACGCTGATTCACAATACCCTGAAAGTGATACATGCGCCCGGCATACTTTCCCCCACTCCCGAACAAGCGCTTGATTTTTTCTCGAAAAACTGGAACGCGGATGTTTTCGCGGATGATTTCGAAGAGCGGGCGGCTTTTTCGCAGGGCGTGGCTATGATCCAGGACTATTACAAAAAAAACGACCCGGCGAAGATCAACATCATTGATCTTGAATCGCGTTTTCAGATCGAAGTGGAAGCGAAGGGCGAAAAACATATCGTTTCGGGGATTATTGACCGGATCGACAAAACCGAAGACGGATATGAAATCATCGATTACAAAACCACGCGCAAATTGCCGAGTCAGGAAAAAGTGGACAATGATCTCCAGCTTTCGATCTATCTGGCGGCCTTTTTGAAGCGCTATCCGAAAGAAACTGAGAATCTCGACAAAATCAAGGTTTCGCTGTATTATCTCAAGCACGGCGTGAAATTGAGCTCCCAGAGGTCGCTCGAGCAGGTCAGACAGAGCGAAGAGTTTATGCTTGATCTCATTGATCAGGTCGGAAAATCAAAGTTCGAGCCGACGCTTTCCGGGCTTTGCGACTGGTGCGGATATCAAAACCTCTGTCCGATGTGGAAACACAAGTTCAAAAAAGAAGAGCCGGAAGATATTGACAGCGTGAAAATTATCGAAGAATATATCGCTCTCAAAGAAGAGATCAAGTCAAAAGCTGATCGCATCGGAGAGTTGCAGGAAAAATTGAGTGAATATATGGACAGAGAAGATGTGAATCAGGTTTTTGGAGACGCTGGACGAATTTTGCGGACGATCAGAAAAACATATAAATACGACCAAGAAAAACTGCGATCAATTTTGGAACCTTTGGATAAATGGGAATCAGTATTGAAAGTCGATGGGATTGCGCTCAAAAATATTCTCGGCGTTTTGCCTCTCGGCGCCAGAAAAGAAGCCGAAAAAGCACGGGAAGTTGACAAGGAGAGCAAGAGTTTTATTGTGAAGAAAGGATGAAAAAAAGAATAAGAGATTATATAAAGCAATTTTTTTTGATCGACGATACGCCGCACAAAGTTGTCGGCGGGGCGGCTTTGGGGGCTTTTTTGGGGATTATACCGGGCGAGGGCGTTTTGGCAACGCTTTTTTTCGCGTATATTTTCCGGCTCAATCGCTTGGCGGCTCTTGCGGGAGTTTTGGCCTTCAATATGTGGACAACTTTCATCGCGTTGCCTGTCGCGGCCGCTATTGGCGGATTGATATTTCGCATTGATCCGCGGACGCTTTCGAATGATTTCCATGAGACATTGAGTCTTGGGTGGCAATATCTTTTCAGCTGGAATGTGCTTCGCGAAACCGCCATCCCTCTTTTGACCGGCTATATTGTTCTCGCCGGATCTGTCGCGGCAATAATATATTTTTCTCTTTTCTATCTTCTGATCAAACGAAAAAAGCTCAAAGAAAAAGAACATTTATTGCTGAAATAGAGACGCGATTAATCGCGTCTCTACGGGGTTATTTTATCACTGTTCCCAGAAACTTTTTGCGGGTGAGATATCCTTCGAAATTTTTTAGTTTCTTTCCGTTCATGATCAAGACTTCCATTTTGAGCTCTTCAGCCATCTTTGAAGCGACGGGATCAAAAGGGGCGTTGAGTCCCGGATCCCACTTGTTGCCGACAATTTTTCGGAAATCTTTCCATGAAATTTCTTTTATTTTTTTCGCGTCCGCAAACTTTTTGGGGTCCTTGGTATAGACATAGTCGATATTGGAAAGGTTTATCAGCGTTTTCGCGCCGTATTCTTTGGCGAGGATCACGGCGTCAAGGTCGGTGGAAAAACCGGGTTTCCAGCCGGCGCCGATCAGGATTTTTTCGCGGAAGTCGAATTTTTGATAGGGATTTTTGTTGATGCGCGGGTGCGCGTATTTTCGGAATATCGTCCGCAAAAGATGACCATTGAGTCTCGTGGAATGGATTCCGATCCAGTCTCTATCATCTTTCTCAATGACGCCGATCTTGAGAACGGCGTTTTGATATTGCCGGCAGATGGATCCTCCGCCGGAAATAATTATAAAGCGATTATTTTGTTTGATAAATTTCAAAATAAGATCTTTGAAATTTTTCAAGAATTTCCAGTCTATTCCCTCCGGCGGGAAAATAAGAGACCCGCCAAGAGAAATGACAATAATTTTGTTTTTCATGATTTTTGAATTATTTTATACAACACTTTGCTCCTTGAAACCCCCGGCCCTCGGCTTCTTCTTTGGAAGAAAAGCAAACCCTGTTTTCTGGTTTGATATTTTGGGCGTATCGGCACGTCGGGAGATGATATTTGTTTGAATTTTTGCTGGCAACGAAAGCGCATTTTTGGTTGTTGGCCGTCGCAACACTTTCTGTTGAAGCAGGTTTGCTGTTTGCGGATGCGGTTTTTGTGTCGCTTGCATCAGTTTGGCTTTGACCAGTATTCGCGCTTGCGACTTCAGCAGGCGCGACTTTGTTCACAACGATCGGTTCTTGCTTGTTTTTTTGTCCTTTCAAAAATCCGGCCTCAAAAGAGATGGCGGCGATGAGGATTATGCCGATCGCCAATACGATTTTTTGCTCATACTTAAGCCAAAATTGACCGATTCGGGATTCCTTGAAACGGGAGATGATTGACATCTGGGGGAAAATAAACTATTATTCTATAGTAAATTCAATATCTTTGATTCAACTATATGGCACACAGAAAAGCAGGTGGCTCTACACAGCTTGGCCGAGATTCGCAATCCAAACGGCTCGGTGTCAAAAAACACGGCGGTGAAACGGTGAAAACCGGAAATATAATCGTTCGCCAGCGCGGGACAAAATTCCGCCCGGGTGAAAACGTGAAACGCGGCGGCGATGATACTCTTTTCGCAATGAAAGACGGAGCAGTCAAATTCGCTTCCAAAAAAATTCGCAAATTTACCGGCAGATTGGCCCGCGCGAAATTCGTGAGCGTGGAATAAGCTATCAGGAAACATATTAAAAAATAGAAGCAACAAAGCTTCTATTTTTTTATTTTATCGCGTTCTTAATGAACTCTCTGAAAAGAGGATGCGGGCTCAAGGGTGAGGATTTGAATTCGGGATGGAATTGAGTTCCCAAATGAAAGGGGTGGGATTTTTTTGGCAGTTCGGCGATTTCCATCAAGCGTCCGTCCGGCGAGGTGCCGGAAAAGACGAGCCCCACTTTTTCCAGTTGTTCGATGTATTCCGTGTTCACTTCCCATCGGTGGCGGTGGCGTTCGGAAATATTCGGCGTTTTGTAGGCGCCAAAAGCGATTGTGTTCCTTTTGAGCGTCGCGGGATAGGTGCCGAGCCGCATCGTTGCTCCATAATTCTTGTCAGCGAGATTCTTTTTTTGCTCGGGCATAATGTCGATCACTGGATATTTGGTGTTGCGATTGATCTCGGTTGTGTTCGCGCCTTTCAATTTCAACACGTTTCTTGCGTATTCGATGACGAGAAGTTGCATACCATAGCAAAGTCCGAAATACGGAATTTTGTTTTTCCGGCAGAATTCGATCGCTTTCAATTTTCCTTCCACTCCCCGTTCTCCAAATCCGCCCGGAACAAGAATTCCCGCGTATTTTTTGAGTTCGCGAACCTTGGCGGGATTTTTTTCATATTCTTCGGCGTTCAGCCACTCGATTTGCGGTTTTCTTTTGAAGGAATAGCAAGCATGTTTCACAGCTTCAATGACGGAAATATAGGCATCAGACAAAACAAAATCACCCGTCCCGAAATATTTGCCGACTATGCCTATTTTAAGCGGTTTTTTGGAGTTTTTAATATTTTTCACCATAGCTTTCCAGCGCGCCATGTCGTTTTTTTTCGGCTTCAGATTGAGTTTCTCGAGAAGGATGCCGCTCATATTGTCTTTTTCGAAATTGACTGGCACTTCATAGACCGATTCGATGTCGGGGGCGCTGATAACATCTTTTTCTTGAAGATTGCAATGGTCGGCCAATTTTTCTTTCCTTTTTTTGTCGAGGGTGACGGCGCTGCGAGCAATGATGATGTCAGGCTGGATTCCGGCGGCATTGAGCGATCGAACCGCGTATTGGGTCGGTTTTGTTTTCATTTCTCCGACTGTTGAGGGGACGGGCAAATAGCTCACAAGTGCGAAAAGAACATCGCCCCGGCTTGCGAGACGCATCATTCTTCCGGCTTCAAGAAACAAGAGTCCCTGATATTCTCCGAGTGTTCCCCCGACCTCAATGAGCATAATTTCAGCCTTCGAGTTCTTCTGGGCTTTTTGAATGCGGCGGATGATCTCTTTTGGGACATCCGGAACAACATCGACGCATCGTCCGCCATATCCCATCGCCCGCTCGCGGTCGATGATCGTTTTGTACACCATTCCGTTCGTCATATAATTTTCCGCCGGCAATGTGAAATTCATGAAACGTTCATAATTTCCCATATCCTGATCCGTTTCCATTCCACTGTCCAAAACGAAAACTTCCCCGTGCTCGGTCGGGTTCATTGTTCCCGCGTCAACATTGAGATATGGGTCGATTTTCATCACCGAGACGCGAAAACCCTTTGATTGAAGGATGTTTCCAATCGAAGCGGTGGCAATTCCCTTTCCGACCCCGCTCATCACTCCCCCGACGATAAAAATGTATTTTGGACGCATGCTAATTTCAAGAAAATAGAGGTGAAAAGATATCACCCCTATTTTTAAATTTTTAATAATCTTATATTCTAGCCTTCTTCGGGAACCAAAATCACTTTTATATTCGCTTCCAGTCCGTGGTCAAGTTCCAGTTTTACATCATAATCGCCGACTTCTTTGATTGGCTCCTCGAGCTTCACGCTTTCCGGTTCGATCTTGAGTCCCTCATCCGCAAATGTCTTGGCGATTGTTTTTTCGTTGACGGATCCAAACAACGTTCCATCTTTTTCTTTGACCTTGATGAATAATTCTCTTCCGTCCAGTTGCTCGGCCAGTTTTTGAACCTCTTCCAAGTCTGTCTGATCAACCTTTGATTTTTTGGCCGCGTTCAATTCGGCTTCCCGAAGCGCTTGCTCGGTCGCTGGTTTGGCAAGATCTTGTGGAATCAAAAAATTGCGGGCGTAGCCGTCGGCCACCTCTTTGACTTCTCCCTCCTTGCCGAGCTTGTCGACATTTTTCAGTAGGATTACTTTCACCCCGTTAGAAAATTAATTATTATACCCTCGCTAGAAAATGCTTTTGTTTTCTAACGGGGTTCATTGGTTTTATTATAATTCAAAAAAATATTTTAGCAAACCCCCCTATTTTATCTTCTCCTTGATGATCTCGAGAGCCTTGTCCATCTGAGGATCGCGATTGTTGTTGTAATCAGCGTCGGACAGGTCAACATCGATGGTCGGGTCAATCCCCCTTTCCATTATATAGTCTCCATTCGGTGTTAGCCAGCGGGCGATTGTCACGCGGAGTGTTGATCCGCCGACCAATTTCTCCAGCTCTTGCACAGAACCTTTTCCGAATGTTTTTTTGCCGATGAGCGGCGCTCCGAGGTCGTCCCGGAGCGCGCCGGCTGTGATCTCAGAAGCACTTGCACTTCCGCCATTAACAAGCACAACAACGGGCAAGTTCCCCAAAATATCGCCGCCTCGCGCCGGAAAATCTTTTTTCCCGCCGTTTGTTGATCCTCTTTCTTCTTCAGAGACGACCACTTTCCCTTCGGGAATGAATTTTGATGAAATATCAATGGCGGATTCAAGGTATCCGCCTGGATTGTTTCGGAGATCAAGAATGACCCCTTTTGCGTTTTGGGATACGATTTGACTGGCTACCTGATTCATTCCGGAAGTAGTATCGTCTCCAAATTTGGATATTTTTACGACAGCAATTCCGTTGTCTTTGAACTCAAGTTTCACGCTTTTGACATTGATTTGATCGCGGATGATCTTCACCTCGATTGGGTTTGTGCTTTTTTCATGCAGAATCATAAGAGATATTTCCGTTCCTTTCGGTCCGCGGATCAAAGAGACAGCTTCGTCGACTGTCATGTCTGAAGTGAGTTTGTCTCCTATTTTCAGGACTTTGTCGCCTGCCCTAAGTCCGGCTTTTTCGCCGGGCGACTCGTCAAGGGGAGAAATGACCGTCAAAATATCATTTTTCATCCCAATTTCCACGCCGATTCCCTCAAATGTCCCTTCAAGGTCCTTGGAAAACTGCTGGCTTTCATCCGGATTCATGAAGCTTGAAAACGGATCGCCGACCGCTTTCACCATGCCGGAGATCGCGCCGTATATCATCTTCTGCCGGTCAAGCTTTGTTGTGTCGACGTACTTGTCATTCAGGATGTTCCAAGCTTCCCAAAAAAGGTCAAAATCGACATCACTCGGCTGGCTCTTGTCGTGGCTTTTTACAAGGAGATTTTCGATCGCAATAGGACTCTTGCTTTTGGAGGACGTATATTTGTTGAAAAGGGAACCGGCAAAAAAGCTCACGGAGATGAGAATCACAATACCGAATATTTTGAAATTCCGGCGATTTTTCTTTGGTTTGTCGCTTTTTTCTTCTATTTCGCTTTTTTCTTCTATTTCCATGATTTTTTATTGATGCGGATTGGGTTTGCCTTTGTATTTCCAGAAATATTTTATTACACTTTGTATATGGCTTCTCGTGAGTTTGTTGAATGCGGCCTTCAGAATACTTTCGCTGGCAGATCCTTTTCGATGATAATGAAACATCTGGGAAAAAGGATAATACATGACCCGGTATTTGTTTTCCCAAAATCGCCTGCACCAGTCCACGTCTTCAAAATACATAAAGAAAGTTCTGTCCATCAGTCCAACTTTTTCAACCGCTTTTTTCGAAGTCATCATTGCGGATCCCATTACCCAGTCCACATCCATCGGCTTATCGTGATCTCTGTCTTTATACAAAAAATAACTGATCTTTTTTTGAGCAAACTTCAGTTTCCCCAAAAATGTTCTTCGATACAAAATTATCAACGGAGTATAAAATCTAAAACAGGAAAATTGGAATTTCCCATCAAAATTCAGCAGTTTTGGCCCGGCTATTCCGACCGCCGGGTTGTTTTTCAGATATTCAAGCAGAATATCCGCGGATTTGTTCTTTATTACAATATCATCATTCAGAATAAGGTAATAATCCCCCCGTGCATTTTCAATTCCTTCGTTCACGAGTCCCAAGAAACCCAGATTTTCCGAATGAGAAAAAAATTTTATTTCCGGAAATTCCTCTCGCATCATCATTTCCAAGTCTTCCTCCGTGGAACTGTCGAGAACCAAAATTTCATAATTCTCACAAAGAACATTTTTTTTCAGCGATTCAAGGCAAAGACGAAGAACCGCGGGGTTTTTGTAGCTGGTGATTATTACGGATAGTTCAGGATTTCTAGATTTTTGTTCAGTGTTCATTGAAATATATTTCGGCAAGCTTCGTGTATTTTGTCATAGTTTCCTCCCGCGGGCAGCAGAATGTATGTTTTTCCTTCCGGAGTGTCGGCTTTTGACGCATAGAGCAATCCTTCAGGCGAAGTGTCAAAAACTCTCTGTTTCATCTTGGGATCTTGGATTTTGTTGGCGAGATCGAAAAACTTTTTCATTTCGGAAATGTCCATATCGGCGCGGACATCGTCTCCCAAAATATTCAAAATATTGTTGACTTTCGTGAAATCAGAAAGCGTTCCAAGGCTCAACATCTTGTCTTTGAGGGCGATCAGAACCTGTTGCTGGCGCTTGGCTCTCTCGAAATCAGATGAGGCATAGCGCGCCCGGACGAAGAAAAGAGCTTTTGTGCCGTCAAGGTGGTTTTTCCCGGCGGGAAGAGTGAAATTTGAGGCCGCTTCGCCCTCGAACTGGGTCGGTTCGGAAAAGGGATTGTCGAGATACACATCAACGCCTCCCACCTTGTCGACAAGCTCCGTGAAGCCCCTGAAGTCGATGCGGACGACATAGTGGATGGGAAGGCCGGTGACGTCGCCTACGACTTGTTTCATCATCTCCATTCCTTTGCCCTCGCTCTTGTCCTCATATATCGCGTTGACGGCATTTATTTTGCTCTGGCTGGATGTTCCCGGGTCTTGGACATAGAGGTCGCGGGGAATTGAAATGAGGGCAATTTTGTTTTCTTGCGGTCGGATCGAGGCGACCATAATTGAATCAGCCAAGAGTCCCCCTCCGGCCATATTGTTTCCGCGCATTCCAAGGAGAAGGATGTTGATCTGGCCTTCAGCTTGCCCCTGCAATTGGTCTGACCCGACTCCGGGTAGGCTTTTCCAGAGACTTGTCAAAAACCCGCCCTTGGTCGAAATTTTGCTCAAGGTTGATCCGGCCTTATACATTGCCCATCCACCGGTCACGCAGGTAAGCAAAATGATCACAAGCAAAACCTTGAACCATCTTTTTCTGAAAATCCCCATGAACTTTGATTGAAAATAAAAAAGAGACTATCCGAAATCCTTTATGAGTATATTATACCACCTGGGAATTGGCAATACAATGCGGATCACTTTGTGAAACTCTCGTATATTCCCAGCGTTTTCTCTGCGGTTTTTTGCCAAGTATATTTTTTGGCGATTTCAATCCCCTTTCCAATCAGGCTGTTTCGCAAATTCTCGTCCGACAAAACTGCGTTTATTTTTTCGGCAAAGTCTTTGGGATTTTTTGGGTCGCCAAACAGCGCCGCGTCCTTGCCGATCTCGCGAAGAACCGGAATGTCAGAGCAGACAACCGGCGTACCGGCAGCCATCGCTTCAATGATCGGAATACCAAAACCTTCGTATAGTGACGGAAAAACAAAGCAAGCGGCCATTTGCAGCAATGCGGGCTTGTCCTCTTCGTCGATCCATCCGGGGAATATTATTTTATCAGCAAGATTATTTTTCTCGATTGTTTCGTCAATTTTTGGATCAAAATTGTGTGCTTTCCGGTTTCCGGCGAGGATCAATGGCATATCCAAGTCTTTCAGCGCTTCAATTACAACCGTAATATTTTTTCTTGGCTGAAGCGTGCCGATATATAGTATGTATTTTGTATTTGGTATTTTGTATTTGGTATTAATTTTTTTGATTTCATCGGGAGAGTATTTTTTGTTAAATCGGCTAAAATCCACCCCATTGTATACGCAATCAACTTTTTTCGGTGGAATTTTGTAAAAATCAATGATATTTTTTTTCTCGCCTTTCGAAATGGTGATTATTTTGTTGGCCCGGCGAATACTTCTCGGAATAAGAGTCTTCAAAAAAAACAAATCGGATTTTTTGATATATTCGGGAAAATAGTTGAATGAAATGTCGTGAATTGTCAGAGCCAATTTCACTTTTTTTGGCTGCCAAAAAGGAGCAATGTATTGCGTGTGAAAAACATCCACCGAATTTTTTTTGAGATAATTCGGCAAGTACCAAAAATTCCAGCAAAAGCGGTTGGTTTTTTTGATGAAAATAACTTTGAAGTTTTGGCCAAGATCCAGTTTTTTTATTTCTTCGGACAAATCGGCGTCTTCTTTCGGATCGCGGTCAGTGAAAAGAAAATATTGATTATTTTTATCAATATCTGCCAAATTTTTCACCAAATTGAAAAACACCGCCTCATCGCCGGTTCTTTTCTTGCCGATCATCCTTATGTCGATGCCAATTTTCATAATCTTATCATATCTCAAATCCTAGTTTTTCTCAAATAAAGAAGCCCCGAGCGTGCGTGCCCAGGGCTTGGAAGTGGATCATGGCCTAAAGAACTCTCTCGCCAAATTTGGCAAGGGGTGATCTCACGGTTTCTTTGAAGTTAGTGGCGGCCACCATTTTGCACTCCTCTTCGTGGCCGACCATGCGACTTATGGCATAGGCGAGACCGCTTGACCTGCGATCCAGCCGGCGGCGAAGGTCAATTTGGCCGAGATCTCCGGTAAAAATTATTTTAGTTTGCTCCCCGGCGCGCGTGATGATGGTTTTCATCTGATGGGGCGTGAGATTTTGTGCCTCATCGACGATCAATATGCAGCGGTAGTAGGACATACCCCGTATGTAGTCCAGTGGTTCAGTCACGAACTTCTTCTGCTCACTCATAGATTCGATGAGCTTTCTATTATTGCCCCCCGCATTTTCCTTGAGAAAATCAAGCGCCTCTGATATTGGGCGCATCCATGGACCAGTTTTTTCTTCAATTCCGCCTGGAAGAAAGCCCATCTTGTCCTGATCCTCAAGATGAACCATCGGTCGGGTGATAAGGATTTTTCTGTAGCGAGACCGCAATTCAATCGCAGCCGCCATCGCCATCAACGTTTTGCCCGAACCGGCACCGCCTTGGAGGAAAATCAAGGAGATGTTGGGGTCGAGCAATTGGGAGAAAGCGATGTATTGGTGCCAGTTTGGACCGTTTCCATTCAAGGAATAGGGTTTCAGTCCCATTACTTGAATATTGTTTTGGATGATTTTGTACTTGTCGTTTTTCCGAATAGCTGTGAATGCTGCTCCCCATTTTTGGTCGCTGGCGCCGAGTGTTCCCGGGTCTCCTGACCAATCACTGAAGCAGATCACGCCCTCGTTTTGAGGCAGGTCAATGCCATCTCCCGGAGGTTGATAGGGGAAAGAGAAATCAGACGAAATATCCTGCGATTGAATGTTGAACGTCGGAAGTACAGTCGAAGTGTCGGATATTTCGGTTGCATCGCGAGTATAATCCTCCGCTGTGAAACCGAATTCTCTTGCCAAAATCCTCACTGGACGATCCCGGGAAACCAAAAATACTTTGGCAAATTCAGCCTTCATTCCTCTGGTTATGGTGTTTGCCGCTGCTATGATTTGATGATCGGGACGCTTTTTGTCCATGTCGTCCATGCCCCTGAAGCTCGGTTTTCTGATGATCCTTAGCGAACTCTCACCGTTGAGTGTCAATTCCTCGATGCGCCTCAAAGCATCGCGGGCATCAATACCGATATCCGGTTTGTCTTTCAGGGCATCCAGTTCATGGATCACAACCAAGGGAATAAACAGCGTGCGGCCGTTTTCGCGTAGCACGTCAATCGATTCCGGATCATGAATAGCCACGTTGGTGTCGATCACGATGGCTTCAGCGCTTGGTTTTTCGCTGGTTGTCCCTCGTTTTTTGGCCAAGGCTCCCATAGAAGTCTCCTTTCCCCATTATTGTAGGGATAAATAGATATGGTTTGTGCGCCTAATTTTTAAAGATCCGTTTCTCCCTTCTGAATTCACTATAAATCTATTCTCCTCGAGTACGCAAGTGCTTGAAAGATAGAAGAGAAAGTTGCCAATCCCAGCCAAAACAATCCCATCAAGAGTCCCGCGTTGAAAAAATTTGGTATCAGGAGAGCCAGAAGGCTCAAAAACATAAATATATTCAAATTCTTTTCGAAATCATTCCGGATGATTGGACAGCCGATTATTTTATTGAGCGGGCAAATGGGCGAAATTCGGCGGAAAGAATATATGAATAAATATCCGAAAATTATTGCAAAAGCAATCAGTCCCAAAATTCCGCTGCTTGCCCAAACCTGAAGAAAGATATTGCTCTCGTTCAGTCCCGCCCCTCTTTCGTCGGCTCCGAGCGCCTCGGTGATCGTTCCAAAACCGACTCCGAGGATTGGATGCTCGCGGATGATTTCGAAACTTTTTCGATAAATTTGGCTGCGAGTCATCACATTGGGGTCTTTCCGAAAAATTTCGGTGACGAATTTTCCTTGTGATTTATAAGAATAAATTTCTTCGAGATTGATATGTCGGCAATTGAATTTGGCCAGTTCATCGGTGCTTGCAATCAATTGCGGGATATTCGCGCTGTTCTCGCACGCGATCGTGATTTTTTGTTCATTTGTCGCAGTTGATCGGGCGCGGTCGAAGATGTCGAACTTGGAAAGTTTTCCAAAATGGATCGCGATTACTGAAATTAGGGTGATTGCAAATATGATTGCTAATTGATTCAAAAACAAACGAGGGGCAAATTCAATTCGTTCTTTATTTTTTTTGTATAGATTAAAAAGCAAATAGAAAGCAATAACTGCCGCCGCACTAATCCACGCCGAGCGGGACAAAGTGAGGATGAGGAGAGTGATGTTGAGAAAGATTAATGCATAGGTTCCAGTTCGGGTGGCGCCCCCTCTCCTTGATAAGGAGAGGGCTAGGGTGAGGTTGATTGCCAGAGAAAAACACAAGAAAATCCCCAGCCAGTCGGGTTCTGTGAAGGTGGAATTCGGTCGGCCAAACATCACTTCAAATGACCGCGCGCCGAATTTGTCCGCAAAAACTTGCCAAAATCCATAGAACATAACAACCAAACTTGATCCAACAAAGAAAAAAGCAGTCTTAATAAAGTCGTTTTTATTCCGCAAAAAATTCCTGGCCAAATAATATAAAATAACAAAAGAAAACAATACCAAGCTGTTTTTGAGACTAATATTTTTAACTGGTGAGTTTATGACCGACAAGAAACTTAGCGGCACGAGCGAAAAAACCAGCCAGTCGATCCATGTGGGTTTCAGCAATTTGAAACTTAATCGTTTGGATAAATATAAAATAATCACCGCGACGGCGAGCTCCGCTCCCAGAAATTGATATGGCCGCAGTTGAAGCGGCAAAAATCCGGAAGCCAGAATCACATTTTCCAGCGGCAAAAGCGAAACGAAAAGAAAAAATACCCATCGCGGGCGGTATAGCGCGACAAGAAGCGCCAAAATCGCGAAAAAAACAAAATCACCCGCTCCCAGAGGTAATTTGTTCTTGCCGACAAAGACAATCAGCGCAAACCCCAACGCCACGCTGAAGATCCAGAGAAGAACAAGTTCTTTTTTTAATAAATTTTTTATTTTCTGAAAATAATGATTAATCTCCATTACATTATTTGCCTGTAGTTTCTTCAAGAATTATTCTTTTTTCGAATCCTCCTCGATTTTTTGCTTTTTGTGCTCGGATTTCTTCGATTTGTTCTCTGCTTACACCCTTTACATCGCAAATAGCATATAAAACCTCTAGAATATCAGCGACTTCTTCGATTTTATGTCCTTCATCGCTACTTAAAAATTCTCTTACTTCTTCTTCGAGTTTTTCCTGTAATTTCTGAAAATATTCTTCATCTTCAGCAATATGTGTAGTTGATTCCTTACCATCTCCCTGGATAATTTCAGGAATTTTATCTCTTATGAGTTTGTCGTATTTTATTTTTTTCATAAATTTATTTCTCAAAAAAAACTTTCACAAAGCTTTCCCAGCTGAATTTTTTGGCTCGCTCTCTTCCCTTTTCGGCGAGTCGGAGTTTCAATTTGTTGTTTCGCAAGACTTTTCCCATCACTCTGGCCATTTCGTCTGTATCATACGGATTGAAATACAGCACCGCGTCGCCGCCGACTTTGGGAAGTGAGGAGGTCTTCGAAACGGCCGTTGGCGTTCCGCTGGCCATCGCTTCAAGCGGCATCAGCCCAAAGCCTTCATAAAACGAAGGCAGGATATATAATTCGCAATTCCGATATAGCGCCGGCAAGTCTTTTTGTTTCACAAAACCGATCAATTTCACCTTGTCCGCTAGGCCGAATTTTTCAATTTCCGCTTTCACGTCGGTGAACAGATGACTGAAGTGAGATTTGTCCTCTCCTCCAAGCACCAAGTTTATGTCATTGACCTCATAATTTCCCGAAAGTTTCGCAAAAGCCTCAAGAAGACCCGGAATATTTTTTCGCGCGTCAAATCCGCCGATATAGAAAATATATCGCCCAAAAACGCCGTACTTATCGAGAACCTTGTTGTCCTTGTCGCTCGTCGATTTTTCAAAAAACTCTTCTCCGACGCTTGGATAAGCCGTCTTTATCTTAACGCTTGAAATTTTCAAATACTTGTGGATGTCTTTTTTTGACCACTCGGAAACAGTGACGATCTCATCGGCGTGTTGAATGGCCTTGCAAGAAATATGGAAGTATAATTTTTTTCTCCAGTTGTCGAGATACTCCGGGAAAATTTTCGGAATGAGATCATGAACGAGCATTTTGTGATTGACGCTTTCAGGCAAAAAAGTCGGGCATTGATAGAGGGAAATGAATATTTCGCATTTGTCATGACGCGCTTTTTTGGGAAGCAGAAATTTTTCCCACCAGATTTTCCGGATCAGATCGTCGCGCTTCCAAGGGGGCAAAAATATTCTTTTGTGAAAATTTTTCGGCAACTTGAGGTCGATATCCTTTTCCAAATACAAAAAATACTCATTTTCACTTGAATGAGATTTGATGATTTCATTGACAAATCCGCGCGAAACTTGCCCAATTCCGGTGTCAGGCTTTCGCAAAAAAGAAGCATTTATACCGATTTTCATATAGTTATAAGGTACAACAAAAAAGGCAATTTTGCAATACTTGAAGCTGGATTTATTTCGGCATATATGCTATGCTAATGTTCAGTTGGAGCTTAACTTTTTTCAGCCCGAGGCTGATCCGCCTTGGGCGGAAGACCTAACTTTTTAAAATATATTATGCGTTTAATTGTCAACATTCCGGCCTATAACGAAGAAAAAACAATCGCCGGAGTCATCCAAAACATTCCCCGTCAGATTGCGGGAATTGACGAGGTGAAAGTACAGGTCATTGACGACGGGTCGTCCGACAAGACGGTCGAAGTGTCAAAAAATGCCGGTGCGGATTTCATCGTGAGCCATCCAAGAAATATGGGTCTCGGGGTCGGGTTCAGAACGGCGATTGAGTCGGCTCTTGAAAACGGCGCGGATATCATGGTGAATATTGATGCTGATGGCCAATTTCCGGCCGGCGATATTCCAAAATTCACGGAGCTGATCGTTGAGGGCAAAGCGGATATGGTCGTGGCTTCCCGTTTTGGGATCAAATCGGCCAAGAATATGCCGTGGATAAAAAGTTTCCTCAATCGCTTCGCAGCCAACATCATCGGAAAGTTTTTGCGCCATCCGATCGACGATCTCACTTGCGGTTTTCGGGCGCTTTCCCGCGAAACGATGCTGCGGCTCAATTTGGCCTATCGCTTCACCTATACCCAGGAAACGATCATTGATGCTATTTCCAAAAATCTTGTCGTCAAGTGGATTCCGGTTGAAGTGACATATTTCGACGATCGAAAATCAAAAGTCGTGAAAAGCATATCGAAATTTGTCTATCAATCATTTCTCATCATCATTCGTACTGTCCGGGACGCGCGACCGATGGTTTTTTTCGGGATTCCGGGCGTTGTTTTTATTACAAGCGCCGGTGCCATCGGAATTGCGTTTCTGGGCTACTATTTCTCCCATTTCAAAGTTTCTCCCTTCCGCACGTGGCTTTCTTTGGCCGTGATATTGCTTTTGGTCGGCGTCCAGCTTCTTGTTTTCGCGCTCATTGCCGATATGATCCGCAACAACCGGAAACTCACTGAAGAACAGATGTATTTCTTGAAAAAAGAAAAGTACAAGAAATGAAAATTCTTTTTATATCTCATTCCTATCCTCCGATTTGGGGCGGAGTGGAAAGCCAGAACTTCAATCTTGCCGAAAATCTCAAGAAGGTCGCGGAAGTGAAAGTGATCGCCAACGGCAAGGGCAAAAAATATTTGCCGATTTTTTTGCCGATGACGCTTTTGCGAATGCTTTTTTTGATGCCGAAATTCGATGTGTGTCTTCTGGGAAACGGCGTGCTTGCTCCTTGGGGCGTCATTGCGAAATTGTTTCATCCGTGGAAGAAACAATTTTGCGTCGTTCATGGGTTGGATATCACTTTTGCAAACAAGAAGGGTTTTTTGTCAAAAGTTTATAAAAGTATCAACATTCCATCACTCAAAAAGCTCGACAAGCTGCTGATGGTTGGCAATACGACCATCGAAGAGGCGGTCAAAGCCGGAATAAGGCGGGAACATTGCGTTTTTGTGCCAAATGGGATAAACCCCAATGAATTTGCCGAGAAACACAGCCGCGGAGAGATGGCGAAAGTGCTGGACGCCGATATCGAAAACAAAAAAATAATTTTTCGACTGGGAAGATTTGTTTCGCACAAAGGAACGAGTTGGTTTATTGATAATGTAATGCCAAAACTTCCGGAAAATGTCATAATGGTTGCGGCAGGTGGAAGAATCGGAAAGCGCGTCGCCGGCGACAAAGATGATTTTCTGGTTTGCGAAAAGATCATCAAAGAAAAAAATCTCGGCAGCCGTGTCCGTCTTTTTCCGAACATTGCCGAAAAACAAAAGAAAATTTTGCTGGGTACGGCTGATCTTGTGGTTTCGCCAAACATAAAAGTTCCGGGAACAATGGAAGGTTTCGGCATAAACGTGATCGAGGCAAGTGCTTGCGAAAGAATGGTCGTCGCTTCTGCGCTTGAAGGTCTCAAGGACGCAGTGAAAGACGGCGAGAACGGATTTTTGGTCGAGAGTGGGAATTCGGAAGCTTGGATTCAAAAAATCAAAGAACTATTGCTTTTGAGTGATGAAACGCGAAAAAAATTTGGTGAAAAAGCAAGAAAATATACGATTGAAAATTTCAGCTGGGACAAAGTAGCAAAAAGATATTTGGAGGAAATGAAAAAATAATTTATGGTCATCGATCTCCTAAAATTGATTCTCACAATCCCCTTTCTCCTTGTTTTGCCGGGGTTCTTTTTCCAATTGGCTGTTTTCGGCATGAAAAGCAGAAAAATATCTTTTTTTGAAAAAGCGGTCTTGACCGTTCCATTCAGCCTGATTGCCGTCAACTTGATCATTTTGCTTCTGGACAAGTTGAATATTCTGCTGAAAGGCCCGGTGATCGTCGGGGCTGTGCTGATATTTTGTGCTGTGTGTTTCGCGGTTTTTCAATTTCGATTCGGAAAGAAAAAAAACAAAGAGGATGGCGTGGAGCCTGAAAAAATATTTAATTTTTCCACTTGGCAGACGATTTTCATTCTTCTTGCAATCGTTCTGGCGATTTTCATCCGCACAGCCTATCTCTCCGATACGATCGTCCCCTCTTCAACCGATCTGGGACATCATATGTATTGGTCCCAGATGATCATCAATTCTGGACATCTTCCCGAATATGGAATGCCGGACTTCATCATCGGTGAACATATCGTTTTTTCCGCGGTGAATCTTGTGAGCGGGGCGGGATTGATGTCGGCGATGCCGGCGCTTCTCCTTTTTCTTTTCAACATCACAGGAATTTTCACCATCGCGATCCTGCTTGGTCGGATATTTGAAAACAAAAAGATCGTCGCTGTTTCTTTTTTCGTCGCCGGATCTTTGTACGCAATAAACGCGCCGCAAGGGCGATATGTGAGCGGCGGAGTCATTGGAAATATCATTGGCGATATGCTGATTCCCGTGGCGCTATATTTTCTCTATCGTGCTCTCACCGAAAAAGATCAAATTTTTGCCGGCCTATTCCTCTTTTCATTCGCGGGACTGCTTTATACCCATCATTTGAGTGCGTTTATTTTTATTTTTTCAATTGTTGCTATCATAGCTCTGTATCTGATATTGAACTTCAGAAATATCTTCAAGATTGCCGGAGATTGGCTGAAAGTGTTTTTGAAGCCGTTTCCTCTCGCGATTTTGCTGCTGGTCGCCTTCTTTTTTCTGTTTGTTTTCACACCGTCATATTTCAATTCAGCTGCGGTGAGTCAAGCCACGGGTACGCCCACGAAGATCACGCGAGTTGGCTTGAGTTTGAGTCAAATTGAGAGAGGCATCGGAAGCGCCCAATTGTTTTTGGCCGGACTCGGGTTTCTTTTGGTCCTTCTTGAACTGTTTAGAGAAAAAGAATGGTCCGCCCGAGGCGGATCTCAGCCAAAGGCTGACCAGCCTCTGGCCGGCGCCGAAAAATTTGGCGGAAAATATTCCGTCGCACTTAGCTGGATTTTGATCCTTTTTGTCATGACATGGAAGCCGGCACTTCTGGATGTGAATATTCCCAGCGACCGGATAAGTAATTATTTGTTTTTGCCGATCGCTCTTCTCTCCGCCTACGGCTTGGTGCGATATTTTGAAATTTTTGGCGCGGCAGCCTCCCGCTTCTCTTCGGCTGTTTTGCTTTTCACGCTCCTGTTTTTCGTCATCACGAACGGACTTTCGGACAGCGCGGACGCCTTCAAGACAAAAAACCAATTTCAGCAAGCGGTGCAAACTTTTCACTCGGCCGAGTATCTGGCGTCAACAGTGGACACAAACAAAGATATAATTTTGA
This sequence comes from Candidatus Moraniibacteriota bacterium, assembly GCA_043802865.1. Lineage (GTDB taxonomy): Bacteria > Patescibacteriota > Minisyncoccia > Moranbacterales > UBA11712 > JAPLXD01. The sequence goes on from JAZDKQ010000023.1 coordinate 27,951, forward strand.
AAGACCATGTGAACATATACGGAGATTCGTGGTACAAATTGTTTTTTATGAAAGATTATAAATATCCCCTCTCTCGAGGAGTTCTCACGCGATATGTTGATCCGACAAAAACGCGCGAAACTTGTACGCGGGACATGATCTCTTTTCCGGAAAGCGATACCGCGAAGGAATGTTTTGCCGATACGGGCGTGAACTACGTCGCCGTGAATTCCCAGATCGAAGGCAATAGTTTTGAAAAATACCCGGATTTCTCAAAAGTCTACGGCTCGGATTATATTTCTATTTTTAGAAGAGATTAAAAACTATGTCATCAAAAATAATCATCATCGCTACGGTCGTGCTTCTCATCGTGAGCTTCTCGGTGCTTTTTGTCATTGAAGCCAAAAATCACGATTACGATTACAAAAAAGCATGGAGCGTCGTGTATTTTGAAAATCCGCGGAACAATTCGCTCGATTTCGCGGTTGAAAACCATGAAGGCGAAAAATCAGAATACGGCTACAAAATTTTTGTTGGTGACGACAAAGTGATCGATGAAAAGGTTGAGATTGAAGCCGGCGCCAAACAAAAAATCTTACCGGTGATCCCGAGCGAGAAATTGAAAGGAAACAAGATTTTGATTGACGTCAGCTACAAAGATACGGATTATAAGATATATAAAAGTTTGGGGAAATGAAAAAGATATTATTATTGACTCGGCCGATTTGTTCCCCGTGGGATGAAGGGTCGAAAAATTTTGCCTATACCCTTGCCAAATACGCGAGTGATTTTGAAATTCATATATTAACATGCGGATCTTTAGCGGATTTGGCGGATAATATTGTTCAACATCAGATTTATACATCGCCGAAACTGGATTTTTCTCAAAAATTCAGATTATTTAAGTTTCTTAAAAAGGCTAATGATTTTGATATCATTCATTCCCTTTTTACTCCGACAAAACTAAATTCTTTTTTTATCAAGTTTGCGTTGAAGAGTAAAAAAGCAAAATTTATTCAAACTGTTGCTACTTTGCGCGAAGATTTGTATAGCGAGGGAGATTTCAAGAAAATATTATTCGGTGATCAGATCATCACCTATTCCGATTATGCCAAAGAAAAACTGGAGAAAATGGGTTTTGATAAAATAAAAAGAATTTATCCTGGGATTGACATTGAAAAATACTCTCCTTCTCCAAAAAATCAGGAACTCATGAAAAAACTCGAAACGAGTGAGGATGATTTTGTCATCAATTATGCCGGCGAGTATGTGCGGCTTGGGGATATGGATGATATTATCGAGACGTTTATCGGACTCGTAGAAACGCGATTAATCGCGTCTCTACAGGGAGAAATTAAAAAGAATTTCAAACTACATCTCGCCGTGCGGGTGAAGAATGAAAAAGACGCAAATAAGAAAAAAGAAATTATTAAAAAATTAGAAAGAGAAAATATCCTGGACAGGGTGGCTTTTATTGACGACGGCAGTTATGAGATGCAAGATATCTTTAATCTCTGTGATATTTCCATTTTCCCCGCGCGCACAATGGCCGGGAAATTTGATATTCCCCTGGCTGTCATCGAGGCGATGGCTTGCGGAAAGCCGGTGGTCGCGAGCAATCTTGAAAGGATTAAATATTTTCTCAGCAATGAAAATAGCATCCTGATCGCGCCCGGAAACCGTGAAGTCCTCAAAGAGAATATTTTGTATCTATATAATAATCCAGAAAAACGATACGATTTGGCAAAAAAAGCGATAAGGTTCGTTCGGGAAAACTTTGATATAATGAAAGTGGTGAAGGAGTATGAAGAAGTTTATGAAAAACTATGAACATTGAATCTCTATTCGCTCACAAAAAGAAATTTCAAACGGACAAAATGAAAGTCCCGGCGATTTTGCATTGCTCGGACAATCTTTTGCCGAACGAAAAAACTCTCGCGCAGCTTGAAAATACCGCTTCGCAAGAACATGTTTTTCACCACATTGCGGCGCTTTCGGATGTTCACGACAAAAAAGGCCGCAAAAATCCGACCGGGACAGTTGTCGCGAGCGAAAATTTTCTTTTGCCGCAGATCAACGACACGGCGCCAAACTGCGGAATGCGGTTTTTGAAAACGAATCTAACAGACGCTGATTTGGCTCCGGAAAATATCAACAAATTATTCAACGCCCTTTTGAAGCCGGTTCCGACAAAAGCCTACGTCGGATCGAAAATTCCATATTCTCTTGTCGTGGATATATGCCGGCACGGACTTAAGCCGGTGACGGAATATTTCAAGACGCGAACAAAAAATGAGATCAAAAATACTTTCAAGGGCGGAAATTTTTTTTCCGCCGAAGGCGGATCCGCCTCTGGCGGAGACATACCCAGCAAACAAGATATCACTGACGCTATTCCCCAGTTGTTTTTGTGGATTGGAAAATTTCGTCTCGGAATTCTTGGAGCGGCAGGAAATCATTTTTTGGATCTCATGAAGATATCCGAAATAAAAGATCCTGAAATGGCAGAAAAATTTGGGATCAAAAAAGGACAATATATTTTTATGATGCACACTGGATCAGGACTTTTGGGACAGTATGCATCGTACCTGTATACTCCAAAGAAAAAAGAACATACAAGCCAGCGCATTGTGCTTGAACTTGGGAAACTGACATGGCGATCCGGAAAGAAAGATACCTACAAGAAAATTGCGAAGAAAATCGCCGAGTATAAAGATAAAGACGAATTTTTCGCCTATGACGCGGAATCCCCCGAAGGAAAAATGTTTTTGACGGCGCATCAAGCAGCGGGCAATCAAGGATTTGCCAATCGCTGCATTCTCACTCACAATCTTGATCAGACAATTGAAAAAGTTTTGGGAAAAAATCCCGAGCTAGAACTCCTTTATGACGCGCCGCATATTTTTGTGAATCGCGAAAACCATTTTGGAAAGGATGTTTGGGTGCATCGCAACGGCGCTGTCCGGGCGATTGCCGGAGAACCCGTTTTCATTCCGTCTTCTATGTCAACTCCTGCCTATCTGGCTGTTGGCACTGATCAGAATGAATCAACATTTTTTTCTGCCGCTCACGGCACCGGACGACGAAAAAATCCCGAAAGCAACAAAGCCGGGACAAAGGACGAATTGTTCGCGAAAATGCAGCAGCGAAAAGTAAAATTGTTCAACGCCAAATCAAAAGGTGTGGTTTTTCAGGATTCAGGATATTATAAGGATGTTGAAGAAGTGATCGCCGGAATGGAAGAAAACAAAATCGTGAAACCGGTGGCGAAAATGGAACCAATTGCCGTTTTAATGTACTAAAAAATTGAAACTAATCACCCTTTCCGGGCTTGACGGTTCCGGGAAGTCGACGCAAATTGAATTGTTGAAAGAATTTCTTGAAAAACAAGGGAAAAGTTTTTTCTATTTCCATGGCGCGGGCTTTTCTGTGTCTTCGTTGTACAAAATATTCCCTATATTTTCGTGGAAGAAAACCAAAGAAAAAAATCGAAGCGACAAGGGTGTCACAAAAGCGAACTGGATTGAGATTCAACTTCGAAAAATTGCTTTGTTTATCGATATATTAAGATTTCGTAGATTAGCAACAAAGCTAAAAGTCGATTGCATTATCTCCGATCGGTATTTTTATGACAGTGTGGTTAATATGAATTTCCTTTCCGGAAAAAATAGCAAATTATGCGCTGAAAAATACATTCCAAAACCCGATTTTGCCTTTTATATAAATGCAAAACCGGAAATTATCATGCAGCGCGAACGAAAGCCGGATCAAGGAGTGAAATATTTGGTGGCGAAAGAAAAAATATTTGCTGATAAAATCAAGAAATGGAATATGATTGTGGTTGATGGAGAGAAAATAAAAGAAGAAATATTTACTGAAATAAAGTCAAAAATAAAATGTCTAAATTCCTCGTAAAATCATTTTTCTGGGTTACTCTTTCGGAGATTATATACAACCTCTCGGCTTATGTCATCCATTCCGGAATGGGGCGGATTTTGGGTCCGGCGGAATACGGAAGATACGGAATCGTTGTCACGCTCACGACGATGATCGTCGTTCTCATCGGGCAAGGCGTTCCGACGGCCATGGCGAAATATCTTGGGGAGATATATGATACGAAACCGGGACTCATTCCAATCATCAAAAAACAAACTGCAAAAATACAGTTTTATTTGATCGGCGCGGTAACCATTATTTTCTTTTTTCTCGCTCCAGTGATCTCCCTTGTTCTTCATGACAAGACGCTCACGCCCCTTTTCCAGATTTCAACTCTGGTTATTCCCGCTTTTGCTCTGGCTTCATTCTACTTCTACTATTACACCGGCCTGCACGAATTCAAGACGCAAGCATGGCTCAAAACATCGCGAGCTTTTTTCCGCATTCTTTTCATTCTGGGACTGGCGCTTCTTTTGAAATCAAAAGGTTACGCGCTCGAAGGGGCAATTGTGGGCTATATCCTAGCGCCCCTTTCCATTTTTTTCGAGGCCAATCTCCTCGACAAATTCAAAAAAATAAAGCCGGAAGGATTTTTTGACTGGCGAAAGCTTGTGCAATATGCCTGGCCGATGACGCTTTTTCTCATCGCCTATGAATTTTTGATCACGATCGATCTCTATCTCGTGAAAGGAATTTTGCAAAACGACTATTTGACCGGAATATACAACGGCGCCATCACGGTCGGGCGTATTCCCTATTTTTTGTTTTATGCGCTGACGATCATTATTCTTCCCGTGGTATCAAAATCAACCTCGAGCAACAATCATGCCGAGACCAAAAAATTGATCGGACAATCTTTGCGCCTCATGGTGATGTTTCTCTTGCCGATCGCGATCTTGATGGCCGTATATTCTCGGCCGGTTTTGCAAATATTTTATGGAAATAAATTTCTGGCTGCGGCTGGTCCGATGTCGATCTTGATGGGCGGGGTCGCGTTTCTCACGATCTTCTATGTCATGGCCTTTGTTTTGAACGGCGCCGGAAAAGTGAAAGCGCCTATGTATATCGCCTTTGCCGGTCTTGCGACGAACATAATCTTGAGCTATTTTCTCATCCAAAAATATGCTCTTGTGGGCGCGGCAGTCGCCACCTCAATCACTTCTTTTGTTGCAATGGTGTTGATTCTCGCCTATTCCTACAGATTTTTCGGCTATTTGTTCAAATTTTCCAGTTTCGTGAAAATTTTGCTCGCTTCGGCAATCATGTACTTCGCCTCAATATTTTTTCCGGAAGGGAAATATATTTTCCTTCTCTGGTCAGCTATTTTATTCGCTATTTATATCTTTCTTTTATATATTTTCCGCGAATTCGGCGCATCTGATCTTGAGCTTGTGAAACAACTTCTCGCAAAAAAGAAACTGAAAACCGCCGCCGCCGACGTGGGAGAAGAGGCTTTGTAGAAATAAAAAAGCTCCTCTATGCAGAGAAGTTTTTATAAAATATTCGTGCTTATTTTTTTGCCAGCTTCACTGTATTCCAAAGCAGCATCGCAATCGTCACCGGGCCCACTCCGCCGGGGATGGGGGTGATGAAAGATGCTTTTTTGGAGACTGATGCGAAATCTACATCGCCAAAAAGTTTTTTGCCGACGCGGTTCACGCCGACGTCAATCACGACAACGCCTCTCTTCACCATACTCGCTTTAATAAATTTCGGCTTTCCAACGGCCACGACAAGAATGTCGGCTTTTTGAGTATAGCTTTTCAAGTTTTTGGTGTGATGATGACAGATCGTGACAGTCGCGTTTCGGTTCAACAGAAATTGCGCCATCGGTTTTCCGACGATGTTCGAGCGTCCGACAACAACCGCGTTCTTGCCTTCGATCTTGATTTTATATTCTTCCAATAATTTGACAATTCCCAGCGGTGTGGCCGGTGCGACAACCGAATATTGCTCGCCTTCTTGCGCGAATTTTCCAAAATTGAGCGGATGAAGACAATCGGCGTCTTTTCGCGGGTCGATACTCTCAATAATTTTCTTTTTATCAATATGTTTCGGGAGCGGCAGTTGAACCATAATGGCTGAAACATTTTTGTCTTTATTTAATTTTCCAACAACTGACAGGAGCTTCGCTTCGGAAATTTTTGCGGGAAAAATCAGAGTTTGCGAGCCTATCCCCGCTTTTTCGCAAAATATGCCTTTTCGCCGGACATAAATGGCTGAAGCCGGATCATCGCCGACCAAGACCATCGCCAAAACAGGTTTGCGCTTCATAGTGGCAACTCTTTTCTTCAGTTGAAGTATGATCTTGTTGGCAAGTTTTGTGCCGTCGAGAATTTTCATAATAAACTATCTTAGAGGCAATTTTGGCAGACTATTTTTTATTTCCCCTCGTTCATTTTCAAGAGAGGCAATGCGAATGTTCCACGCCTTAGTGTTTTTGGCAAGCTCTTGTCCGTAAAAAACAAAATTGCTTGAAAGCTGCAATTTGGAGCCAGGTGCCATTGAATGTTCTCCGGCATAGTGATCAAATGCCATTTTATCTTCGATGTCTATTTCAACAAGAAATCCATTTCCTTCGGCGAAATCACGAGCGATCTTTTTATTGTCAGTGAAAAATTGTCCCACAGCTATCTCGCGCAGTTCCTTGAAGCGTTTGATTTGATCCTTTGGGAGATCATCTTCATCGAATTTGGATTGCAAATCCCGGAATTCTTTTTCCAGTTCTTCGGTCAAAAAAACCGGTTGTGTTTTATAGCCGCGATATAGCTTCATAACAAAAATATTACAACCCCTTAATACAGTGAAGATTCTTTGCACAATTATTTCACGAACCAAGCAGATCCTTTGATATTTTCTTGCTTTTTGAGATTTTTGTACATACTTTCCGATCTATTCATTATTTTACAAGTTTTAAATAACTCGGATCATCTTTTTCGATGGCCTGCAATATTTCTTCAACGTCTGGTTCTTTCTCCTTACTAAGCGATTTTTGAATTCTCTTGAACATTTCCTTTTCCGCTCGCCTTTTTTGCAGATCAGCCACTTCAGATGCCTTTTCCCCCTTTTCCATTGTATTGACCATATATTTTCTTTATAAAGTATCCATTCTATGTTAAAATTCTATCAAAGATTCAAACTTTAGGCAATCATTTTAAACCCATGATCCGATTCGCGGCCATCACTCCTCATCCCACGCTGATCATTCCCTCTATTGGGAAAAGCAATTTGAATTTGGTGCGAAAAACTGTGAACGCGATGAAGCAGATCGGGGAAAAATTCCGGGCGGTGAAGGCGGATACAATCGTGATTATTTCTCCGCACGGTCCGGTGCAATATGACAAATTCATGATTAACTATTCTCCGATGCTCCGCGGCGGCTTGGGGTCGTTCGGCGATCAGCGAAGATTTGTTTTTGAAAACGATCGCGAACTTGTTGATGAGATCGTGAAGTTTTCCCGAGAGTCGCATTTACCGGTCGGACTGGTACGCGAGCTCGAGCTTGACCGCGGGGCGCTTGTTCCGCTTCACTATCTGATCAGTGAAAAAGACGCGGCGTACAATCCACGCTTGATCCATATGTCCTTTTCAATGCTCCCGCTCGAATATCATCTTCGTTTTGGAGAAGTTCTCGGAAAAGTTCTGCAAGGTTCTTCGAAGATCGTATCCCTTGTGGCGAGCAGTGATCTGTCTCACCGTGTTTCTCAAGGAGCGCCGGCTGGATATTCTCCGCAAGGAAGAATTTTTGATCGAAAAGTCGTCGAAATTATTCAGCGAAAAAATATCAAAGGTCTTTTGGATATGGATCCGATTCTCATTGAAGAAGCCGGCGAATGTGGGCTTCGTTCGATCACTATGTTGCTCGGCGCGATTTCCGGTCTGCGCTGGGAAGCGAAATCTTTGAGCTATGAAGCGCCGTACGGAGTCGGATATCTGACGGCGAATATCAATATCAAGTAATTCCAAATCCTCCCCTCCTCAGTTTCCGCCAAAGGCGGATCTGCCCCTGGTTGAGAGGAGGGGGCAGGGGGAGGTGTTGCAAGAGCGCAGAAAACTCTCAACACCCCTCTGTCCTTCGGACATCTCCCCCCATCTAAGAGGAGAAGGTTTAATGAAAATTATCTCCGTGAATAAGTATCTTATCCAAGTTGCTCCTATCATTCCTCTTCCTGTTAGCCGCACGCAGGTTTTTTCATATTGGCATAGTGAAAATATTTCGCCGGGGACGCTGGTTTCGGCGCCTTTCTATTTTCGTGATATTCAGGGCATAGTTGTTGGTTCAAGTGAGAAATCTTCAAGGCGAGAATCGCTTGAATTGAAAAATATCAGGTCGGTCATAGAAGAAAAATTTTTGAACGAAAATCAAATTAAGCTCGCTCGAAAAATCGCCGAATACTATTTCGCGCCACTCGGGTCAGTGCTTAAGCTGATGGTTCCGAAAGTAGTGAAGCAGAGGGTGAAAAAAACAGGGAAAATCGGCCTGCCCGCAGTGCTTCGCGTAGCGAGGCGGGCGGGCGAGGAAGCGTTGAAAATAATAAATAGCAAAAAAAATAAATTTCTGTTGATCGGGGGTGGAAAGAAGAGAGAAAAAATAAATGCCGATTTGATCCAAGAATGTCTGAAAAGCGGCAAGCAGTGCCTCATACTTGCGCCAGAAATATTTTTTTCGCATAATGTTTATGAAAAGCTAAATGCGGAATTTTCCGAAGAGATCGCACTTATCCACAGCCGAATAACAAAAGGACAATACTATAGTTGGTGGGAAAAAATAAAAACGGGGAAAATAAGAATAATAATTGCCTCAAAACAAGGAATATTTTTGCCTTTTTCCGATTTGGGTCTCATCATTATTCAAGACGAGCAGGATATTTCATTCAAGCAGTGGGAGTCGATGCCTCGCTACAGCGGAGTGCGGGGGGCGGAATTTTTGGCCGATATCGCGGGCGCGAAATTGGTTTTGGAAAGCTTCGCGCCGTCGGCCGAGACTTTATATAGGGCGAAAAACCGTGAAATAGAAATAGTTGAAACAAAAATCGATAAAAGTGACTTTCCGAAGTTTGAGATTGTTTCATTGGAGAAAGAAAAGAAAAATCCGGACTTTCCCATTTCAAACATGCTGTACAGCCGTTTGGCTGAAATCGTGAACAGCAAAAAACAAGCCGTTGTTTTTGTGAACAGGCGTGGGTTTTCCACCCGCACGACATGCGAAAATTGCAAAAAATTTTTGAAATGTCCAAAATGCGACCGGGCGCTCATATATTCGGAAGAACAATCGCAATATCGCTGTTTGCACTGCGCCTACAAAATGGAACTCTTCAGCGCCTGCCCGTCTTGCGGCGGATTTCAATTTTCGCATCGCGGAATCGGAACGCAAACGGTTGAAAAAAAGATCAAACGGCTTTTCTCTTCGGCGCGGGTTGTTCGTCTCGACGCGGACGCAGCGAAAAGTTTGGAGAAATACCGAAGCATACTGCAAGATTTTTCGGCGGGCAAAATCGATATTCTTGTCGGCACGCAGTCGGCGATCAAGGGGATATATTCGGACGGCGTCGAATTGGCCGCTTCGATCTCGGGGCGTGATTTCACGGATGGAATTGAATTCAATTCTCGCGCTCTCGCGCTCTCGCGGTTATTTTATATGGCGAACTTGCTAAACAAAAATGGAATTTTGACAATCCAATCCTTTTTCGGCGGCAATCCCCTTTTTGACTATTTGGAAAAAAATGAATTGAAAAAATATTTTGTACGCGAACTTGCAATGCGAAAAAAATTGTCCTATCCTCCGTTTCGCAAATTTGTGAAGCTTGGCTTTCGCGATAAATCCGAAAGAAAGGCCGTGAACGAAACGAAAAAAACATTTGACTTGCTGCGAGCGACGAGCAATAATGAGATTGAAATAATCGGCCCGTACGCGGCATTATCACTCCAAAAAAGAGGCTTGTATCAGCGAAATATTCTTCTGAAATTCGATCCCGAAAAAAACATTGGCGACTTGCCCGTTCGATCTGCGATCGGAGCTCTGCGCAAAGGCTGGTCGGTCGATGTTGATCCAGTTTCAATATTTTAGGCAAAAAATATGTTGAAAATAATAAAATATCCAAATAATCTCTTGCGCCGAAAGACGCGGGAAGTCAAAGTTGACGAGTTGAAAGACCCAAAAGTCCAGCGGTTGATTTTTGACATGTCGAAAATAATGGAGGTTGAAGAAGGAGTTGGTCTTGCAGCGCCGCAAGTCGGATCAGATCTCCGGATCTGTGCTATACGAATCGGTGAGGAAGCTTATGTCTTGATCAATCCGAAAATAAAAACTTACTCGCGAAAAAAAGATATTTTCGAAGAAGGCTGTTTGAGCTTTCCGGGAAAATTTTTTCCGGTCGAGCGGCCGCTCAAAGTGAAAGTTCAAGCGCGAGATGTAGAAGGAAAAAAATTCAAAATCAAGGCCGACGGTCTTCTTGCCCGCGTGCTTCAGCATGAGATCGATCATCTCGAAGGAATTTTAGTGATCGACCGAGCGATAAAAGGTAAATTGGGGTAAAATCCTAACATCCAATGTTAGGAAAATTACGAAATTGATTAATAAACCAAAAATTGTATTCTTCGGCACGCCGGAATTTGCGGCGGGGGTTTTGAAATCGCTTGTTGGCAACAAATACAATATTGCTTTTGTCTTCACTCAGCCGGACAAAAAAATTGGGAGAAGACAAGAAGTTGTTTTTTCTCCGGTGAAAGATTTGGCGCTGAAAAACAAAATTGAAATATTTCAGCCGGAAAGTTTGCGAGACAGTGAATTGGCCGAAAAGATTAAAAAAATTGGCGCTGATCTTTTTGTTGTCGCCGCGTATGGGAAAATATTACCCAAAGATATATTGGAAATTCCAAAATATGGAGCGATAAACATTCACGCATCTCTCCTTCCAAAATATCGCGGAGCGTCGCCGGTGCAATGTGCTATCCTCTCTGGAGAAAAAGAAACAGGGATCACAGTGATGAAAATGAACGAAAAGATGGATGAGGGTGATATTTTGGCGCAGAAAAAGATAGAGATCGGCGAAAATGAAACGGCGGATTTATTGTTAAATAGGCTGTCAAAAATTGGAGCGGACATGATTGGCGAATTTATTCCCGACTGGATTTCCGGAAAAATAAAGTCGATTCCTCAAGATCAAAATATGGCGACTTATTGCAAGCCGGTCAAGCGCGAAGACGGGAGAATAGATTGGAATTGTCCCGCCGAAGAAATAAGCTGCAAATGGCGAGCCTATTATCCCTGGCCGGGAATATATTCAATAATAAATATCTCCGCCAGAGGCGGATCCGCCTTTGACGGAAAAAATCAGCCCAAAAGGCTGAAATTGTTGGAGATAGAGATTATTCCCAATATAAAGACTGGCGAAAAAACCGGGAAAATTATAGAATATGATCAGAAAGTTGCCGTTCAAACGGAAATTGGATTGATAATTTTGAAAAAAGTTCAACTTGAAGGGAAGAAGGAAATAGATATCGATGAATTTTTGAGAGGCAATGTCGGATTCATTGGAAGTATTTTGGAATAAGCATATGCAAAACGAAAAAAATCAACACAAAGTTTTCGTAGTCGGATTTTCATTGATTGTCTTGCTTCTTCTTTGGTTTCTCCTGAAGCCTCTTGTTTCAAGCTGGAAAAATGGACAGCCGAGCAGAGACGAACAAAAAGCCAATGAAGAGATATTGAAGGCTCCTTCAGTGATGCCGGAAGATCTTTTCAAAAAAATTCAGAGCAAGTCGAAAATAGTTTTGGCGGACACAAGCAGTCCGAATGAATTCAGCCGCGGGCATATTGCGACGGCGGTGAATATTCAGGCGGACAAATTGGACAAAGATTTTTTTACGGCTCTTGGAGCGGATCAGACAGCGGATATATTCATTGTGAATCAAGGCGACAAATTGGCTGATCTGGCGACGGTTGTGAATAAAATAATTTCTCAAGGCTTCGTGAATGCCAAATATCTGCGGGGCGGCATTCCGGGCTGGCGGGAAAAGGGCTTTCCCCTCGTTTCTTTCGGCGGATCGGATCAAGACAGCGCGAAAGTCAAAAAAATAACGATCGACGAGATCAAAAAAGACGTTGAAATAACTGCCGATATTCTTCAGTTTTTGGATGTGCGAGGCAAGAATGATTTTGCGAAAGAGCGCGTTGTCGGAGCGATCAATGTGCCTCTTTCAGAACTTGAAACAAGGAAAAACGAAATTCCAGCCTTGAAGAAGATCATCGTATATGGATCAAATGAAAATGAAAGTTTTCAAGCGGCAGTGATTTTGTTTGATCTAAATTTTTTCAATATATATCAGATGGAAGGCGGAATTGATCAGTGGAGAGCGGCGGGAGGAAACACCGAATAGTGATCAGTGAACAACGAACAATAATTTAGATAAAAAAAGAAACGAGATTATTCCCGTTTCTTTTTATTTTTCACGAGTAATTACTTCACGATCGCCAGTATATCTTCATTTTTCACCAGCAAATATTCTTTGTTTTTCACTTTGATCTCGTTTCCGGAATATTTGGAATAGATCACTTTCTGCCCGGGCTTGACCTTGATCTTCTTGTCTTCACCTGTGGCGATCACTTTCCCTTCTTGCGGCTTTTCTCCGCTTGCGTCAGGAAGGACGATGCCGGAAGCGGTTTTTGTATCAACCTCCATAGGCTCGATAAGCACATTTTCGCCCAACGGCTGTATATTCGGCTTTGACATATGTTTTTCTTGATCTAAATTATTATTGAAATTGCTCCCAGATATGTATTCTAGCTTTTTGGGGCTTGTTCGTCAAGTTCAGTTTTTGCATCTTCTGCTTTGACATTCAAAACCATTTTCTTGGTTTTTTGCGCGCTCTGTGTTTCAATCGGCTGCGGCGCGTCTGATTTTTTGGAAAAAGCGAAAATATAGATGATATCAAGAATTCCAAGAGTATTCACAATTAATAAAATAACAAACCAAGCAACGCTCCGGTTTCCGGCTGCGCGCCAAAGTGCCACGCCTTTCCATGGAATGATCCAAGCCGCGGCAAGGATGAAAATCCACTGATGAGCTGCGAGAAATGTCATGAAATTTTCAGGCATAGTTTTATAGAAAATTATTTGGCAAGTCAGGATACATCGTGGAACAATTTTAGTATAACATACGCGGGAATATTGGAGAATTGGGAAAGCGTTGAAGTGAAAATGGAACAAGTGAAAGTTTTGTTAAAATAAAAAAACCGCCTCAACCGTTGGGTATCAGCGGGAGCAAGTAGGATTGCTCATGCCGTTTGTCTTACCAATCCTACCGGAGCATCACCACCGGCCAGATCCAAATTCCGATTCCGAGGATGTAGAGGAACCAGTAGTTCGTCCACAGCCAGCCGAGAGCGGGGTTGTGAAGTTCCCGCACGGTGCCGCGGAGATCGTTGAGCGCAACCTGGTAAGCGGTTTCATTTTTGGGAATATTTTTGATGCTGTCCAGGCGCTCGATGATACGGTTCAGCGCTTTGTAGTGAAGCGTCAGGTCATTGGCCGGTGTCTTGAAGACGAGGGCAAAATGGCCGCGGGTCATACCCCATTCCTCCATATTCTTTTTGAGGGTCTGGAGATACTCGACCATATCCTCCCGGTCTGCGGCCACCTGCGCCCGGTCAATCACGGCGTCGATATTACGTACTGCGCCGTAGCCAGTAATGACGAGGAAGCCTGTACAGGCCGCGGTCAAAATACAAGCGAAGATCAAAGCAACTTTCATCATGTCCAGATTCTCCTTTGAAAGGACTAGATTTTATAAAATTTTGTCCATTTGGACTTATCATACTAGCACTTCTATTATTCTTTGTCAATATCTAAAATAGGCTTATAAAAGCCCATTTGCTGGCACTCAAGGATATATTTGCGATTGATTTTAGTTTAACATATGCAGGGATTTTGGAAAATTGGGAGAGCGTCGAGGTGAGGTTGGAGAGAGTGAAAGTTTTGCTAAAAAAATAAGCGGACACCACACAGAACTTCTGTGATGTCCGCTTCTTGCAGGCGTTCGCGCTATGCTTAGCGCGCGCTGTTGGCCCGGGCTCGGGCGTAGCTTTGGGTATGGCCGGCTTTGACGATGTCGCCGGTCTGGTTGCATTTGAACTTGCCTCCGGTGAGCGGCTTGAAGGTCGTCTTCGGGGGCATCTTGACGGTGATGGCCATCGGTTTGTTCAACCCTTTCTTGGCCTTCTTGATCGCCGGACGGAGATGATGAGCCATGTCGCTGAATCCCAGCGTCATGATATGCATACCGCGCCCGGCCCGTGTGGTGGTCTCTTCGTTAAGGTGCGCCATCACTTCAGCCGCGGCAACCCTCGTGTTCGCCTTGTGAGTCGCCTCTATCGCAGGCGTAATCACTTGGCTGGACTTTCTGAGCTCGGCAACGGCATTTTCCGCCGCCTCGGGCCCGTTGTCCCGATTGTAGCCCCAGGTGTTGACCTCGTCTTTGGAAAGGTCGATTTTCATGACGCGCCCCTTGAGATAGTCGAAATTGGCGCCCATGCTCAGAATCTCTTTGGCCTCTGCCTCGGTCATCGGTTTGGGGTCATAGTGTATGAAACCCATACTCTGCGGCTTTGAGGCGTTGTACAACGCGGCGAGAACAGCTGCTCTATTGAGTCCCTTAACGTCCATTCTATTCTCCTCCTGTATGCTCTTTAAAGTCTCGCGACTATTTATTTGTAAAATAACCATTCATAACTGACTGGGTATCTTAGCACAAATAAAACAAGGAGTCAAGTGAAACAAATAAAAAAGGCTTTTATAAGCCTTTTTGCTGGGATTGTGGGACGATGTTCGAACCTTTTTACTGGATTTTTGAGCTATTTAGTTCCTTTAACTTTTGATCCCACCATTTTTTTATAGTATCTGCATGAGTTTTCGGCCCAGCTTTACGGAAATACTCAAATTTCTCTTCGAACATTTTATGATGTTTTTTCAAATTCTCCTGACTTTTCAATGCCCATAAAGAATGTTTTAGCTCTGCATTTTCCTTTTTGGCTAGATATTCAGTCGGTAAATATCGGTTCGCCGATACGTCAAAATCGATTGGCTCTATTTGAAGATTATAATTTTTATCAAATATTTTTCTAGCCAACGCCTTTATTCGGTTCTCTCGGGTCTGTTCGCAAAAAATGAAAATATTTGCTTTTTTGATATTACTTTTACTTAAAATCTTTTTACTGTTAATTAAATTTTCAAGAGTTGATAGCGACTTGTTTTCTGAAATTAGAGTCCAATTCTTAGTGATTGATTTCAAAGATGGACTATCCTTGATCAATTTGGAAAAAAATTTGATCATCTCATCAGCCTCGGTTCTTTTATATGGTTTAAATCCGTCGGTATTTCCACCGCAAAAGATGATAATAGGTCTCGATATATCATTTTTTAGGACAGTACTATATATCTTATTGAAAACTATTTTCAAATAAAAATTATATTTTTCGTCTTTAAGGATATTCTTCGGCACTCCGTATCCGAAAACTATAAAAACATTGTTCATAATATTTGTTTCAAAAAAATCAAAGAGTCTTAAATATCGGCTGGGGTGCTAGGATTCGAACCTAGGATCATGGGACCAGAACCCATTGCCTTACCACTTGGCTACACCCCAATGTTATTATATTTTTCTATAATATCTCTTTTTTCTCCCACCCCACTATAACTTTTCAAATATTTTTCCCTTAATCTGGCTTCGGGCATCGATGTATGCTGTTCTGTGTATATTAGGGCAAATGGTCTTCTTGAACGAGTAGATTTAACTTTGCCTGAATTGTGATTAGATAACCTTTTCCTGACATCAGCAGTAATGCCGACGTAACAATTATCGTCTTGTAGGCTTTTAAGAATATAGAGGTAATATTTCATTGTTTTACCACTTGCCTGCCCGCGGCTGAGCCTTGGGCGCGGCCAGGGGCTACACCCCAATAACATCCCAGATTCTATAATATTTTGGGAAAAATATCAAGAAAAAAGCCGGAAGTCGGCTTTTTTGAAATCCCCCCTTATCCCCCATTAGAAAGGAAAAAATTTTTTTATACTTTCAGATATCTTCGAATGGCGATGAAACTGCTGACGGTTCCCAAAGCAACGCCGGTGACGAGTTGGACGAGGAAAATGAGCCACAAATAGTGGATAAAGCTGTCTTGCACTTCTTTGATGGAAACTGCTCCGGCTATATAGGGCGCGGCAACCTTGACGAGTGGGAAAAGAATGAGCATCACGGCGATTGCTGAAACAGTGCCATAGATTATCCCTTCAAAAATGAACGGCATCCGGATGTAGTGGTTCGACGCTCCGACAAGGCGCATGATCTCGATTTCCTGCCGATGGGCGTATATCGTGATCCGGACCGCGTTGAAAGTGATTAGGACGGCGATCAAAGAGAATATAGTGGCCAGCATGATGCCGACTTTTTTGGTTGTCGAAAGAACATTATTGAGCCGTTCAATGACGATTTTGTTTTTCGCATAGTTGATCCGGCTGATGTTGCTGGCGAAAGACGAATTTTGTATCGCGGTTGCGATGATGTCGTATTTGTCCGGCGTGACGGCCTTTATGTTTATTGAAGCGTTCAGGGGGTTGTCTCCGATCGCCTCGATTGATTGCAAAATCAGCGGATTGTCAGCGTTTTTGGATTTGAATTCGTCGAGAGCCCTGTCTTTTGAAATATAGTCGGCCGTTTTCACTTCTTTGTATTGCAAAACGGTTGACCGGAATTCGAGTATTTTTGATTCCTCAACATCTCCCTTGAAATATACGCTGATATCCACCTTGTCCTGAACGGATCGGATCACAAGACTTGCGGCGATGGAAAGAACGATCAGCGTGCTGATGATGAGAAGCGTGAGGGAGATAATGCTGATCACGGCAAAGCTCAGCCATTCGTTGCGGCGAAAGTGGGTGAAACCGGACTTGAACGTACGCGAGAGTGTGAGTAGCAGCATTATTTTTGATTCGTGAAATTAGATCGCATAACGGCCCTTGCTATGATCTCGGATTATTTTTCCTTGATCAAGGGTGATGACGCGTTTTTTCAGGCGATTGACGATATCCTTGTTGTGCGTTGCCAGGAGAACGGTTGTGCCGAGTTTGTTGATCTTTAGAAGCAATTGGATGATCCCCCAACTGCTGATTGGGTCGAGATTTCCGGTCGGCTCGTCGGCAATGATGAGCGGCGGACGGTGAACAAGCGCCCGGGCAATCGCCACTCTCTGCTGTTCTCCTCCCGAAATTTCACGGGGATAGCTGTCTGTTTTGTGCGCGAGTCCCACGATCTCAAGAATTTGCGGAACCAATTCGCAGATTTCCTGTTCGCTGTGGTCGGATACTTCAAGCGCAAATGCCACATTTTCGAAAAGAGTTTTTTTGGGGAGCAATTTGAAATCCTGAAAAACTGTTCCGATCCGCCGGCGATAAAAAGGCAATTGCTTGGGAGTCAGGTGGGAAATGTCCTCTTCATTGAAAAAGATTTCGCCTGTTGTCGGTTTTTCTTCGGCATAAAGAAGTTTGAGGAGCGTCGATTTTCCTGCTCCGCTGTGCCCGACAAGAGAAACAAATTCTTCTTTTTGGATGATGAAATTGATGTCGTCAAGAGCGACGGTATGTATTCCTCCGGTATATATTTTTTTGACGTTTCGGAACTCGATCATTTTTTATTTTTTACTGAGATACGACTCAATGAACCCGTTCAAATTTCCATCCAGCACTTCTTCCGGGTTTTTGGATTCAAATTTTGTTCGGTGGTCTTTGACGAGCTTGTATGGATGCAAGATATACGATCGGATCTGGCTTCCCCACTGGACTTCGGTGTGCTCGCCTTTGATTTCTTTCTTTTCTTTTTCTTTGTTTTCCAGATATTTTTGGTGCAATTTCGCTTTCAGAATTTTCATCGCCTGATCCTTGTTTTGAAGCTGGCTCCTTTCGTTTTGGGAGCTTATGACAATACCCGATGGGATGTGCGTCACGCGAACGGCGCTGTCGGTCTTGTTGACAGATTGGCCGCCGGCTCCCGAGGATCGGAAAGTGTCGATCTTCAATTCGCTCGGGTCAATTTCAACTCCTTCTATTTTATCAATTTCTGGCAAAACTTCAACCAGCGCGAAAGAAGTCTGGCGAAGATTTTTGGCGTTGAACGGGGAAAGGCGCACCAAACGATGCACTCCCGCTTCTGCCCGGAGATATCCGTAGGCGAGTTTTCCAACAATTTCTATTGTCGCACTTTTGATTCCGGCTTCCTGTCCGCGCGATTCGGAAATCAGTTTCGCTTTCCATTTTTTTCGCTCAGCGAATCGGAGAAACATTTTGAGGAGCATTTCGGCCCAATCCTGCGCGTCCGTTCCTCCGGTTCCACTATGGATCGAAAGAATGGCGTTGCTTTGGTCATAAACTCCGCGGAAAAGCGTTTCGAACTCGATATTTTCAATATCTTTTTCAATGTTTCGGTTTTTTTCTTCGATCTCCTGCTTGATCTCCGGGTCATTCGCGGCAAGACCAGCCATTTCTTTCAAATTGTCAACTTCTGTCTCGAGTTCGCTCAATTTCTTGATATCGCCTCTCAATCCCTCCAGTTCTTGCATCGTTTTCTGCGCTGATTCCTGATTTTGCCAAAAATTTTCGCTGTTTGATATTTTTTCAAGTTTGTCAATTTTTGTTTTCTTTTGAGGCAAGTCAAAGACGGTCGCTTACGGAAGCGATTCGATCTCGGAGCTCGTCAAGTTTTGTGATGATTTCTTGCATTGATTTTATTATATCATATATTTCGCCATTGCCAAAACCAAAAAAGTCGCCTATAATTCCTTTGTAAATACAGCAGGCGGGATTAGTTCAGTGGCAGAACACGACCTTCCCAAGGTTGAAATACGGGTCCGATTCCCGTATCCCGCTCTGAAAAGCCGATGTAGCTCAGTTGGCAGAGCGACACACTCGTAACGTGTAGGTCCGCGGTTCGATCCCGCGCATCGGCTCAGAACACCGAAGGATCCCCTTCGGAATTGGCGGGAAGGTTTTGCTCGAAAGTTCGCATTCCGCCGTCGCGGAACTCGATTTGAGTATTGCTTGAATTCCACTGGTAGTCTTTCAAGAATATTGTAACCGAGTAAACCTTCGTTTTTTCTTTCAACCAGTCGGCAAAAGTGGTTTTTTTCACGAAAATCTGGCGAAGATGCACCAAATCAAATCCGTTGTCCATCTTTTTCTCTTCCAATTTCAGAACATGGAACCCAAGCGGGCTTTCGATCGGTTCACTGATCTCCCCCGTTTTCATCGAAAACGCTTTGTCTGCGACAGTTTGGATCAGCTGATCTTTCGTCGACCAGCCGAGATCGCCTCCGTTTTCCGCGCTTTGTCCGTCTGAATTTTCTTTCGCCACTTTTGCGAAATCCTCTTTTTTGCTTGTCGCTTTTTCATAGAGCGATTTTATTTTTGCTTGCTGAGTGCTTGTGTCCATTTCATTCACATAAACTTCCGCCAATTTTTCGCTGTACATTCCGGGCTTCACAACTTTTTGTTCGAAGTCATTGATGGTCCAGCCGTATAGTCTTGCAAGGTCGCTCATCAAATTGTCCTTGTTTCCGAATTGTTGGATAGTGCTCTCAAGTTCCGTGGAGACAGCACTGTTAGTGAGTGTGATACCGCGCTTTTGAGCAAGATTTTCGATCACCTTGTTTTCGATCATTTTATTTATGATCTCTTTTTCCTTGACTTGGAGTCTTTTTACTCCTTGATCGGTTGAAAAATCAACTCGCATGCCGATTTTTTCGAAGTCCTGCGATTCATAGAATTTTTTGACGGAAGCTACATTGACTTTGATCTCATTGACACTGATGGATCCCGCTCCGCGGACATATACGGCCGGAAACGGAATGACTTTGGTCGCGCCAACAAAAAAACGGTTGTTCCAATTGAATTTATAGACGCCAAGAACCAAAAACAGCAAAAATACAAAAATCGCGCCGGCGGCAACGCCGACAATTATCCAAATTTTGTGTTTTTTGAGATTTCCTTTTTTGTTGGGCATAATAATTATGGAATCCTCCCCTCCTCAACTGAGGAGGGGGCAGGGGGAGGTGTTGTGATAATGCAGAAAACTTATCAACACCCCTCTGTCCTTCGGACATCTCCCCTCATCTGAGGGGAGAAGGATTCTAAGATTAATAAAAAATCAGTTTTTTGTTGCAAAGAAAGTTCGCCACCATTTTTGCCAGTTTGAAGATGTATCTTCCGGCATTGCAGTCGTGCTTTCAGTTTTTTCCGGTTGATTGCTTGTTTCCTGAAGGGGATCTTTTCGAAGAACGATCATCTTCTCGTCGCCTTTTTGAAGATTCAATTTTTCGCGGGCTTCTTTTTCTTGAAAATCCGTTGAAGAAAGATAGTCGATCAGGTTTTCCATATTGCTATTTTCCTGTCCCATCTGGCTTATCTGGGTTTGGAGGCCGTCAATTTCTTTCTGGATCTGCCTTTTGCGATAGGCTTCTTTTCCGAGGGATATTCCGATCAAGACGAGGACGGTCAAACCGGCGAGAAAAAATATTCCCGAAAAAATTCTGGTCGACAATTTTGAATTTTGACTGTTTCGCTTGGCCACTTTTTGTTTTAGGAACTTAGCATTGGGGCAATAGTAAAAGCAATCATCGAGAGAACGGCAAGGATAGTGATTATCAGCCAAACTATACGCACTTTTTTCTTGTGTCTCGATTTCATAGTACTTTCATTATACCACTATTTTCGCAAAACCGCCAAAAAGGCGCTGCTCGGGATTTCAACCCGTCCGAGATTGGTCATCTTTTTCTTTCCTTTTTTCTGCTTTTCAAGCAATTTTCTCTTGCGGGTGATGTCCCCGCCATACAACTTGGCCGTCACGTCTTTTCGGAAGGCTTTGACTGATTCGCGAGCGAGGATTTTTCCGCCAACGGCTGCTTGAAGGGCAATCACGAAGTTTTGGCGCGGAATGACATCCTTCAACTTTTCCACGGTGGCTTTGCCATCCGAAAAAACTTTTTCTTCCGGAACTATTCTTGAGAAAGCGTCAATCCTGTCGCCCCCAACAAGAATATCGAGTTTCACGAGCTTGTTCGGCCGGTACCCAAGAAACGCATAGTTCATCGAAGCATATCCACTCGAAGCGCTTTTCAGCTGGTCATGCAAATTGATGATGACGTCCGTGAGAGGAGATTCAAAGGTGAGGATCAGTCTTTCCGCGTCTATATATTCCGTGTTCTTGTATTCCGCTCGCGTGCTCCGCATCAGATCCATAATCGAGCCGAGATATTTTGAAGGAGAAATGAGATCGAGTTTCACATAGGGCTCTTCAATGGATTCAATGATCGAAGGATCCGGCATTTCAAGGGGAGAATATATTTTAATTTTTTTTACTTTTCCGCCCGAGGCGGATCCGCCTTTGGCGGATATTTCATATACCACGCTTGGAGTGGTAATGACTGGGTCTATTTCAAATTCCCTTTTGAGTCTTTCCTGGACAATTTCTATATGAAGGAGTCCTAAAAATCCGCAGCGAAATCCCCGTCCTAGCGCCAGATTGGCTTCCGGTTCAAACGCGAACGCGGCATCGTTGAGTTTCAATTTTCCCAGCGCGTCTCGCATGAAGTTGTAATCGTCTCCTTCTTTCGGATAGAAACTGGCATAAACAACCGGCCGGATCTCTTTGTATCCGGGAAGCGCCTGCATTTCGCCTGGGTTTTTTTCCAAAACGATCGTATCGCCGACGCGGCAGTCTTCGACGGTTTTGAATCCGGTCGCGATGTATCCGATATCGCCCGCGGACAATTCATTTGTTTTTTCCAAATTCGGCTTGAAATGGCCGACTTCGATCACGGAACTTCCCTGCTTGGTCGCCATAGCGAGAATTTTTTCTTCGGCATGGATCTTTCCGTCGACAATTCGGACATAGGCGAGAACTCCTCTGTAGGTATCATATTTTGAATCAAAAATGAGAGCGCGAAGAGATTTTTCCTGTTTTCCTTTGGGAGAAGAAATTTTTTCGACGATCGTTTCAAGAATTTTTTCAACGCCTTCCCCTGTTTTCCCACTGGCCTCGAGAATTTCTTCTTCCTTGCAGCCGAGAAGATGAACGATTTCTTTTTTCGTTTTTTCTATCTCGGCGTTCGGAAGATCTATTTTGTTGATCACGGGAATGATTTCCAGCCCCTGTTCGATGGCATAATAGAGATTGGCGACTGTCTGCGCTTGTACGCCTTTTGACGCGTCCACAAGCAAAACCGCGCCCTCCACAGCGGCCAGGGAGCGAGAAACTTCATATTGAAAGTCCACATGCCCGGGAGTGTCTATGAGATTCAAGATAAAAAAGTCCGGCTTTGAGGAATTGGAGGCGTCAGCCGACAAGGGAAAAGCCGGACTTTGATTTGAAATCCGAGGACTATAAATCATCCTTACGGGTTGTAATTTTATAGTAATGCCACGCTCGCGCTCAAGATCCATCGTGTCCAGAAGCTGTTCTTTCATCTTTCGATCTTCGACCGTATGCGTAATCTCAAGCATCCGATCGGCCAGAGTGGATTTCCCATGATCGATATGCGCGATTATACAAAAATTCCGGATGTTTTGCTGGTTATTCATATTCTTTAATCTACCTCATTTTCGTCTTTTTGCAAATAAAAAAGCCGCCTCAATCAATTTCTTGATATATTAGCGGCTAGCATCTTCTGCTGAGTCGTTGGTCGATTATTCGCATGTGATGCCCGAAGTGTAGTTTTTAACTCTTTTAATAATGGCGTTTTTATGAAGGTACGCTCTCGATTTAAAGTGTATTGCAACTTCATCTCCCTTTTTTATGCACCTCGCAATGCGTCGTTCATCATCCGTGGCCCCTAAACTCACAAGGGTTTCTTTTCCTCCTGATTCGTTAGTGAGTCTTATGATGATTGTAGTTCCGCCTATTAAGGGTTGCGTGGTGATCTCAATATCCTCTACAGTCTGTGGCTTGTCCAGATCGTAATTCGTGCCACATCCGAACGCTGGAAGAGTTATGAGAACTAAAGCAGTGACAATATAAAGAACTCTTTTCATTTTTCCAACCCCCTTTTTGTGTGATTTCTAGCGATTTAGCTAGATGTTAAATCATAGTGAAGAAAAAGTAATACGTCAAATAGAATTTACCTAAAATCTATAATATTGCTTTATACAAGTCTTATATTCCACTGGCCTCCGTTGGGTCTTCGGGGAGGGGCGGGCGGAGGCGGAAAATCTGTCCTGAAAATAATTTTTTGAGATAATGGAATTCTTCAAGATCGAAAATGCGTGCGAGGGCGAAATAAGTTGCGAGGCCGAGGCCTCCCGCGAAAAGCATTTGCCAGAAAACGCCGAGGAATGTGTCGAGATTGATGTATGGGCTGATCAGATATTTCGCGACTTGGGCGACAAGTCCGGCGGCGAGCGCGGAAACGGAAATTTTGAGGATCACGTAAACTATTTTTTTGTCATCGAGATTCTCAAGCTTGTTGCGGAGAATGAAAACAAGAAGAAACATATTGACGACGCTTGCAAGCGAAAACGCCCAGACAAGACCAAGAATTCCATAATAGTGCGAAAGAATCAAAGCGGCTGCCAAATTGAAAACTTCGCTGATGATCCCGGTCAGAAACGGAACTCTTGTGTTGTGAAGGGCATAGAATGACCGCGCCAGAAGCGGAATCGTGCTTTGGGCAAAAAGGCTCACGGCGAAAATTCCCAGTGCCTGAAAGGTGAAAATCGTGTCCTGCCAGTCGAAATTCCCCGTACCGAGGATGATGCGCACAATCTGGGCGCGAAGAACGAGGATCAGGATGCTCGCCGGAATAATGAAAAACAAAATCTGTCGGAAAGTTTTGGAAAAATTCTGAATGAAAATGTCCCGCTCGTCTCGCGCGGCGTGATGGGAAAGGATCGGAAAAACGGCAAGAGCGAAAGGAATCGCGAAAATTCCCAGTGGAAAACTCTGAAGATTGTTCGCAAAGTTGAAAATCGCGAGGCTTCCCGCGGTGAGGGTTGAAGCAATGATCGTGACGACGAGCAAATTGATCTGCGTGACGGCAAGACCCATCGTGCGCGGAATCATGAGAGTGATCACTTTTCGAAGATTCTTATTTTTGAAATTCAAATGCGGAAAATATTTTAGTCCGATCATTTTCACATTCGGATATTGAATTGCCATGTGAAGAAACGCGCCAATAACCACTCCCCAAGCAAGGCCCGCGATTCCAAACGGCTTTACCAAGAAAACCGCGCCGAAAATTATGCCGAGATTATACATGATCGGCGCGAGAGAATAGATCAAAAATCGTTTGAAGGAGTTCAGTATACCGCCGAAAATGCCGCTGATGCCAAGAAAAATCGGGCTCAAAAACATGATCCGGGTGAGAGTCACGACTCCCTGCATTTTTTCCCCCGAAAACCCGGGAGTGATTATTTTCATGAGTTGCGGCGCAAAAATTGCAAGTATTCCGGCCAAAACGATCAAAAACAAGAGTGCTGTCGTGAGAAAAACATTCACGAGCTCCCATGCTTCGCTCTTTTCATCTTTTGCAATGAGGCCGGTAAAAACAGGAATGAACGCGGCGCTCAAAGCTCCGAGAATGAGGAGGTTATAGATCAAATCCGGCACGCGAAACGCGGCATAATATATATCGAGCGTGTCCCCCGCTCCGAAATGTGAAGCAAGGATGCGGTCGCGCAGAAGCCCCAAAACACGGCTCATGATCCCAGCCATCGCGATCACAAACGCCGCCGAAGCCACGGAGCTCGACGGAGTTGAATTAATGAATTTTTGGTGAAGAGATTTTATCATCTATTTTTCTACTGCCAGTCCCACAAACTTGTCCGTATTCAAAACAGTTTCCATTTTGAGTGAGTTGTCATTTTGTTTCGCGTTGTCCGGCCAGCGCCAGATTGTTTTCAGATTGTCCGGCAAATTCACCTCAGAAAAAAGTTTGCTACCAACGCTTCCAGATTGTTTTTGATAGAGGACGGAAAAAGAATCAGCGGGATGTTGCAGTGAATCGAAACTCAATTTGAAAGGTAGCGCGTATTTGTATGTGATCGTTGTTGATTCGCCCGGACTGACGTATACCCAGTTCGCAAAAACGGTTTTGTTGTTTTCGTCATATATTTTCGTTCCTGATTCTTCGTCGATTCGGGCGGAATCGTCTTCGGCCTGGACTTGAGGATCTTTTTTGAATCCAAGTGATTGATAGTCGAGCGCCGGCGGTACGAATTCACGTGTTTGGCCGGAAACTTCAAGAAGTTTCGCGCCATCGGGAACATATACTCGCATCCAGTCTCCATTCACCTTGTTCCACCAGTCATAATTCTCATTGCCTCCGTTATGTTTGCGCGTTATGGAAACCGTGTCAACAATACTCCCATCAGATGCAATTTCGCTTTTGTGATCAATTGTTTCGTCGATCACACCGTCGGTCTTGAAGCCATTGATATTGGTGTTGATCACCGACAAAAAATCTTTGTCAGTATTCAAAATTTCTCCCGACCATTTTTGGTCAGAGATCAATTTTTGAATATTGAAGTTTCTTGAATAAAGAAGCAGATGTTTTTCCGAGAGGGCGGTGTTGAAAGCCTTGAGCGTTTTGAGCACCGAGACAAGTCCTTTTTCGCTCATCACTTTGTCAAGAATTTTCGGCGTGAGGTCGGCGACGAATTTCTTCGGCTGATTCAATTCTTTGTCATAATCAAGTTCGACTTCCTGCTGGGTTTCCTCAATGAAGTTGTCTGCGTCGATAGTTTTGTTGTATTCCGGCATATCGATCGGTCCGGTGATTGCAAGAAGGTCGCGAAGTAGTTCAGGAGTGATCGCGATCACTCCGTCCACGGTCGGTCCTCCTGTTTTTTCATAGAACCAGGAAACTTTTTCGGCCGAAGTTGGAAAATTCGGGAACCAGTTGGCGTCATGCATGGTCCAAACGGCGCTCATTTTCTGGATCGGAGCGGGTGGGATGACGCGGGCTTTGAGCTGGCCGTCCGGATTGTATATATCGTCCACGAAAAGTTTCTTCACCCGACCGTTCCCGATGTCAAGAATCCCATAGCTTCCGATGAAACCGCCCGTTGCCCGCATTTCCTGATTGTTTTCAAAGAGAAACAAATATTTTCGCGGACCGTTGTATCCGAGAACATCAAGGAATATCTGGGAATAGTCAAGAAAATTTTTGAGGCTCTCATTGACAAGAGGCAATTTGCTCTTAAGCTGGGCAAATTGTTCCCGCATTTCAAGAGGCAGATCATCAATATTGACTTTGTCGAGGTCATCTTGGGCCACCGAAAGTTCTCCGCTTGATTTTTGGATCCCGTCTCGTAAATTCAAAAATAGGTCCGTGAGTGAAGGCTGATCGGCTTGATTTGCACCGTCAAGAGGATTGCCAATCAAATTGAGCGATTTTGCCGATTCGGCGAGACTTTTTCCGGCCAGCGAAAAATGCTCTCCGGCGGAAACGACATAGTTGGCGCTTGCAATTTTGGAAATTCCGGGCACAAAACGCAAAATCTCGCTGAAATTGCCTCCAATATGCGCGATATCACTATTGGCATCGGAAAGAATTTGATAAGACTCGGAAAAATCAACCGCGGCCTTATCAAACTGGCTGTTTGAAAGATTGTCCTTTGCTTCGGCAAATTGTCCGAGAGCTCTTTCGCCTGTTGCGACAAGTTTTTTTTTCATATCAAGTGCTTTTTGGACATAGGAAAGAGCGGGAATTGAAAAAGAGAATAGAAGCAGAATGCAGGCAAACGAAACTGCATAACTGAAACTCGGAACCGAAGAAAAATCTTGCGAAAAAATATTTTTTTGAATTTTCAATTTGCTTAAATTTGGAATAAGCTTTCCGGAAAGTTTTTTGATCGACTCGATTTGCTTTTTCAGTGATAATTTTCTGGATCTTTTTTTGAATATTACTTTTTTCGGCTCAGGCTTGGTTATCCTTTCCGAAAAAGTTTCTAGTTTTGGCTGATATAGTTCGTCAGAAATATTAAAATATTTATTGAACAACTCTGGTTTTTTTGGCTGAAAATTGATTTCCTCTTGCAGAGACGCAAAATCTTGCTTCTCAACTGCGTTTTCGCCCGTAGAAACGCGATTAATCGCGTCTCTACTTTCGCAAACAATTTTTGGCCCAACGACATCAGCCATGCGCAAACCATGCCTATTTGCTGAAATATTTTTTTTGTATATTTTTTTGTCCGGAAGAGTGACCATTCGCCTCAATTTTTTTATTTTCGCCAAATTCAAAGAACCGTCCGAATTTACCGGCTTCACATCGAACATCTGGGGCAGAATGTTTTTTCGTTTTGACATTTTTATCCGCAACTTTTATATATTTCAAGCGTTTCTTTCGCCATTTTTTTCCAGCTGTATTTTTGAATTTGTTTTTTCCCGGCTTCAATCAATTTTTTTCGCAAATCATTGTCCGTCAAAACTTTTTCAATCACTTCGGAAGCTTCAGAAACACCTCGCGGATCAAAGAAAAGGGCGGCATTCCCCAATATTTCCGGCAGACAGGACGCATTGGAACTTGCGACTGGAATATTTCTTGCCATCGCTTCAAGCGGCGGGAGACCGAATCCCTCATAAAGCGAAGGAAAAACATACAGCCTTGCTTCGCGATATATTGTTGGCAGATGATCTTCATCTATATGGTCGGGAAAAACAACGTTTGAAACTTCATTGTCCGCCACGAATTTTTTCAGCCGTTTGTAAAAATAATCTTCCTTTCCCGCGAGAACCAAGCTCAAACCGGGATGCTTTTTGGCAACTCCCTTGAAAGCCGAAATGAGCCGTTCGAGATTTTTGTGCGGGTAGGCATTTCCGACATACAAAATGTACGGTCTCATTATACCATACTTTTTGAGAACAGTTTCCGAATTTTCCAGCAGTGGTTTTTCAATCGTGTCCACCCCCTCATAGGTGACGATAATTTTTTTCGAATCTATATCGAAATTTTCCAGTATATCTTTTTTCGTGTGCTCCGAAACGGCGATTATTTTTTCCGATTTCTTGATGGCTCGGTTGATCACTCGATGATACGCTTTTTTCTTGAAAAAATATGCCGGAGCCGACAAAGTTGACGCCTTACGGGTGGAATATCGAAAAAGAATAAGGTCGTGAATCGTGACGATGAATTTTCCTTTGTATGAAACAGGAACATTGAAGTGGGGAAAATGGACAAGATCAAGTCCGCAGCTCGCAAAGATTTTCGGCATTTGGATCTGTTCCCGCAGTGTGTACCAAGGGACATCCGCCAAAACTTTCGTGAAATGTTTGCTTTGAGGCTGGTATTCATCCCAATTTTCTTTTCGGAGAAATATAAAAAACTGGTAGGAATTGTCCCAGCCGGAGGCTGGTCCGTCTTGGGCGGAGATATTTTCCAGATTTTCTATCAGTTTTTGAGTATACCGCCCGAGTCCCTTTCCTATCGACCCGAAAAAGCGGGCATCGATTCCAATGCGCATTTTCTCCAGCTGAATTTTTGAGATTGTGTCAGTCCCCTTTCTTTTATTTTAGCATACAACTTTTCATCAGTCAGAACAGTTCTCATCGCCATGGCAAGTTCGTCCGGTCGGTTTGGATCAATCAGAATCGCAGCTTTCCCGGCGACTTCGGGAATTGAAGAATTGTTCGAGGCGATCACCGGAGCTCCGCAGGCCATCGCTTCAAGAATCGGCAGGCCAAAACCTTCAAAAAAAGAGGGATAGATGAAAAGCGAAGCGAGATTGTATACATATGGCCGGTCCTCCCTTTCGATGTAGCCGCATGTTTTCAGATTTTCTTTCTCGACCATTTCGCGGCAAAGCGGGCTGATGTTTCCCGCCAAAACCAGTTTGAATTTGCCAAGTTCCGGATTTTTTGAAATAAAAATTTTGTAGGCGGAAGCGATCGATGAGATATTTTTTCTTGGCTCTATATTTCCCAAATAGAGAACAAATTTGTAGGGCAAGTCATATTTTTTTTGGATTTCAAGAAGTTTCGGGTCATTTCTGTCAATAATTTTGAAACTGTCGCTGATTCCGTGGTGAACAACGTCGATCTTTTCGGGATCTGTTTTATAGATTGTTTCCAGATCTTTTTTCGTTGATTCCGAAACGGCAATCAATTTTTCGGCTGATCGAGCTATTCTCCGGGGATTCACGAAATATTCATGCCACAATCTGGTTTTGAAGGGAAAGAAGTTGGGATATCTCTCAAAAGAAAGGTCGTGAAATGTGGCAACGAGACGGCATTTTTTGCTCACGGAGAGAAAATTTATGTTCGGGGCGAAAAAAACATCCGCGCCTCCGATCATTTTATCGATTTTCGGCCAATTGAGATACCAGAAACAAAAATTGAGGATCCTATTCGGGAAAGAAAATCTCTTCATTTTCGCGTGCGGGTATTTTTTGATCCACTCGAAATTTCGGTTGGCTCTTTGCTTGAAAGAATTTGAAAAAACAATATATTCGTTTTTCGTGTCTGCCTCCAAAAGATTTCTCAAAAGCTTCAGGGCGTATTCCCCCACTCCGGATATTTTTTCCTCCTCAAGACATCTGGCATCGAATCCGATTTTCATTTATTCTTCCGAAATATAATGTTTTCCGAATGCGAGCAGTGTTCCAAGAAACAATCCGGCAAGCATTGCAATTCCCAAATTGACCCGCAAATCCTGCGTATCTTTTAAAATGATCAGATCACTCGCGTTGATCTGAAACCAATTTGGATCGCGGGCATCGGTGTTGAGGGCTTTTGTTTTTTCGGAAACAACAGAAGAGATAGCCGGAGCAATTTTGCCCGATTCTTCGCTCGCTTCAGTGGAATATCGCACGCTGACGAGATTTGAAGACAATTTTTCTGCCTGGAAACTTTTTGAAAGATTGCGCATCGTCTTTTGGTCGCTACTCACACCCGCCTTGTCAAAAATACTCTTTGCCGTGCCCGGGGATTTCAGCCATTCAACAACTGTTTCAGAGAACTTATCATCCGCTTGCAAGCGATAAAATTGGTCATAGCGATAGTCGGCGGTTGATTGCGTTTCGGTCTGGCCTATATTCAAAAGAAGAGAGGCGGAATATGTTTGCGACTGCCTCACTGACCAGGCATAGACGGCAACAACGGCGATAATCACTGTATAAATCACGACGGAGATGTTTAGTTTCAAGATTTTGTAGTATTCTTTTAGTTCCATAATTATATTTTATTCAAATTAAATTCGCTCAAACTTTTTTCGATATGGTTCTTTATTTTATTTTTGAATATCTCCCTGTCAAACGGCAGGGCTCTTTCGCGGATCTTTTGGGAATCGAAATCATCAGAATTGAATTTTTGCAGAATTTCTGTGAGCGCTTCGGAAGTTTGTTCGTCAAAAAACAAGCCTTCCTGTCCTTCCCTGACATGTTCCACGATATCTCCCCCGCGGAAAGCGATGATCGGCTTTCCGGAGGCCAATGCCTCGATCGCAACTATGCCGAAATCTTCTTCTTGCGGAAAAATGAAGGCTTTGGCGCGGGCATAAGTCCGGGAAAGCTGTTCATCACTCAATCTGCCCGTGAATTCAATGTTGGAATGAGCCATTTTCATGAGCCTTTTTTTGTCCGGGCCTTGACCCCCGATTATTTTGAGTGGCCAGCCCAATTTGTTGAACGCTTCAATCACAATATCAAATCGTTTGTAAGTCATCAAACGGCCAACCATCAAAAAATAATTTTCTTTTTTTTCATCAAGATGAAATTTGTTGACATCCACCGGCGGATTGATCACTGTCGAATTTTTTCTGTAGTATTTTTTTATCCGACTTGCCACGAATTTTGAGTTGGCGATATATTCATCTGGCCGGTCGGCGCTCATCCGATCCCAGATCCGGATATAGTTCATGAAAAAAGGCGTAATTTTTTTGACGAATCTCGGAAAACCGAATTCTTCGATATACTTTTGGCAGTCATCCCAGGCATATCTCATCGGCGTATGACAATAGCAAATGTGGAGTGTCTCAAGCGGAGTTATCACGCCTTTTGCATAGCTCGAAGAATCAGAAAGAACAATGTCGTATTTTGAAAGATCGAATTGCTCGATCGCCGGCGGCATCAAAGGCGGGAAAATGCGATGATTTTTGCGGGTATAGGGAAATTTTTGGAGAAATGAGGTGTATATTCTCTTCCCTTTGAAAATTCCGTGCGTTTTCTCCTCGTCGTATATCAGCGTATAAATAGGCGCATGTGGCCAAATCTCAGTGAAACATTCAAGGACTCTCTCCGCGCCTCCATATTGCACCAAATAATCGTGAACCAAGGCTATTTTCATATATAAATACTAGCTCTTTTCCGCAATTTTGGCAATAAAAAAGGTTTATGGTTTTCCATAAGCCTGGCTTACGATTTCTTTATCCTGCTTCTCTAAGCAGTTATATAGGCGACGAAGGAAATTGCCGTGCATGCAATTCCATATAATCCCCAGACAACTGCTTCCTGTGGGTTAGACTTTGCCTTCCATACGGAGATTACAGGTGCTGGCAATGCCATACCCAAAAATAAGATATGAATACCTAACTTTAAAAGATGCGTAGAGCGCCTCCTATTTCTGGATTTTATTCAATTTTTCGGGAACATTGTAGTTTGGAGCAAAACGTGGAATTTGTCAAGTTTTTTTGCCATTTCCCAAGATTTCCGCTGATTCGCGTTTTTTGATGAGACTAATCACGATAAGCGCGAGGATGGCGCAGGCAAAAATCACCACGCCGGCATATTTGATATATTGGCTGATTTGGGCGGCGGCGTAGCCGAAGAAATATCCGAGAATGACGAGAAGCGAACTCCAGACAAGCCCGCCGAGGATGGAATATTTGATGAATTTCAAAAGTTTCATTCGGAGTGCTCCTGCGAGAGTGAAAGTGATATAGCTCAAGCCGGTTGTTGATTTGACATAAAATATAAGCTTTCCGCTGTTCTGATGAAATTTGTCTTCGAGCTTATTGACTGTCGCGTCTTTTATTTTCAAGAATTTTTGCGCTTTTTCAATAATTTTCGGCCCGCCAAAATATCCGATGAAATACAAGCCGATATCTCCCAGAACATCTCCGACGACGCTCAAAAGAAAAACAATCCCCACGTTGAAATATCCCTGCGAGGCGAGAAAAGCAGCGATCATAGTCGCGAAAGGCCCCTCGAAAAACATCAAAACAAACATCAGTGGATATCCCCAGTATGGAAGAAGGTGGAGAAAATCTTGATTCATAAGTTCTTTCTTTTCTTTAATAACACAAAAAAAGTCTTGAATAGTATTTCAATATCCATCCACATGGACCAATTTTCGATATAATAAATATCGAGGCGCGCTTCGTCGGTGAAGCTCAAGTCGGATCGGCCGGATATTTGAGCGAGTCCCGTCACGCCGGGTTTAATGGAAAGAGTTCTTTTTTGCCAAGTTTCATATTTTTCCACTTCGCGCGGTTGATGCGGACGCGGACCAACAAGACCCATATCGCCTTTTAATACATTGAACAATTGCGGAAGTTCATCAATTGAAAGAGCTTCGATGATTCTGCCGACGCGAGTTTTTCGAGGATCATTTCTGATCTTGTAAAGCGGTCCCTTGCGGACGCTTTGAGTCTCAATCAATTTCTTTTCAAGTTTCATGGCTTCTTCTTGATTTGGATTTTGCGCTCCGACACACTGATCAATCTTCATATAGCGAAACTTGAATACATTGAAGTTTCCGTTGTGTCCCACTCGTTCGTTTTTGAAAATGATCGGACCTCGAGAATCAAGCCTGATGGCAATCGCGATGAGAATCAATATTGGAGAAGTGATTATGATCCCAAAAAAAGAGCCGATTATGTCAAAAATTCTTTTGGCGATCTTCCCCCATCCGTCGAGGGGGGTGTTTTTGATCGCGATCACCGGTTCGTCAAAAAGGGTTCTGATCTCGAAATTTGTGCTCACAGACTGGAGAATCGCCGGAACGAATTTGAGTTCGATGCGATTGCGATGGGAAAAATCACTCAATAGGCGAAGCTCGTTCATTTGCACGTTTGGATCGCAAACCAAAATTTCATCAATGCCTCTTTCTTTGTGGATTTGTCGCAAAGAGTCTATGTCAATTGAAGACTCTTGAGAGATTATTTTGTATCCGTGTCCCGGATTTCCCTTGAACTCATGGCAAACCGTGTCGCAATATCCGCTTTTTCCGATGAGAGCGAGGCGATGCATGCCAATCCCTTTGTAGATCAAAAGAATTTTTTGCGTGAGGTTCACGGCATAGCGTGACAAGCTGATGAATACAATGGACAGCGCCCAAGCGGAAAGAATGATGAATCGTGAAGAAAACCATTCTCGCTGGAGAAATATAGCGAGGATGACAAGCGTCATTCCAACTGAAATTGAAAAAGATATTTGTAAAAATTCCCGCCAAAAAGTGCGGGTTGTTTTCAACGCGTATAGTCCTTCAAGCGCAAAAATGATCAGAAAAACAGGCGCAACGAGAAGGATAATTTTGATATAGGATAAGAAAGAGAATTGAAACAAGACCGGTTTGATCTCGATGATGCCGGGAGTGAAACGCAACCAATATGCGACTGCTCCCGCAAGAACGATCATCAAAAAATCGGCGGGAACAAGAAGCGCGGCGAAAAATAATTCAGACTTTTTCATACTATAAATTGAGATTAGTCGGGGCCTATAAGCCGGATTCTGTATCCCGCCAAAGCGGGACGATAATCATTTATCTAGCCCAGACATTGCTGTCGGGGTCGAGCGTTTTCTCTATTTTAAAAAATAGAGTACAAACTTGCACCAAGCAGGGTTTACCAAATTCCAATTATTGCTAATTGGTTCCGACCGCAGCTGGATACTTTGCGCGAGCTCAATATCCAACACCAGTCGGCTTTTCACCTTTGTCCGCCGAAGAGGCGGATAGTATTGTCTCTGTGGCACTTTCCCTAAATATATTTTTCAATATACCCGATGGGGGTTACCCATTGCTCTTTTTGTCCCGCTAAGCGGGACAGGTGTCCGGACTTTCCTCCTCGCCCATAAAGGGTGAGGCGATTATCCAGCCCTGACTAACTTAATACTATAATATCTTTGAAAAAATTTGTCAAGCCCTCAAAATAGAAAAATATTGCTTTATATAAAGCAATATTAGAACATTCGGCTTTGAGCCCGAGTGGCTTCATCAAGGGCGAGATTGGCAAGTCGGTCGGCTTCAGTGTTTTTTCCGCGCGGAATATGAGTATATTTCACATCTCCAAAGTCGATGGAAAGATTCCAGATCTGGAGAAAAAATTTCTGGATATTTTCATCATTGAGCTTGTACTCGTGATTCATTTGCTTGACAACCAATTCGCTGTCAAGAAAACATTCAACGGACAACGATTTCGTCTTTGTTTTTCCATAGAGCAACTTCACTTTTTGAAGCGCAAAAAGCAAAGCCTTGTATTCCGCTTCGTTGTTTGTCGCGTATCCGATGAATTCGCGATAAGTTTTTTTCGAACCGGCAGACTCGATCACAACCCCGATTCCGGACGGACCAGGGTTCCCTCGCGCCCCGCCATCGGTGAAAATTTTGATTTTGTTCATTGTTTTTTGATATCAATTATATTCAGTTCCAATTTTCGACTGCCATTCCATTCGTTCGAACGCAGACAGAAAACAGCTTCGATCTTGTCTCCGGGT
Source organism: Candidatus Moraniibacteriota bacterium (assembly GCA_043802865.1). Classification (GTDB taxonomy): domain Bacteria; phylum Patescibacteriota; class Minisyncoccia; order Moranbacterales; family UBA11712; genus JAPLXD01. The sequence goes on from JAZDKQ010000023.1 coordinate 62,551, forward strand.
TTGAATTCCGGGAATCTTTCCCCGCTTTTCCAAAATATGCCTTCAATGATCTTAGACTTTCCAGCTGCAAATGAAAATTTGAGATGTTTTTGGCTGTTGCCGACCATTTTTATTTCCCGGACGATCAAGCCCTTCGAAAGAAAGACTGGTTCGCAGTTTCCTTGTCCAAAGGGCTCAAATTTTTTTATTTCCGCGTGCAGATCCCAGTCGATTTCTTCCGATTTCACTTCGGTGTCTATGAGCAATTTTTTGCCCCATTTTTCCGCGTCGTACTCTTTTTCGATCATCTTCAGCAACTCTTTTTCAAATATTTTGATATTTTTCGGCTTTATCTTGAGTCCCATCGCCTGTTTGTGTCCACCATATTTTTCGGTGTGTCGGTCAAGCGCCGAGACGGCGGAAACAATATCAAAAGATTCAATGCTTCTACCTGATCCTTCAAAAAGATTTTCGCCTTCTTTGAAAAGAAAAACGGGGCAATGATATTCGTCGCAAATTTTTCCCGCGACAACCCCGACAATTCCGAGCGGCCAATGCTCTCCGCTTCTCACGATCAGTTTATGAATCTTTTTGTCGTCGATTGTGCTCTTCACTTCTTTGTATACTTGCTGGGATACTTTTTGTCGCTGGGTATTCATGCTTTCCACTTCAAGCGCTAAAATACGGGCTTTCACGGGGTCGTTTTCGAGAAGCAAGTTGAGTGCGAGGTCGGCATGATCCATCCGGCCGCTTGCGTTGAGGCGCGGACCTATCTGAAAAGCGACATTTTCGGCGGTTGGGGGATTTTTCTCTCCAATAGGAAGCCGGGCGGATTGGATGATCTCCACAAGTCCCGTTCGCTTGGTTTTTTGGAGAACAATGAGACCGAACTTCGCAAAAATCCTGTTTTCCGAGGTGAGGGGTACGCAATCGGCAATAGTTCCAATCGCAACGATGTCCAAAAACCATTTCAACTGGTCAATTTTTTTGGGAAGAAACTTTTCAAAAATTGCTTGAGCCAGCTTAAACGCAACTCCTGCTCCCGCAAGATCCGGAAAGGGGTATTTTTGGCCGGGAAGTTTCGGGTTTATTATCGTGCAGTTTGTTGGCAATTTTTTCGGAACGGAATGGTGATCAGTGACGATCACTCCAATTCCCTGTTTCTGGGCATATTTGATCTCCTCCCAATTCGACATTCCGCAATCAACGGTGATGATCAGCGCGGGATCGTATCTTGATTTTATGAGATCAATCGCCGCGATATTCAGTCCATAGCCTTCTTTGTTGCGATCGGGGATATAGACGGCCGGCGCGAAGCCGATTTTTTCCAAAACTTCCTTGAGAAGCACTGAGGATGTGAGGCCGTCAGCGTCATAATCTCCAAATATTGTTATTGCTTCATTTTTTTTTTGCGCTTTTCCAATTCTTTCAATTGCCTCATTTATTCCGGACAGACCAAATGGAGAAAGCAGGTCTTCGTATTTGCTTTGAAAAAATTTCTCAATTTCTTGAGGTTTTTTGATATTTCTGGCGAGAAGCAATTGAATGGTCGTTGAATTCAGGCGAAGCTTCTCGAGCTCTTCCGGAATTTTTTGAACGGGCCGCAATGTCCATTTTTTCATAGATTCAAATCGCACTTTGGACACCTGAATGATGCGTCCAAGCCTTTCCCTTCGATTTTCGGAGTGAGCTCAAGAATTATCTTGCTGTGACAATTCGGGCATTCAAAGCCGGGCAACCCCATCTTTTTGGCAAGTGCCGGCGCGCTCCAGCCAAAATAATCAAAACCGATCTGAAATGAACTGCTTGCTGAAATCAGGTTTTTCACCCTGTTGACGACTTCACGCGGAGTCATCGATCCTTGCACAATGAAAGCATCGATGTCCAATTCTTTGGCGCGCTTGCGATCTTCTTCTCGTCCAAGGTGACTGATGATTGCTATGGGAACATCTTTTGTGTCGATGTTTTCGCGGAGAGCGGAGATGAGCTGAAAGCCATCCATTCGGGGCATGATAATCCCGGTCATGATCACATCGAAACTTCCCTTGGAAATAAGGTCTATGCCTTCAACTCCATCCTTTGCTTCTGTTGCCTCAAAACCATGTTCGCTAAAAACTTGATGATAGGTTTCGCGGACAATATCATCGTCGTCAACAATGATAATTTTGAATTTTTTTTCATCGGTCATATGTTTATATTAATAATATTTTAGCGTCAAGAGTCTGCCCCCTTTTCCCATTATTATAGATCACAAGCGGGTTTATATCAATTTCCTTGATTTTCAAGTTTTCGGCGGATGCTTGAGCGACAGCTGTGATTATTTTTGATATTTCATTCAAATTGTAGCCTTTTTTGCCGCGAAATCCCTTGAGAATAGGGAAAATAGCTAACTCTGAAAGTTTGCTTCTTACTTCTTTTTGATCAAAAGGAGGCATTAGAATAACTTTGTCTTTGAATATCTCAGTCAAAGATCCGCCCCAGCCGCAAAGAATCACCGGACCAAATGTTGGGTCGCGCTTCATTCCGATTATGAGTTCCAAGCCCGGATCAGCCATCGCTTGCAAAAGGAAATGTTTCGCGCCGATTTCTTTTTTCATTTTTTCAAAAGCGCTTCGCAATTCTTTTTCGTTTTGAATATTCAGGACAATAGCGTTTTTTTCCAGACGATGGGCAATGCGCGGATCATCGGTTTTGAGGACGCATGGAAACAATACTTTTTTGTTTCTCCATTCACTGATATTTTGAAAAGAAATTGATTTTGCCAGTTTTGCTCCATATTTTGCAAATAATTTTTCCGTTTCATTCCAAAAAAGCATTTTTCTTTTTTCAGTGATAGCCTTTTGGAAAACAGCGCCCGTCTTTTGATCGATTTCAGACGAGTTGGTTTTTATTCTTTTATTTTTATTCTCTTGATATTTACTCAATTTTTCAATCACCGCCAAAACTCTCTCCGGATTTTCAAAGCAAAGAATATTATTTTTCTCAAGAATTGCTTTAGCGCGGGCGATTTTCTTTCCGCCCAT
>JAZDKQ010000024.1:0-12920 GCA_043802865.1 Candidatus Moraniibacteriota bacterium
GGCTCTCTTCTTCATCGCAGGACTGGCTACGGCCATCATCTTCTCTGTCCAAACCAATATTCAGACTAAATCTTCGGCGAAAAGCACCCGGGCTGAAGAACTGGAACAAATCAAAAAAGCCATCAAAGACAAAGGCGCCAAGTGGGAAGCCGCGGATAATCCCATCTTCCAGCTGTCGGATGAGGAGAGGAGAAAGCGAGTAGGAGCAAAAAACCCTTCTCAAGAGCAAATTGCCCAAAATACTCTTCCCGAATCTGCGCTCGCTGGCATAACACCTCCCGCATCTTTTAACTGGAGAAACAATGGCGGAAACTTTGTTACGCCTGTAAAAAATCAAGGAAACTGTGCAAGCTGTTGGGCATTTTCAACAACTGCCGGCCTTGAATCATATACATTAATAAAAAATAACCAGCCTAATACCAGTTTAGACTTATCAGAACAAACGTTGGTTTCCTGCAGCGGCGCTGGATCATGTACTGGAGGCGGTCCCGACGGTGCATCAACCTACATTACCAATGAAGGTTTACCCCAAGAATCATGCCTTCCTTATACTGCAACCAATGGAACATGTTCAAATAACTGCACAAGCTCCCAAGCATCAACATATAAAATCGGTAGCTGGAGCTACTTAGGGATTTCGAAACCTCCCATAGACTCAATAAAGCAGGCTCTGATAAATTATGGCCCCTTGCCAACCACTATGAGTATTTATTCCGATTTTTATTCTTACAGGAGTGGCATTTATAAATACACTTCCGGTACTTATCAGGGTGGCCATGCCGTTCTCATCGTCGGTTATGACGATCCCGGGCAGTACTTTATTGCAAAAAATAGCTGGGGAACCGGCTGGGGGGAAGCCGGATTTTTCAAAATATCATATAATGATGGTGCGGGATTTGGCTACTATACAATGATATATCATTCTCCTCCGGAAGTTTCTTCTTTAGTCTTGTCGTCGCCAAACGGAAGTGAAAGCTGGCCGGCCGATTCCACCAAGACGATCGCCTGGGATTATTCGGGGGACTCTTCCGCGAAAGTGAGAATAGAACTATTAAGAAACGGAATAGTTGAAAGCGTAATTGCGGCCGCGGCGCCGATTGGAACCGGCGGAAAGGGATCGTATTCTTGGACGATTCCCGCAACCAAGAACATAGCTTCTGACTATAAAATCAAGATCACAGCCAATAGTGAGACTCCGGTCAGCGATTTAAGCAACGGCAATTTTTCAATCGTACCGCCTATTCCGCCCGCAATCGTCGTGGTATCTCCCAACGGCGGTGAAATCTGGGGAACCGGAAGCACCCAAAGCGTCAAATGGAACTACGCCGGCAATCCGGGCAGCACGGCAAAGATCGAGCTTCTGAAAGGCGGCGCACTTGTCCAGATCATAACTTCCGCCGCGTCCGTTTCCAGCGGCGCGTTTAACTGGAAAGTTCCGAACGGATTAAGCGCAGGTAGCGATTATCAAATTAGGGTCACCAGCGCTTCAAACAGCTCATACAGCGATACGAGTAATAACAATTTCAGCATTGCAAAAATCTCAAAAGGTGGCAGAAAATAAAAATTACTATATAAATCATGTTCGGCCTCAAAAAACTTTTTAATCTCAAAAAAATGAACAACAAAAACGGCGCCAAGCCGAGAAAAATTGACGAATCCGTCAAAAAAACAACCCAAACTCTGGGTTCCCAGTTCGCCTTGATCTCCCGTATGGAAATCAAAGCCTGGAAAGCATATCTTGCTCTCTTCTTCATCGCAGGACTTACCGCAGCCATCATCTTCTCTGTTCAAACCAACATCCAGACCAAATCTTCGGCGAAAAGCACAAAGCTCAGCCAGGCGGAAGAGCTGGCCCAGATTCAAAAAGCCATCAAGGGCAAGAAAGCCAAATGGGTTGCCAAAGACAATCCAGTTTTCCGTCTTTCGAATGAGGAAAAAAAGAAAAGAGCGAATGCGAAAATACCATCCGCTTCAGAAGTTGAGCAGAATTACAATCCTCCCTCAGCAGGGGAAACGCCTCCGGCCACTTTAGACTGGCGCAACAATGGCGGAAATTTTGTGACTCCCGTGAAAAATCAGGGGAATTGCGGCAGCTGCTGGGCTTTTGGAACAACCGCCGCCTTGGAATCATATACTTTAATAAAAGATAATCAGCCGGGAACCAATTTGGATTTATCCGAGCAAGTGGTGGTTTCCTGCAGCGGAGCCGGGAGTTGTTCGGGAGGAACCAGCTCAGGAGCCTCAAGATTTATTCTCGATACAGGAGTTCCCGTGGAATCCTGCTATCCATATACGGCAACCAATGGGGTTTGTACTAATGCCTGTGCAAATTGGCAAGCATCCGCCTATAAAATTGGCGCTTGGTCGTTTATAGCCGTTAGCTCAAGCCAAAGCTCACTTCCGGCAATCAAACAGGCGATTGCCACATACGGCCCGATATCGACGATGTTTCAAGTTTATTCAGATTTTACCGGATATAGCAGCGGGGTGTATTCATACACAACCGGAAATTACTTGGGAAATCACATCGTTGAAATTGTTGGTTATGACGATGTCGGCCAATATTTCATTGCGAAAAACAGCTGGGGAAGCGGTTGGGGAGAAAGCGGATATTTCAGAATTGCCTATTCGGAAGTCGGAGGAAAGTCAAATTTTGGCTGGTATTCAATTGCTTATACCGGAACTCCTCTGCCACCCTCTAGCGACACGACTGCTCCGACAGTTAGCATCACGGCACCGGCAAGCGGGGCAACTGTAACCGGAACAACAACAGTCACTGCTTCAGCGAGTGATAATGTTGGTGTTTCAAAGGTAGAATTCTATGTGGATAACAATCTTCAATCATCTGACACATCATCGCCCTATTCTTTCAACTGGAACGTGGCGGGAGTTGCTGATGGAACGCACACGCTTTTAGCAAAAGCATATGACGCGGCTGGCAACGTAGGAATATCGGCAAGTGTTGGAGTCAACGTATCCAATACTCCGCAGCCGGCTGATGAAACGGCCCCGACCGTCACCTTGAAATCTCCGACTGATGGCGGCATTTTCACCAAAAAGGTGGTAATCAGCGCCACTGCCAGTGATAATGTAAAAGTCGTCTCTATGCGAGGCTTTATAGACAGCAAGCAGGTCTGCTCTTCCACAACGGGAACCTTGGGATGTTCCGTTAATATTCTCAAAAAATATACATTGGGTCTTCATGCTATAACGGTCGAAGCAGCAGATGCGGCAGGTCTCAAAGGAACAGCCGCGGTGAATGTTACATTTAAATAGATAATTGGATCCGATGAGAAAGAAAATTTTTTTTAGCTTGGGCGGTCTCGTTATTCTAATTGCATTAGGATTGATATTTCTCTTTCCTCGAAAAATTGAACACGGCATGGAAAAGATTACTAGCGAAAAAACAATCACAAAACAGGACAACGGAAAAGAAATCAGCCTGAAGGCGGGCGAAATTATTCAAATTGAGCTCGAAGAAAATGGGTCAACCGGATATGTCTGGCAGATAGACAACCTTGACAAAACCTATTTTGAGCTTGTCGCGGAGGAAACAAGAAAGACAGAAACAGAAAACAATCTTGTCGGAGCGCCGGTCGTTGGAGTTTGGAAAATAAAAGCTCTAAAAAAGGGATCATCCAGCGTCAAAATGGATTATTTCCGTTCCTGGGAAGGAAGGGAGAGCGCAGTCGATCATTTTGCTGTAGATCTTGAGATAAACTGATTTATTTTGAAATATTTTTAGAACTGACTTAGAATACAGCAAGTAATAATTATCTTATTTTCATGACAGTATCAGAAATAATGACAAAAGAAGTAATCAGTGTTAAGTCAGTGGATAAAGTCATTGATGTAGCCGAGCTGCTTCACCAGAAAGGACTCAATGGAGTTCCGGTGGTTGAAAATGGAAAAGTTTTGGGCATGATCACCGAAGCGGATCTGGTTTCGCGGGGGCCGGCTTCTTTTCATATCCCGTCGCTTATCAAGGTTTTTCACGAATTCAAATTAGAAAAATATGTTTCTGGGAAAAACAAAAAAGACTTTCAGCCTATTTTTGAAGCTGACGCTGGATCCATAATGAACACGGAATATATTTTCGTTAGGCCGGACGCGGAAATAACGGAACTTATAAAATTATTCCAGGAGAAACATGTTAATCCGATTCCGGTTGTTAATCAGGAAAAAAACCTGGTAGGCATAGTCAGTTTGTCCGATATCGTCAAGCTTATCAGTCGTTTTCGCGAAGCGGAATTAGACTTTTTAAGCACTGGTTAATAGTTAATATAAGAATCCGTGCATTCAAGTTTTATATGATTGACACGCACGCGCATCTTGATTTCAAAGATTTCGACGAAGACCGCGAAGAAGTGATTTCGCGGTTTTTTGACGCGGGAGGAAAAGCAATTGTGAATATTGGTGTGGATTTGGAGAGAAGCCGAAAATCAATCGAGATTGCAGAAAGCCATGAAAATGTTTTTGCATCTGTCGGTTTTCACCCGGAATTTTTCAGCAAGGCTGAAAAAGAATTTTCAATTTTCTCCGCCGCGGCGGATCAATTTTCAAAAAATTCTAAAATTAATAAATTAATAAATGAATTAAAAAAACTAGCTAATAACAAGAAAGTAGTTGCGATAGGAGAAATAGGGCTTGATTATTTCAGCCATACGGACGAGATTATAACTAATGAGCAAAAAGAAAATCAGAAAAAGGGATTTTTGGTGCAGATTGAATTGGCGCAAGAATTGGGTTTGCCGGTGATCGTTCATTGCAGGGAAGCGTGGAGAGATCTCTATGAGATTGTAAAATCCCAAAGCCAAAATTCCAATATCCAACAAAATCCCAAATCCCAAGTTTCAAAAAAAATACAAAATACAAAATACAAGATACCAGATACTAAATTCGTTTTGCATTGCTATTCGGGTGAGAAAAAAGACATGGAAAATTTCTTGGAATTGCCGAATGTGCACTTTTCTTTTTCTGGAAATATCACTTATCCCAAGCCAATTGAGCGGGCGGAGAAGTTGGCTGAAGCGGTGCGGATGATTCCGCTTGACAAGATTATGCTCGACTCGGACAGTCCGTTTCTTGCGCCTCAGGAATTTCGGGGAAAGCGAAATGAGCCGACCTATGTGAAATATATTGCGCAAAAAATAGCTGATATAAAGGATATATCGGTCGAAGAGGTCGAGAGGGTGACGGATAAAAACGCGGAGAAATTTTTCGGGACATAGTCTTTACGAATTACAAATACGCTTCGTTCTGCGAATATGCGAATTACGAATTTTTTTGAATTCGTATATTCGCAATGGATTCGTAATTCGTAAAGAATTCGTGATATACTATAGCTATGAATTCTTCAGGGAAGCCGATAATAAAAATCGAAAATCTCTCAGTTGTTTTTGGGCAGGAAAAGGTCAATGAGATCAGGGCACTTGATAATATCAACTTGGATATTTATCCCCATGAGCTGCTCATCATTTATGGTCCCTCGGGATGCGGCAAGTCAACTCTCCTTAGTGTCATTTCGGGACTTCAAAAGCCGACTGGCGGGAAAATTGAATTTGATTCCCGCGACATTCTTTTCTTTTCTGAAAAAGAGAAACTGGATCTTCATCGTCACCGGATCGGGATGATTTTTCAAGCTTTTTTTCTGGTCTCCACCCTTTCCGTGATTGATAATGTCTGTCTTCCTCGAGCTTTCTCCGGGAAAGATTCTTCAACAAGAAATAGGGACGGAATGAATTTGCTCAAGCGTTTCGGTATCGAGAACCAAGCGGAAAAATTTCCCCGCGATCTTTCCGGAGGGCAAAGACAAAGAGTGGCGATTGCCCGCTCGCTCATCAATGGTCCTTCAATTATTGTTGCGGATGAGCCGGTGGGAAACCTGGATTCAAAGTCGGCCTACAATGTCCTCTCCATTCTCAAGGAGCTGAATGAAGTTGATAAAAAACTTGTCATTTTGGTCACTCACGATCCGAGCCATCTTGCCTACGGAGACAGGGTGATCCATATGCATGACGGAAAAATAGTCAAAGTCGTCGAAGTTTTCAACAAAAAACCCTTGACGGGGATTCGTGGGGATGAAGAGCGCCAAAAAGAACAGGAGGCGATGAGCCAAGAATGGGAAGCATTCAAGGTTGGAACATTAGGCAAGGCATGGGAACTGCAAAAAAAAGGCCAGCTCGACAAAGAATGGGAACTGGTCAAAAAGGAAAAACTGGGGAAAGCATGGAAAATTTTTCAAGAGGGAAAATTGGGCGAAGATTGGGAGCTTGACAGCGAGTATGAATTGGTGAAAAGGAAAGATCTGGCCGAGCAAAGAAAAGAACAAGTTTCCCCGGAGCTTCTGATGCTTATGAGAGCATTTAAGGGCCTTTCTCCAGACCAGGTTGGAACGCTTCTCATCCCATTCAAGGCTCAACAGATCTTTTCCCATATTTTTTTCCATATTCCCGAAACCCAGCTGGACCTCGCAAAAAAGATATTTCAGGATTTCATATCCGGCGGAATCACAATCGAAGATTTTGAAGCAAGGCTCGTTGAAGATGAAGTGAAAGGAGGCGCTGGCTGGAATCACTATCATGCCAAAAGTTTTATCTCGGGAGTTCAGAATATTTTTGATCAGGTGAAAAAAATTGACTTTACGAATGTTGAAAAATCATCAGAAGATATCGCGCGATACTTGAGTGAAAATTTTCATCTGAAAATTGGAGAGATGGAACAAATGAAATTTTTGGAATATGTCAAAATGCGGCTCGACAACGAGCTGGCGATGGATGAATTTCTGGGCCTGATTGACAGGCCAGTGATGAAAGGCGGAGTCGGACTCGACCGCCGGACGGCGATCAAAGTCGCGAGAGAGCTTGAGATAATAATACTAGCAAGATACTCGATGTAATATGACCACCAGAGATCTCCTAAAACTTTCCACACGGATGTTCACGGCGAGGCGGGGCAGGACGGTCCTCACGGTTTTAGGTATGGGGATCGGATTCGGGGCGATTCTTTTTCTCGTGTCTCTCGGATACGGCCTTCAGGAGGCGCTTCTGAATCAGATTACCTCGTCCAATTCTCTTCTCGCGCTCGATGTCTCTTCAGGCGAGGCGGAAGGAAATCTGCTTGTCCCGGAAGCGGTGCGGGAAATGGAAAAAATCGATGGAGTGGAAAAAATAGAAGCGAGCTACAATTTCAACGCGAGAATAAAGTTCGGCGATACAGCTTCCGATGCTCAAGCAGTTGTTGCGGATCCTGGGTTCATTGAACTTGAAGGGGTGAAAATTGAGGCGGGCAAATCGTTTGCCGGGGAAAATCCGAAAGAAATTCTGGTTTCTTCCGCCTTTTCAAAAATATTTGGAAAAAGTTCGGAAGAGCTTGTCGGGCAGAAAGTATCTTTTTCCCTTTTTATTCCCGAAGCGGGGGACAAAAAAAACGAGACGAATGTTGATGTCGAGGATTTTCAAATAGCGGGTGTCACAAAAAACGAAGAGTCGGTCTTTTATGCCAAGCGCGGCAGCTTGGCGATTCCGGCGGAAAATGCCTATGCGAAACTCAAGGTGAAATGCCACTCAAGCGAGGCCATGAATTCGGTGAAGGACGCGATTTCCCAAAAGGGCTTTTCTATCTCATCGCTTTCAGAAACGGTTGCTGAAGTGAACAAACTGTTTCGGGTGGTGAATATCGTTCTGGGTCTTTTCGGAATTGTCACTTTGGTGGTCTCGTCGATTGGAATGTTCAATACGATGACAGTTGCTCTTCTGGAGCGGACGCGGGAAATCGGGATCATGAAATCAATTGGCGCATCACGGACAGATATAATGCTGATGTTTGTCATTGAATCAACCCTGATGGGATTCGCCGGAGGAATAGCCGGAATAATTCTGGGTGTTGCTTCTGGATTGATCATGAATTTGTCCATCAATGCGATCGCCAAATATTTTGGAGGCAGTGCCATCAATTTTTTTGTTTTCCCTTTGTGGTTTCTTGGAAGCATACTCTTGTTTTCAATTGTGATTGGAATCGCGACCGGGATTGGACCGGCGAAACGGGCGAGCTCGCTTGATCCGCTTGAAGCGCTGCGCTCCCGCTAAATTTTCAATTATCAATAGCTCAATTTTCAAATGAAATCTATGAAAATTAAAAAAACAATAAAATATATTTTGCTTGCGGTCTTCCTCATCTATCTCGGATATTTTTCGATGATATTTTTTTCTTCGCGCTCGGTTCAAAAAGAAATGGTAATAATCTCCAATGAAAATACCAGCGGAAAAGTTCTTGGGGAAGAAGGAAGTGTTTCACAAATGTTTTCGAGTGAAAACTTTCACGCGCCACAGATTTCATTTGGCGGGGAAGCCATCACATTTCCCTCGGGGCAACAAGCGCTGGCGCCAGAAATTCTGAATCTTCGCTCTGAACTTTTCACGACCAAAAGCGATCAGCAGGCCAAATTTCTCTTGAGCTGGAAAACGAGCAAGCCGTGTCTTTCTTCAATTGTTTTCAAGAAAGAAGGCGCGAGCGATAGCAAAATTGTTTCTGAAGAGGGATACGGATTCATTCACAGCGCCGCCCTTTCACCTCTCAATTTCTCCACGACATATTCTTATGCAGTGACAGCGAAAGACAAGTGGGGAAACGAAACTCAATCTGACAAGTTGGCTTTCTATACGGGCGCTCCCAATGTTTCCATTTTCGATCTTCTTGGAGGCGCGTTCAAAGATATGTTTGGTTGGGCGGGGAGATAATAGCTGTGGATAACTTTTTTTCTCGAGTGTTTTTTTGAAAGCGACTTGACAAAAAATTTCGGTGATAAATAAAATATTTTGTAAAATAAATTTCATCTTGAAGAAAAGAGACAAGAAACAGAAAAAATAGAAATCCGATTTTTAGCAAAGAATCAAAAACCGATATTTCTGCGATAATCGCGACAGAAAAAGAAATATCGGTTTTTTTGTTGGCTAGAATTATGAAATTGGGATAATTTGCTAAATTAGATAAATTGAGGGAATGATTCGGGGAAATTGGGGAGGAAAAATGACTAAAAAATTTTTTCAAAAAAAGTCGGTCTTTTTTTGACAGGGGGCTTGCACGGTTTTTCAGGAAAAATATAATAAATACATAAGCGGTTAAATGTTATAAGCAAAGCAAATAACAGGGGCGGTAACCTCGCTCCAATCATTTCCAAGAAAAGGAGAGTGAGCGAGAAAAAACGAATCCAATTAAAACGGATATAAAAGAGATATAATGAAGTTATGAAAGAGAAGAAAAATAAACAAAAATTGGATAAGATACATTCTGGCAAATCCGCAGATGTTTTAGAAAACAATCTGGTTTTTTCGCGGGAGGAGGATACGACTTTTGTTCCGCTTGCTGAAATTGCCAAAAATTCGACCTACTCAAAAAACTACATAAACTTTTCGGCGCGGCAAGGAAAACTGAAGGCGAAAAAAATTGGCGGAGTGTGGCATACGACGGAAGAGTGGCTCGCCGAGTTCACGAAAAATTCTCAGGCAAAGAAGAATGAGTTCAAGGAAAAGCTTTCGCGTGATTTGGGAGGAAACAAAAAGTTTGTCGTGCCCAAGGAGCCAGCGAAGATTTTGGAAAAGGTGGAACAAAAAGACGCGCGGGAAAATACCCTCACAAGCGGGACAACCGGAAGAGTTGAAGAGCGCCGGGTGAATGCTGGAAAATATTTGGCCAGGCTTCGGGAGGACGCGAAGAGCTGGCTGTGGGACCGCGGAGAAATGGAGGGAGTAAAGGAAATCGTGAAATTGCGAAAAGCGAAGTTTTTGGATTTCTTGAAACTCGATTATGCGAAGCCAGCCGTAGCGATGATTGCTCTTGTTCTTTTTTTGGTAATTGGAAATTTTTCAAAGGCAGACTTGGGATATTGGGGAGTCCGTCAGCTGGCGGAGGGAAGGAAGAAAATCTATACCACCTACAACGATAGTGTCGACGTAGTTGCCAAGGTTGCCGGGGTCGTGAGCGGGGGAGCGCAAAAGAATATTTCCAAAGTAAGGATTGGGAAAGAAAAGTTCGTGAAGATCGCGCAAGATGTTTTGCGGAGGGAAAAAATCGAAGAGTTTGAAAAAAATTCAGGATTGAGTTTGCGAGGAAATAAGGAGAACAAAGGAGAAGTGGCGGGTGTAGAAACCTCAACCTCACCCCAACCCTCTCCCCTCCAAACGGGCGGCCGCGTTCTTGCCGCCACCACTGCCACCGCTGGAGCGCAAATGAACGTCGGTGACATTGAAGTCTCGGCGTATCTGATGGACGAAGAAAATAAGGAACTTACAAACGGCGAATATGAGGCGCGCTTCGGAATATATACAACCGATCGAACGGAAAGCGATCCTTTTCCATCGGATACCGATCAGGTGATGCGTGTCTGGGAAGAAACCCAAACAGTGGTGATCGAAAACGGACTCTTGAAAACATACCTCGGCGCGGTGACGCCAATTCCGGCTAATTTCAATTTCGCCGCTTCAAATTATTACATCGGTATTCGGGTTGGCGAAGATTCCGAAATGATTCCGCGGAAAAGAATCGGTGCCGTGCCGTTGGCGAGAACCGCAATGAATATCGCCGGCCAGTCGATTGGGAACGGCGCGGGAAATATTCCTCTCTCGAACGGAATCTTAAACACCAATCTCAATGCTGATCTTCTTGATGGACAGCACGCGACGGCGTTTCAGCCAGTCGGCAATTATCTGACTTCCGGCAGCGTAACGACTTATGCCGGCTGGAAAATGAAGAGCTCAACCGGTGATACGGGAGCCAACATCAAATCAAATAAGGCGGCGGTTTTTTCCGGCGCGAACGGAATCACAACTTCAAGAAACTTGAGCACTCTTACTATTTCGCCGACCTATGGATCAGCGGCCGGTACGATTGCTGAAGGTAGCACATCAATTATTGTGAACACAACCGGTAATCTTTCCGGCGGGGGAACCGGAACGGCTGGCGGGGGTTTGAGCCTCACACTTGACACTGTCGCCAGCCCAACCTTTTCCAGTCTCACTCTCAACGGCACGCTCACGCTTGGCGCGAACGCGATTGACGCAACCAACTATGACATTGCCGCGAGCGGAGTGATCACCGGTGCCACTTGGAACGGTACCGATATCGATATCTCCGACTATACCAATCTGGCCGTTGGCGGGACGCTGCTCCAGCGCGTAGACGATGCATTGTCAGTGAGAGAAGGAATACTCACCAATAATTTTCTTTGTTCCTATGTGACCGGCACGGGCCTGGTTTGCAACACTGATCCTACGTCCATTGGAATTTCCTATTGGAATCCGAACGGCAATCATATATATAATAACAATTCGGCCAATGTCGGCATTGGAACCAGTGCGCCGGGCGCCAAGCTCACAGTTGCTGGAGCGATTGGTTTTCTTGAAGGAGGGGTGAGTCCGCAATATTACACTTATTTTCAGGGAGGGGATCAAGGCGGCAATCTAACTTATACATGGCCGGGAGCCTATCCCGCGGGTGATGGATATATTCTCACTTCTTTGATGAATGGAACTATGTCATGGACTGACGCCGGTGCGGCGGCTATTTCGCTTGGAAGCACCATCAGCGGAGGAGCGACTCCCGGAGCAATCTTGTATATTGACGGTGCCAATAAACTAGCTCAAGATCCAGCCAACTTCTTCTGGAATTATACCGATAAAAGAATAGGCATCGGGACCAGTTCTCCGCAATACTCCCTCGATGTGGCCGGAGACTTCAGAGTGGGCACTTCCACGCCCGTCTTCGGAAGCTATACTCTCACTATTCCTGCTACCGGCACCGCCGCGCTTGGAACGGGAATTGCTAATTATGTTGCAAGGTGGACGGGAACGAATACGCTTTCAACCGGCGTTTTCTATGACAACGGAACGAATGTCGGCATTGGAACGACAGGAGTGGGAAGCTACAAACTTAACATTTCCGGCAACGTGAACATCGGCGGCACTATCTCGGGCGCAACCTGGAACGGGAACCCCATCGACATCTCCAGCTACACCAATCTGGGAGTGGGGGGAACATTGCTCCAGCTCGCGGGCGACACCCTTTCCATCAAAGAGGGGACGCTCACCAATGGATATATCTGCAAATACGTGGAAGGCACCGGCATGGTCTGCAACACCGATCCAAGCACGGTCGGCGTTTCCTACTTCACCGCCTATGGCAACGACATCGCCTCGAACAATTCCGGCAACGTGGGGATAGGCATCACCAGCCCTCTTTACAAGCTTGACGTGGCCGGAGACTTCAGGGTCGGAACTTCCACCCCCGTCTTCGGAACTTACGCCCTCACCATCCCCAAGGCCGGAACGGCCGCCCTGGGAACCGGCGCGCAATACCAGATGGCCTATTGGAGCGACGCCAACACCCTCGCGGGCTCGGACAGCTTCTGGTTTAACGGCACCAATGTGGGGATCGGGACGACAGGAGTGGACACATACGCTCTCAATGTTAATGGCGATGTGAATGTGACGGCTGGAAACGGATTCTGCATTGATGGTCAATGCAAGACCGACTGGGCGTCGGTTGGGACAAATTATTGGCAAAGAAACGGAACGACTGTGGCTCCGTTGACGATTGGCGACAACATCGGCATCGGAACCACTGCGGCCGGCCAGACGCTTTCCGTCGCGGGAACCATTGGCATACTGGAAGGCGGAACAAGCCCGCAATTCTACACCGTGTTCCAGGGCGGCGACCAAAGCGGAAACATCACCTATACTCTCCCAACCGCGCTTCCGGGCCTTAACAACTATGTTCTTACTGTCCAAACAGACGGAACATTGTCTTGGGAATCAGTTTCAGGAGTAGGCGGTGTTGATTCAACTGGCGCTTCCGCAAATTATCTTTCCAAGTTTGTTGACGACAATACCATCACCAATTCAGCTCTCTATGAAACCGGTGGCAAC
>JAZDKQ010000025.1:0-26559 GCA_043802865.1 Candidatus Moraniibacteriota bacterium
GATGATGGCCGTAGCCAGTCCTGCGATGAAGAAGAGAGCCAGGTAGGCTTTCCAGGCTTTGATTTCCATACGGGAGATCAAAGCGAACTGGGAACCAAGAGACTTCGAAGTTTTTTCGACGCTCTCATCGATTTTTCTCGGCTTGGCGCCGTTTTTGTTGTTCATTTTTTTGAGATTAAAAATATTTTTTAGATTAAACATAGTTTTGAAATTATTTTTATTTTTTATTTTAACAAAATAAGCTTGGCAGATTTTCAATCTTCAGATTCCTAGTTTTTGGAAGATTAATTTTTTCAAGGGTAATATTTATTAGATTATAGCATATATGCACTTTTACCTCCATCCGCTCATCAGGATTCCCACGTCCTTGATCGTCGCCTGCCCGTCGCCGTTGATGTCGGATTTGGGGTTAAGAATTCCGAAATAAGTCTAGGCAATAATTTTTTTAAGATATTCGTTAACTTTGAGCTCGACCTGCGATTTAATTTCCTCCCAACTTGCAGACTGAAGCATAATTGGCATTGGCTCATCTTCGGCATCTTCGAAATAGACAAGACTCTTGAGAAGGTGGAGTCTGTTAAACTCAATCTGGCTGAATTTTTGCTCGAAAAAGCCAACTAGTTCTTCTAACGTATATTTTTTCAAAAGAAAATAGTAGTCCACAAAATCTTTCTTGCTCCCCCGCGAGGAGATGGCATCGAGTTTCATTGCAGAAATATCCCGTTCGTCCGCGATTTTGATATCTACAAACTTTATAAATGGAAAAAGAAGTTTATAATCATAGTGAAAAAAACTCACCCTGACCCCGTCGAGAATTCCGTGAATTGTCCCTTCCTCTTCGTTTTCTAATTTGAATTTTCCTATTTCTGCAAGAGTATTTTTTATCTTTGAATTTGAAAAAGGCGCGGACGAAAACCAATCCAGGTCAATTGATTCCCGATGCCCAAGCTGAATGGCCAGAGCAGTTCCTCCTGCCAGGTGAAAATCTTTGACCAGCCAGCTCTTCCCTATCTTCTCCAAAACGCTCCGCGTGTCTTTTCCGATAGTTTGGCTAAACATATATTTTTATCTAATTTGAAAAATTTACACCAAAAAAACAATGATTTCTTGTCGAGACTTTGAAGCTTTGGGATATTCATAGCAATTTTTTCGTTTCCGTAAAATTTCACGGCCCAAGCAAAATCATCCTCGCCACCGTACGAGAGAATTCTTTCAATGACAAATTTTTCATTTTTCCGAGGATCGACTTTGTTTACATCCCAGAATAAGGATACCTTTTTCAATGTTCCCATGTGCAAATTATAGCATAAATATCAATGTGCAACAACATTGTGTACTGAACAATCTCATTTTATCCTCGGAAAAAGAATTTCAGCTTTTTTAGTTTCCAAGGCTTTTTTTATTTTCTCTGCTGTATCGGGTATAGGAGGAATTAGCATTTCGGAAATTGAATACAAATCAGAAACCAATTTTTTCATGACTTCCCGAAATTTATTCTCACTATTTTTCACTAACTCCCATGGCTTGTTTTCTTCGATAAACTTGTCATCTTCGCGCACAATTTTCCAAATATCAGAAAGCGCCTCGTTCATTTTTATTCCCTCAATCAATTTCCCAATTGCCCTAATTTGTCCGCGATCTCTCTGATTTCCCCAATTTTCCGAATTTCCCATCAATTTCACAACTCGCGAAACCAAATTGCCGATCCCATTTGCCAAATCCGCGTTGTATTTTTCCGTGAGCCGTTCCATTGTCACATCAACATCCTCGCCGAAAGTTCCCGCCGACATCAGGAGATATCTCGTGCCATCAACTCCGAATTTTTCAAGCATTTCGTCAATTCCGATCGCATTTCCAATCGTCTTGCTCATTTTTCTGCCCCCTGAAAGCAAGTGGCCGTGGACGTATAGTACTTTTGGCAGTTCGATTCCAAGATGCATGAGCATTATCGGCCAGATGGTCGCGTGCACGCGTAGAATATCTTTCCCGATGAGCTGCACATCCGCCGGCCAAAATTTAGAAGCTAACTCGCCTTTTATCTCCCCCCTTATTAGAGAGGGACTAAGGGGGATTTCTCCGTCCCAACCCAAGCCCGTGAGATAACTCAAGAAAGCGTCGAACCACACATACGTCGTATGCTCCGCGTCAAAAGGCAAAGGAATCCCCCATTTCACGTTCTTGCGCGAAATAGAAACGTCTTTCAGCTTTTCTTTTGTGAGAAATGACAAAATTTCTTTTTTGTATTTCGCCGGAGCAATTCGAAACTCGTCGCTTTTTATTTTCTCAATCAGCTTTTTCTGGACATCTCCCGACATTTTGAGAAGATAACTTTCTTCTTTCACTTTCTCAACGACGATGTCGTGGTCGGGGCAACGGTCGTTAACCAAATCTTTTTCGTTTTTGAATTGCTCGCAGGCGACGCAATAATATCCCTCGTACTCGCCTTTGTATATCGCACCTTTGTCAAAAAGGATTTGCAGGGCTTTTTGAACGGCGCTTTTGTGCATATCAGCGCTCGTGCGGATGAAATTGTCGTATTTGATATTCAGCTTCTCCCAATAATTCTTAAATTCCTGCGATATTTCATCAACAAAAGCTTGCGGATCCTTGCCCGCTTCTTCGGCTTTTTTTTGGATCTTGAGCCCGTGCTCGTCCGTTCCCATCAGCAAAAATACTTCCTCGCCCTGAAGCTTGTGGAATCGCGCCAACACATCCGCCGCCACGCTCGTATAAGCATGCCCGATATGCGGCTTATCGTTGACATAATAGACTGGAGTAGTGATGAAAAATTTCTTCATAAATTTTGCGGATAGAGCGGATTAAGCGGATACTGCGGATTTTTTCGCCTTATCGTTTATTTTTCTTATTATTTGCAACTGCTTTGCTCCAAAATTAACTAGAAACGCTAATCTATATTTTGATCCAGATAAATATGACTGGATTTGTCTTTCAGATACTGCCTGCAAAAACTCCAGAGCCTTTATTTCTATAATTACCTTATTCCATGCGATAAAATCAATTCTGAACGCCCCTAATAATTCTTCCTTTCTTATTATTTTAACATGCTTTTCGCTTTCAAACGGAATTTTGTTTTCTTTGAACTCTTGAATCAGCGCTTTTACATAAACCGACTCCTTGTATCCCGGACCGAGCTCATTATATATTTTCATAAACAATCCTCTCAGAATATAGGATTCCTTCTCATAGAGTAAGAATTCGCCATCCTTTGTATATATTGTCATTTTTCTTTATAAATCACAACTATAAATTCTCCGAGAGTTGCTTTTTTATTTTCTTGGAAGTGTTTTTTTGTGCTTTCGATGTCACCGCGAACAATCTCTTCAAATTGCTTAGTTAGCTCTCTGCCGATTATTAAACGTATCCGCTCACATCCGCCCAATCCGCCAAGCTCATTCAACAACTTCAATATCCGATATTTTGATTCAAACACAATCACCGGATATCCGCATTTATCAATATCCGCCAAAAATTTCATTCGGCCTTTTTTGTGCGGCGGAAAACCCAAGAAACAAAATTTGCTCATATTTATCCCGGCAACACTCGCCAAAGTCGTGATCGCCGACGCCCCGGGAATGGGAATAATATCAACTTTTTGTTCCATATTTTGTGTTATGTGTTCTATAAGAATGTTTCCAGGATCAGAAATGCCTGGCGTTCCCGCATCACTGACAAGCGCGAGATTTTTCCCGTTTTCCAAATGCTCGACGATTTTTTCCACTCTTGAGAGCTTGCTGTGATGATGGTATGATAGAAGAGGTTTTTGAATCTCATATCGATCCAGCAACTTTTTTGTGACTCGCGTATCCTCGCACAGAATCAAATCAACCTCTTTCAGAACGCGAATAGCACGAAGAGTGATGTCTTCGAGATTGCCAATAGGAGTGGCAACGATATATAATTTTCCAAATTTATCCATATATGATTCTTGCAACGCATATATTATCCGGCGCGGTTATAGGCGCGGAAATAAAAAATCCTTTTTATATCGCGTTGATTTCAATCGCGGTGCATTTCCTGCTTGATCTTCTTCCTCACGGGGATTATCTCAACAAAAAATCCGGCTTCAGAGATTTTTGGAAAGTAGCTTTGGATCTCGCAATTGGACTAGGAACAGTCTATGCGCTATTTTTTCTTCGAGATGCCGCCTCGACAGCGAATCTCGAAAATATAGCCATTGGAATATTCTTCTCTCTTCTTCCCGACGGAACCACTTTTCTATATTGGAAAATGGGAGTCAAGTTTCTGAAGCCCATAAAGAAATTTCATGAAAAATTGCATTATTACCCTGAATTTTCTCCCGAAAGTGAATTTCACCTTAAAAACAATCTTTGGGATATCTTGATTTCGCTGGCTGCCGTGATCATATTGCTTTCTCTTCGCCAATTTCCCGTTTCCTGACCAGATCTCCCGCCACTTCGCTCAATACTGTCGCGATCGGAACCGCGATGATGATCCCTGTCACTCCGCCGAGCTTCGCGCCTGTCATAAGCGCCAAAATCACAACCACCGGATTGAGACCCACCGCTTTCTTCATAACAAGCGGCGTGAGGATATATCCTTCAAGCTGCTGAACCAAAACAAAAAGCGCGAGAACCAGAAGGCCAGTGACCGGATCATGCAAAAAACTGACGGACACGGCAATGAC
Source organism: Candidatus Moraniibacteriota bacterium (assembly GCA_043802865.1). Lineage (GTDB taxonomy): Bacteria > Patescibacteriota > Minisyncoccia > Moranbacterales > UBA11712 > JAPLXD01. Next base: position 4,667 of record JAZDKQ010000025.1, read on the forward strand.
AGCCGAAATGACCGGTCCGATATAGGGAATAATTTCCAGAATTCCCGCTATCAGCGCCAGCACCAGCGCGTACGGCGCGCCGATGAGCAGCAAGCCCAGATAATCGAGCACAAAAATTATCAGCATCAGAAACAGCTGTCCCTGAAGCCAGCGTCCCATTTTAAACTGAATCCGATCCACCAGTCCCGAGATATAATCGCGATGTTCCTCTGGCGCGAGAGAAGCGAAAAATTTCTTGATTCCCTTTTCCTGAACCGACATGTAGAAAGCGACAGAAAGCACGACGACAAACGAAAATATTCCGCCAATGAAAGAAACCGTCCCGCTGAAAACGCTTGAGCCGATTTGAGAAAGTCTTTCAGTGACGCTTCCTGTGAAATTCGCGATTTGCTGCTGGAAATTATGAGAAGCCGCGTAGTCCCGGACTATTTTGAAGTATCCGGAAAATTTTTCGACCAGCTGCGGAAAACTTTCCCCCAGCCCTCGAATTTCACTCGTCAGGGGCGGAACCAGAAGCCCGATCGTTGTTACCAGTACGGCAAGAAAGGCAACATAAACAACCAGAACCGTGAGAGAGCGCGGCACTCGTTTTTTCTGAAACCAGTCCACAATAGGATCAATCGCGGAGACAATAATAATCGCGATAAAAACCAGCGCCAAGATATCTCGGACAAGATAAAGAAACCAAAGGAGTAATAGAATAAGCACTGCTCTTAAAATTGTACCGGATGAAATTTCGATGGTGCGATTCATAATAAATTTTCAATTATCAATTATCAATTTACAATGAATTTTCAATGACTCAATGTTCAATGTTTGAAAATTGAAAATTACAACTTTAATATCCTCTCCAAAAATTCTTTCTCTTCAATCGGTCCGATCAGAGCCAAATTCATCCCATTATTCACAAAAATATCCCTCGCTACTCTCAATATGTCATCTTTCTTCACTTTGTCAATCCGGCGGATTATTTCATCGGGCTTTTTTATTTCCCGTCGACCGAGTTCTTGTCCGGCCAAAAAAGCGGCCACTTCGTCCGAAGACTCAAGCGAAAGCGCCATTTTTCCGCGCAAATTGTCTTTGGATTTTTTCAATTCTTTTTCGCTCACTCCCTTGGCTTTCATTTTCTTGATTTCCGAGATGATCGTTTTCACGGTTTTTTCAATCTTCGCTTTGTTCGTGTCCACACCCGCCCGTACGGAAAAATATCCGCAGTCGGAAGATTCATCATCGCTCGCGCTGACATAATACGCAAGCCCAAGTTTTTCACGCACTGAAAGAAATAATCGGCTGCTCATTGTCCCGCCCAAGATGTTTGCAAGAAGCGCCAGTGCAAATCTATCTTTGTGAAACATATTGTATCCCCGAAATCCCAAAACCAGATGTGCCTGATCAGTTTTTTTGTGCTTGATTTTGAGTTGCGGCTTGGCTTGCTTCTCGGTCGTTTTTTGTTTTTTGTTCTCATTGCCATTTTGCATTTTCGAAAAAATCTTCCCAATCTCCCCAATTACCCCGCTCTCCCCAATCTCCCCAAAATTCCCAACCGCGCAAACAACAGTATTCGACGCATTATAGAATTTCTGTATATAATCAACAAAATCTTTTCGACCCACCGCCGCGATATTTTCTTTCATCCCGATCACCTTCCACCCCGCCGGCTGATCGCCATAGAGAAGATTTTCAAATTCTTCCCCCACGGACATCATCGGATTGTCTTCGTACATATTGATCTCTTGGAGAATCACTCCCCGTTCTTTTTCAATTTCTTTTTCTTCAATTTTTGAATTCAGAAAAATATCCGAAACGACGTCAATCGCGAGACTCAAATGCTCTTTGTCGACTTTGGCATAGTAGGCCGTGCTTTCCTGCGAGGTGTAGGCGTTGAACTCTCCCCCGACGGCATCGAGCGACTCGGCGATGTCTTTCGTCTTCGGCCGCTTTTTCGTACCCTTGAAAAACATATGCTCAAGAAAATGCGAAATGCCACTCACATTTTTCGTTTCATATTTCGACCCGGCCGCCACCGCCACAATCACCGTCACTGTGTTGGTGTCCTTCATCGGCGCTGTGATCAATCGAAGCCCATTTTTGAATGTCGTTTTTTTGAAATGCATGTATTTATTTTTTATTCTCAAATTATCTTTATCTCCCAAATTTCCTAAATCTCCTGATCCTCGTGATCCCCGAACAAGAGACGATTTCAATTCCTTTTTTCTCGATCTCATCTAAAAGCAAATTCATTCCAATGTTATCCGAAGAAATATGTCCTGCAATAATGATATTTATATGGGCTTTTTCGGCTTCTTTCTTGTGTTCTTCGCTTTGATGCATTGAAATGATTGTTCCAATTCCGGCTTGAGAAAGATATTTGTACATTTTCGCCGATCCATCCGTTCCTCCGGTGATTTCCGTCAAGGCGATTTTTCCACAGCGGTTGTCATCATGCCCCGTGAAAAGTGTCGGCCCTTGTCCGTATTCAATGGCTTGTTTGTATTCGGGAATATCTTTCAGGAATTCAACGATTTCCCCGACATAATCGAATTTTTTCGCGTCAATTTTTTTCTTGAGGAAGCTCACTACCATATTGTCCGCCGGCGTGTGCACGTTCATGATGCTGATGCCAAGCAAGCGCGCCGCGTCGATCGACTGGTTCACGTTCGCCGGATTGACCGCCCGGCTGATTTCACCAATCCGGGGTTTCATGACACTTTCAGCGATGTTTATGGGTATGCCGTATTGCGACAAAATATCCGCTTGCATATGCATCACTTCATCCAGATTGGAAAGTCCTTTTCCGAACGGATGATGTCCAAGAATGAGATCAACATCGCCTAACCGATCAGCAAGCATCACTTCGCCGGTTCCAATATCAATGCCGGTAATAATTTTCTTTACTTTTTTCCCGCTGTCAAAATACACCCGGCTGTCCGAATACGGATTCCAAAGCCTTTCTTCATCAAATTCCGCTTTTTTCTTCGCGTCAAGCTTGTCATATTTTTCTTTTGTGCGTTTCAAAATTTTTTGAATATCACTTTTCGGACGCAGATCATTTTTGACGCCAAGCTCAACCGCGAGCTTGTATATTTCTTGTGCTTTCATATAAATAAAATTACCGAATTACCCAAATCGCCCTTATTCCTCAAATTTTTTCTTCAAATAATCAACCAGCTCATCAATTTTCACTCTTTCCTGCTTCATCGAATCGCGGTCGCGCACTGTCACCGCTTTGTCTTCGAGGGTTTCGAAATCAACAGTCACACAATGCGGCGTGCCAATTTCGTCCTGCCGGCGATACCTTTTGCCGATGGACTGCGTTTCATCGTATTCACAAACGAACTTCGTTTTGAGGTCATCGAAAATTTTCTTGGCAAGGACGGACAATTCGTCCTTTTTCGAAAGCGGCAGAATGGCCACATGAACCGGCGCTATTTTTTTCGGAAATTTCATAACTACCCTTGTCTCGCCTTTGACTTCCTCTTCGTGATAGGCCGCAAGGAGCGCTGCCAGCACGCTTCTTTCCACGCCGAAAGTTGGCTCAAGAACATGCGGCGTATAGCGTTTGTTTTTTTCCGAGTCGAAATATTCCAATTTTTCCCCCGACATTTTGCTGTGTTGCGTCAGATCAAAATCACCCCGATGCGCGATTCCATAAAGCTCTTTCACGCCAAATGGGAAAGCATACATCGTGTCGATGGTTTTCTTGGAATAGTGTGAGAGCTTGTCCTTGGGATGCTCATATCTTGAAATATTTTCTTTTTTGCAACCGATTTCGAGCGCGAACTCTTCCTGAAGATCAAGCCATTTGTCGAATAGCGTCTGCCAATCCGCGTCTGGTTCGATGAAATATTCAATTTCCATCTGTTCAAATTCGCGAATGCGGAAAATAAAATTTCCAGCCACGATTTCGTTTCGAAAAGCTTTCCCAATTTGCGCGATTCCGAAAGGAACTTTCACGCGCATCGAATCGGTGACATTCTTGAAGTCGACAAAAATCGCTCCCGCCGTTTCCGGGCGAAGGTATACCTTCCCTTCAAAGCTATTCATTTGCGTCTCAAACATCATGTTGAAATTGCGAGCGTCAGTCCATTCAGATTCGCCGCAATTCGGACATTTGGCCTTGAGATCGCGCAGGGTTTTTGTCATATCTTCCAGTCGCCCTTCCATATCCTCTCCCGTCAGCTCCTCAACTATATGGTCGGCGCGAAACCTTTTCTTGCACTTTTTGCAGTCCACCATCGCATCATTGAATCCGGCCACGTGTCCAGATGCTTCCCATAATTTCGGATGAAGCAGAATCGGACCGTCGATGCCAACAATATCTTCGCGGGAATGAACGAATTTTTTCCACCAAAGTCTCTTGATGTTGTTTTTAAGTTCTGCCCCGTACGGACCGAAAGAATAAGCGTTCGCAAACCCGCCATAAATTTCGCAAGCTGGAAACACAAACCCCCGCCGCTTGCACAGCGACACGATTCTCTCCATCATGTTTTCTTTTTTTTCTTCTGTCATAATATTTTATAAATTATTAGATTAAAAACAAAAAATTCGTCCTAAATATCCAAAGAATAGTCTTTGAGTATTCGGGGCGAATTTCTATAAAACGATCTGATATCAAATACAAAATACTATATACAAGATACTAGATACTAAAATCCGCGGTTCCACCCGAGTTCCTTATTACTGGATGCAACAAGGCTCTTTCGCTTATTGAGTTGTCATCACTTGAGGCTGCCAACCCTCACAAATTGTATAGTAATCAATTCCCGGCTTTCTGTCAATTCACCCCAACACCAAAATATTATCTTCATAAAAGCGCAGACTATCCCAACATCCTAAAAGCAAGCTTTTGGTGTGGGGGTTTATTTTCCCCCTTTCAAATCAAACAGCGTCAAAAGCACTTCGCATTGATTGGCTGCTGCCTGCAAAAAATCTCCGATGTCCCGTTCCATCTTTTCTCCATTCAAGAACACCAGATATACTTTGAGTAGTGAAAGCTTCGATCCGGAAGAAGCGAATACGCAATAACCCTCCTCTTCACACCTGCTTTCCCTTTTTCTCCAATTGGCGACATCTTTGTTGCCGATCCTTATGCCACTGGTATCGATTTCCGGATCGGCTTTTGCCCAGTATTCACTGTGTGTCTGGAGAGAGTTGGCATCTATTGCCCGAAGCGTCACCCAGCTCTTTCCGCTCAAAGTGAGCGCGATTTCCAAAATTTCTTTTATATAGTTTTCAGCTTCCTTGCGGCTCGATGGAGCCTTGAGCTTTTTCAAAAATGATTTTATGAGCGATACTTGAACATTCACTTTCCCAAGATACGCGAACGCTTCAAGCAGTTCTTTCTCTCTTCTTTGGTATTCCCCTTCCAGTTTTTCAATTTCTTTTTCCCGGCTTTCTACCGCCCTTTCATAAAGAAGAAATATCCGCCAACCGATGAAGATCTGGAAGAAAAGCAAGATCGATTCCAAGATTTCTTCGGAAAAAATGGAAAAACCTTTCCGCGTCAGAAGCGGAGTGAATATTATGGAAATTACAAGTAGAAAAAAAGCGAATAAAAACAGATTTCTCAACTTTTCAATTCGTGATGCCATAAGTTGTGTTTATTGCCCCCTTTTCCGCCGCTTCAGACAACAAATAATACGAAATTTCTCTTTGGCTAATTTCAAAAAAAGGCCCCTTTGGGGGCCTTTTCCTTATTTCAGGTTGAAACTTTCGATTATTTTGTCCGCGAGATTACATTTGGCCTCAATGTTTTTCGGACAGTCGGCTGGCTTAGTGAATGCATAAATCCAATCGTCTCCTTTGGAATCAGAAGCTTTCGTTATCAGCTCTCCGGCAGCATCACAAATATCTTTTTTTTCATTTTGACAACTTTTCGTGATATCGGCCCATTCATCTTTACTGAATTTTCTGATCGTTAAAATGTCTTTGTTTTGCTGGTCAAAATTGTTTGACTTCGCAGCCGCAAGCGGAACAAATATCCGGCAGTATTGGTTGGAAAGAGAATCGTCCGTTAGGCTTTTCACTTCGCCGGTTTTATAAAGCCACGCACCAAGCTCGGCCGGAACCGTTAGCTTGAAGTCGAAAGAGGCATCGCTGATAGTTCGGTTCTCTTTATTTTTCGGCCATGGATTGCTGAAGGTTGGTAAGACTTTGTTCACTTTTTTTTCCACGCTTCTTGCAACAGATTTGTTCAGCGAAAGGAGAAGCAGCAGCAATGAGAAAATCAGCATCCCCATAAGAATCACCAAAGACACGCTAAAGCGCATTTCCTTTCGGGATAATTTAAACCCGACCGGATTTGTTTTTCTAATAATTGTTTTTTTTGTTTTTGTCCTCCTGATCATATTGTTTTTTTAAAAAATTTTATTTTATAGAAAACCTTGATTGTATTTTACCAAAAAACACTTTTATAGGCAACACCCTGTATTTTCCTTGTTATTTCACTAATTTCTCAATCTTTTCATCAAATCCTGATAAAACTTGAGGTTGTGGATGGTTGCGAGGCGCCCGGCGAGCGGTTCCCCAACCGCGAAAAGATGACGCAAATACGCCCGGGTATAGTTTTTGCAGGTATAGCAATCGCAATTTTTGTCGATCGGCTTCAAATCTTTTTTGAACTTTGCGTTGGTGATATTGATTGTCTCGTAAAAATTCTTCCCGCCCGCATCACTACGCAAAGCGAGCTTTGCTCGCGAAGCGTTGCGGGCGAGCCAAACAAAAAGCGAACCATGCCTTGCGTTTCGCGTCGGAATGACGCAATCAAACATATCAATGCCATTCTCAACCGCGAAAACTATTTCTTCTGGCCGGCCAAGCCCCATCAAATATCGCGGTTTGTCCTCCGGGAGCATCGGCAAAACCCATTCCAATATTTTCTTCATTTTTTCCCTGGGCTCTCCAACCGCCACCCCGCCGATCGCATAACCGTCCAGGTCAAGCTCCAATAACTGCTTCGCGGATTCAATTCTTAAATCCTTATATACGCTTCCCTGTATAATGCCAAATAGCAATGGCCGCTTGAATTTTAAATTTTTAATTTTTAATTTTAAATTTGAAATTCTTTTGTCAAAGTATTTTTTGCAACGCTGGGCCCATCTCGTCGTTCGCTCCAGCGACTTTTTCGCATATTTTCGCGAACACGGATATGGCGGACATTCATCGAGAACCATAATGATATCGCTTTCGAGCGCGAGCTGAATCTCGATCGATTTTTCCGGCGTCATAAAATATTTTTTTCCATCGATCGGATCACGAAACTCAACTCCTTTTTCAGACAGCTTGACGCTGCTCTTTTCATCTCTCCTTCCCGCGAGTGAAAAAACCTGATATCCTCCCGAATCGGTGAGAATAGGTCCGTTCCAATTCATAAATTTTTGAAGTCCGCCCGCCTTTTCAATCAATTTTTCCCCTGGCCGAAGCCAGAGATGGTAGGTATTGCCAAGAATAATTTCGGCGCCGAGCTCTCTCAATTCTTCCGGCGTCAGATTTTTCACCGCCCCCTTTGTCGCAATCGGTAAAAAAAAGGGAGTGTTTATGACTCCATGCGCTGTATACAGCTTGCCTGTTCTTTTGTTTTTAACAATTTTATCAACTTTAAGCATACACAAAAATTTTCAATGTTTGAAAATTTAAGAATTGATCATTATTTGAAAATTGTGAATTGAAAATTGAAAATTCTAGTTCGTCACTTTCCCCGTATCTCCCACACCCAAATCTTCCGTGAGGTTCGTGTTCTTTTCTCCAAGGTTCACTTCAAGCGGTTGCCCCGTAAAAGTGTCCCTGGCGGAAAATACCGTTTTGGAAAGAAGCGCCGCAAAATTTCCAACCTGGTTTTGCGAAGGCGTGACCCCAATTTGGAAAACAAGCTCTTTCGGATTGGTGATGATTCCCGTTCCGGCCGGCAAGCTTCCGATATTCCAAACGAGCTCGTTTGACCGATCATTGAAACTCACGGCCGCATCCCGAGGAAGAAAATTGTTTTCCCATTTTGCCCCCGGAGCAAGGGTCATCACTACTTTCGCGTCCGTCGCGTCATTTGAAACATTGCTGGATTTCAGGTGAAGCGTGAATGTTGATTTTTGCCCCACTTTGAGCGGCAACGGGCCGGAATTCGCGATGTCCGCGTCATTATAGAATCCTTCAATGCTCGCAACCAATTTCGAATTCAATTTGACCTCTACGGCGTTGCTCGCCACAATCTTGTTGGACCCTTCGATTGTCGGAATATCCGGACTGTCCATCCGGGCGATCGCTGAAAATACGAATTTTTTGTCATTCGGACCCGAAACTGGAATAATATCCTTCACCGGAATGGAAAAACTGATCTCGCCTTGGGCGCTTGGAGCAAGAGTTTTGAATTCCGGAACTTCGGAAGATCTGAAAGTGATAATCTTCTTTTCCGGATCAAATTCCCCCTTGGAATTTCGCATATAGATTCGGGCATAATCCAGAATTGGACTCGACGCTTCAACTGTGAGGATCACGTCCCGAAGGCCGATCGAACCCGCGTTTTTGTAGCTAATCTTGAAAATCAGCGAATCGCTTGCATTCACGAAAACATTTTCTTTTTTGTCATTCACTGTTTCGCTCAAAACAACCGGTGAACCGATGATCTTCGTTGTACTTTGCGTTTCGCCATATGAAATAAATTGATTGTCAGCCCCAATTTCTCCTACAAAAAATTTCAGCTTTTTCTCCTCGTCCTTTGATCCATTTATGATCCCGTTGATCTTGACTTGCCCGGTTTGTCCGGCTCCCAGGGCGCCCACATACCAAATATTGTTGCCTTGAGCAGGCAAAGGATCGGAATTTGAAAAAGAAAATCCGTCCGGGAAATCCGCTTTTATTTTGAGATCATTGAAGGCCTCTTGTCCGGTATTCCGATACGTGACGGTATACGAAACGGCATTTCCCGCCGCCGCGTTTTGCGAACCGCTTGTCTCAAGCTGGATGGGACTTGAAGATATGAATACGCTTGATCCCCCTTTCGCGAAAAAGGTTGAATTAAAAGTGGAGGGCTTGTATTCAATTTTGACTTCCATATATACCAGCGCGTCCTGCGGACCGAAAAATTTTCCCCGAAGCTCCACTTTGCCGTCGCTTTTTGCCGCAATGTTTCCGATGTTGAACTTGCTCGTACTCGGCCCCTCTGATTCGAACTGGAGATTTCCGGACGGCTTGAAGTTTTCCGAATAGCTTATATAAAGTACCGCGTTTTTGAGAGACGCGCGATTGAGATTTTGATAACTTATTTCAAAACTGGCAGCGTCTCCGCTCTTCACTTTTTCCGGACCAGAAATTGAGACTTTCACTTGCTCTTCTGAAAAAGCGCTTTTGCGGATATATAAAGCCAGCCAAATGATGCCGGAAATGACCACAACCACTCCGAAAACGATGGCTATTTTTTTGATAAGCTGATTTCTTTTCTCTTTTTTCACTTCCCGCTCTTGAATCCAGACTTCTTTTTTTTTCTCAAGATCATCCTCCAAAGACGCCGCGACAAAAGGATTCTCATCTGAAATATGAGGATCGAGCGGTCTTGACTTATCCGATTTGCTTAAGCTCGGATCTTCCTCTCTTTGATATATTTTTCTTTCTGTTTCTTTGAGAGACATATATAAGAAATTATACACTAGAAATTGTATTTCTCAAACTCTCGCCTGATTCTCCCCAATCCTTTCAACTCATCATCGCCGATCTTCACTTTGAGAATCTTTCCAAGCGGATTGGCAAGAAATACCCGAAGAAGCTTGATCTGATCAGCTGATATTCCCGCGAGACCCGGCTCTCCGGAAAAACACTTTCCGCAAACAACCCCTCCGCGCGCGGCGGAAAAAAAATTTTCTCCATTCTCTTCGAGGCGCGCTTCACATTTCGCGCACTTCATCGTTTCGGGACGATGCCCAAGCGCGTCAAACAGCTTCCACCAAAAAGCTTCAAGCAAAATATGTCCCTGATCGCTCTTATCACTCAAATCCTCCCAATCTCCCAAAAAATCTTTCAGCAAATCAAAAACTTTTTCGTCTTTTTCTTCTTCTGAAAAATGGCGCGTGAAAAATTTGAAAATCTCCAAGACCTCGGCCAGCTTTTCAAAATCTTTTTTTATATTATCAAAATTTTCGATCGTGATCGCGCTCGCAATGTTTCCCATCCCGCGTGCCCTAGCGACATAGACCTCTGAAAACGTTCCAGGCTCTAAATGCCCGGCCAGTTTCGCAGCCGGTTTTCGCGCTCCCCTCCCCATCGCCCTCACCACCCCGATTTCCCTTGTATAAAGGATATACAGCCGGTCAAATTCGCCGACATCATGGGAGGACAAAATTATAGCGGTATATTTTTGCATAAGTTGATTATATCATAAAAAGAAGGGCCGCATTGTATGCGACCCATTTTAAGAGGATTGATTTTTTTTCTCGCCTCTCCATATAACGAGTCCGAGGATAACTACTGCTGCCAAGAAGCCAATTAATGTCAGCAATATCTTTCCGCGGAGGGAACAGTGAAAAACAAAATGGGAAAGTCCCAATCCTCCCGCTGGTAAAGTCACGCATATGATCAAAATCAAGCGATCCTTTATGTTGATTTTTGTCATTATATCTCCTCTTTAACAATAAGCGGCGATACCGCAAGAAGAATAAATATCGCCAAAAACAAGCCGATAACGACCCATCCGAATATCTGTGCCATATGCCCCTCCTTTACCCGATGACGCGTGGAAAACCATATTCTTCTTCCGTTTTCTCCGGCGGTTCCGGACAACAACGCCGGCACCAAAGATATGAGATCAACAAAACCGCCATGAGATTGCTTGCCGCGCAGACAAAGCCGATAATCCAACCTCTTGTTATCTCAAGAGAGAAAAGGATTATTTTGAATTCGTATGGAACATATTGCGGACGACCCAAGAGGCAAATGCCCAGCATCAAAACCAAAAGCGCAATTCCATGCAAATAACTGAGGTTATCTCGACAGTTTTTCGTACATTTCCGCCCCATTGCCAGCTCCCCCTTTCATGAAATTGTTAATGTAAATTTCTCCGCGTTGCGAAGTTTTATATAAATATTTCCAATCTCCCCAATTTCAAATCTTTTTGAGCCATATTTTCACCGGCGTTGTTTCAAGTTCCACCATCTCCGAAATGTCCGCGTCTTTGTCCTCGCCTTTCGACAATTCTTCCGCGAGCGTTTCCTTGGCGATCAAGTCGCCAAATTTGTCGAATATATCCGACCCACCAGCATAGCTCAACGCGACTCGGTTGTCAACTTGAAAACCCGCACGTTTCCGAAGCTCTTGAATGCGCCGAACAAGTTCGCGCGCCTCGCCTTCGAGCCGCAGCTCATCCGTGATCTTCGTATCCAGCCCTGCCTCCCAATTTATCTCTTCCTCGCGGACATATCCCGGCTCTTCCGTGATTCCGCCGGAAAAACTGACCTTTTTCACGTTGACCTCTTCTCTGATAAGTTCGGCCATATCTCCTCCGACATCTTCGTTGATCTTGAGCTCCGCCAAAGGCTGGCGCACTTTGATCCCGACTTTGGCGCGCGCCGCGAGCCCCAATTTCACGAAACGCCGAGTGAGCTGCATTTTTTCATTCAAATCATCATCAATCAACTTTTCATCAGCCACCGGAAAATCAGCGAGATGCACAGACACAACGGCCTCCTCCCCTGCCCGAAGGGAGGATTGAGGAGGGGTGGGAACAAGATTTTTGTATATCTCTTCCGCCACAAAAGGCGTGAAAGGCGCCATCAGTTTCGGCAATTCTATCAAAACATAATGCAAAGTTTCATATGCTTGATTTTTGTCGCCATCGTTTTCCGATTTCCAGAACCGCTTTCGACCGCGACGAACATACCAATTGGAAAGATTGTCAATGAACACCGGAAACAATCTCGCCGTTTTGTTGAGCTCATATTTTTCCATATGCTGATTTGCGTTCTTGATCAGCGAATTCAGCTCTGAAATTATCCACTTGTCGAGCAAGTTTGTAGCTTGCAGTTTTTGGTTTGTAGCTTTTGGTTCGAATTTATCAATGTTCGCATACAACACGAAAAAAGAATACGTATTCCAAAGCATCCGCAGCATTCCCCGCACATTTTCGGACATATCTTTTTCCGAAAAAGTGAGATTTTCCGCTGCGACAACCGGAGAAGCCATCAAATAATATCGCAAGGCGTCCGCCCCATATTTTTCCATCATTTCCGCCGGATCAGGATAATTTTTTAGCCGCTTTGACAATTTTTTTCCGTCTTCCCCAACCACGATTCCATTCACGATGACGTTTTTATACGCCTTCGAATCTTTGATGGCCGTCGAAATCGCATGGAGATAATAGAACCAAGCTCTTGTTTGATCCACGCCCTCGGCGATGAAATCAGCCGGAAAACTTTTTTCAAAATTTTCTTTGTTTTCAAAAGGATAATGCGCTTGCGCGTACGGCATCGAACCGCTGTCAAACCAAGTGTCCAAAACATCAGGAATTCTTTTCATTTCACCTTGGCATTTTTCGCACTTGAATGTGATCTTGTCGACGATATGCTTGTGAAGATCCGTGATTTTTTCTCCCGATATTTCCTCAAGTTCTTTGGCCGACCCGAAAACTTTCATTTCTCCGCAATCGCAACGCCAAATCGGAATGACCGACGCCCAAAATCTTTGCCGAGAAATTGACCAGTCCCGCGCGCCTTCCAGCCATTTTCCAAAACGCCCTTCTTTGATATGCGCCGGCGACCAATTGATGCCAGCAACATTCTCCAGCATTTTTTCTTTGATCTTTTCAATGCTCACGAACCACGACGAAGTTGCATAGTTGAGAAGTGGCGTGTCGCAACGCCAGCAGTGCGGGTAGCTGTGTTCGTACTGCTTTTTGAAAAACAAGGAATTATTTTTCACGAGATATTTAATAATCTCGACATCAGTTTTTTGGCTGTCATCGATGGGCTTCACATCAAGCCCCACGAAATCTTTCGCTTCCGGCCGTATCACACCGTCCATATCGATATGCGATACAAAAGGCAGATTAAATTTTTTTCCCAGATTCATATCGTCCTCCCCAAAAGCTGGCGCAATGTGCACAATTCCCGTTCCCTCTTCCGTCGTCACAAAATCCGCCGGATATATTTTCCATCCGTTCTCGCGGTTCTTCAGATTTTCGTCGGAGGCATAATAATCAAACAAGGGATCGTATTCCAAACCGATAAGATCACTTCCCTTAATATCATCATGAACAATCTCGATTTCTTTATCTTTAAATATTTCCTCAATACGATCATTTGCAATTATAAGCAACTCTTTAATACTATCGACGCGTAAAGCAGTATAGCTAATATTCTCCCCAACCGCTAAAACCACATTCCCGATAAGCGTCCATGGGGTAGTAGTCCACGCAAGAACGTATACCGCATTTTTTGTTTCATGCTTTTCTCCCGCCCATTTTTGCCCCGGTTTCAAATGGAATTTCACGACCGCTGACAAATCTTTGGTCATCTTATATCCTTCCGCGACTTCCGATTGTGAGAGTGTCGTTTCGCAGCGCGGGCAGATGTGCATCGAACGATACCCTTCATATATCAAACCTTTGTCCCAAAGCTCTTTGAAAACCCACCAGACCGATTCCATGAACGGCAAGTCCATCGTTTTGTAGGTATTTTCCATATCCGCCCAACGCCCGAGCCGGCGGATCACCTTTTTCCAATCCGCGACATACTCCAAAACTTTCGAGCGGCAGATCTCGTTGAACTTTTCCACTCCGTATTTTTCCAAAATTTCTTTTTTGCGCTTCACGCCCAATTCTTTTTCAGCAATGTTCTCGATCGGGAGGCCATGACAATCCCAGCCCCATTTTCGCGGAACATTGAAGCCGCGCATTGTCCAATATCGCGGCATCACGTCTTTCATCGTGCTTGCAACAATATGGCCATAGTGCGGCGTCCCGGACGCGAAAGGCGGGCCATCATAAAAAGAATAAAGCTCCGCGTCTTTGCGGTTCTCCAAAGATTTTTCAAATATCTTGTTCTCTTCCCAAAATTTGAGGATATTTTCCTCCATCTTGGGAAGCGATTGTTTTGGATCGACAGACTTAAACATTTTTGTATACTTCCAAGGTTTTCCTCGCGCATTTTTCCCAACTGAATTTTTTGGCCTGTTCTTTTCCTTTCGCGATCAAACTTTCGCGCAGTTCCTTGTTCGTTGCAATATCCATCATTCCCTTCGCGATTCCTTCTGTATCGTGCGGATCGACAAAATAGGCCGCATCTCCCGCGATTTCCGGAATCGACGAAACTTTTGAAACAAGACAGGGCGCGCCGCAAGCCATCGCTTCGACGATCGTCTGGCCGAAACCTTCCCAAAGCGACGGCATCACGAAAAATTCCGCGTTGGTATAGAGCGGCTTGAGCTCGTCTCCGCCAACATAGCCCGTGAAAACAACATCGTGCTCGATTCCCAAATCTTTGGCATGCTGAAAATATTCTTCCATGAGCCATCCCCTCTTTCCCGCCACAACAAGCTGATAATCAAAACTATTTTTATAATTTTTCTTGAATCTCGCAAAAGCGTCGAGCACCCGGCTCAAATTTTTGCGCGGCTCAAGCGTTCCCAAAAACAAAATATATTTGCCCACAATGCCATGCCCCTTTTTCACGTCGTCTTTTGAATATTCATCCTGCTCGAAAAATCTTTTGTCGATTCCGTTGTGAATCGTCGTTATCTTTTCCGCGGGATATCCCAGAAATTCGTGCGCGTCTTTTTTGGTCGATTCAGAAACAGTAATGATCCTGTCAGACTTTTTAGCAGCAAAGCTATATAGCGTTTTTAGTTTCGCGGTCGCCATGCGCGGAAAAAGTTCCGGCACTCGGTATGGCGCAAAGTCATAGAATGTAGTCACGATTTTTCCGCGATATGTGGCCGGCACGCGGTATAGCGGCGAAGTGGTGTGAAGGACATCCATTTTTTCCCGCGCAAAAGTCGCCATCCCCAAAATCTCGCTATATGCCGCCGGCATATATTTTTTGTAGTCGGAAAACGGAAAAAATTTGATCTTCACGTTCGGCTGGGTGAAGCGCTTCACATCCTTGTCTTGCACCTTGAAGTCAAAGAACAAAATATACTGGTTTTCTTTGTCCGTTTCAAGCAGATTTTTGACCAATTGCCAAACATAATTCGCCACCCCCGTAGGTGCCGCCTTTTCCGGATTCAATATGGCCCTCGCATCGATTCCAATACGCATATAATTTAATGTTATCTGCCTTTATTCTGCTCTAAAATTGACAATTAGTCAATTCAAAAAATAATTGGTACAATTGCTATATGAAGCAAGAAAAACTCGCTAAAAAAATTTTCTCTATTTCGATCATAATCTTTGCCCTGCTTTTTTCCGCTGGAAAATTTTTTGATTTGTCTTCGGCTGATGCCGCATCAAAATCATCGGGCAATAAGAACTATGTCGAACACGAAGTGGTCGCCAAAATTGCGCCGGACGCGGACGCAGCTTCTCTTGCAGAAAAATATGGCTTGAGCGCGGAACTTCTCAAGACAAGCTCTGGCGGGAATCTGTATATATTGAAGAGCGGGAAAAGGCTTTCAACGAAAACATTGATCAAAAAGATTTGAAACGATACCGCCATCATTTCCATCCAGCCGAATTTCAAATACAAACCGCTCGCCCGCGTTCCCAGAGATCAGTATTTTTCCAGACAGTGGCCGCTTGCTGACACCTCAAGCATAGCCGGCGGAGTTTCCGCCCCGTCCGCCTGGAATCTCGAAGCGAAGATCAAAAACAAGATCCCGATCGCCATCATCGACACGGGAATCAATTACAAACAGCCGGAGCTGAAAAAAAACATCACGAAAGGAAGGAACATCAGCAATTCCAAAAAGAAGCCCCAGGACAGCGACGGCCACGGAACATTTCTGGCTGGCATCATCGCCGCCAAAACGAACAGCAAAAAAGGCATTGCCGGAGCGAGCTTTTTCGGCAACCTCAAAATTATGCCGCTCAAGTTCAACTTCACGACCGACCAGGCTATTTCAGCGATCAACTATGCCAAAGCGAGAAATATTCCGATCATCAATGCCAGCTGGGGAGCCTATAGAGAAGAAGGTTTGGATCTCGTACTCAAAAACACGATCGCTGCTTATCCGGGAACTTTTGTCACGGCCGCGGGAAACGGCGACTGCGACAGTTCAGGCGAAACCGGCGTTGGATGCAATCACGATTCCGGAACTCTAAATGACCGGATGTATCCTTGCGATTTTGATCTTGCGAACATCATCTGCGTCGGAGCGTCCGGAAAAGACGGTGCTCTCACTGAATATTCCGATTATGGCGCGCTTTCTGTCGATGTTTCCGCTCCCGGCGGAACGGACAGCGATCCGGTCTTCGGACTTGGCTTGAAAAAAAACAAGTATACTGAAGCTGAAGGCACTTCGCTCTCGGTCGCATATGTCGCTGCTGAAGCCGGACTCATTATGTCAAAAAAACCGAGTCTTTCGGCAAGCCAAATTATTGAAATAATAAAAAACTCGGTTGATCTCGAACCGAGTTTCGCCGGAAAAACTTTAACCGGCGGAAAAGTGAATTTCCAAAAAGCGCTGCAACTCGCAGTAACAAGCTATTAATTCAAAATTTCTTCCGTCACGCGATTTTCGCAGACTCTTTGGAGTTTGGCGTCGCTGATCTTTTCGCAAAAAGCAAAGTCCTTTTTCGAAACGGCAAGATCGCGCCAACAGCTGTCGCGGTCGATGCCCGCGAGGCTTTCGCATTGACTTTCGGAGTCGCCGGACGGATTCCGCAAACTTCCTGGCAATATTTCAAATTGTCCGGATTGTCTTTGTATTGCGAGCAATCGTTGTCGCAATCCGCGCTTTGGACATTCGGCCGTCCTTCTCCCGGAGCGGAATTGTCAACAACCGAAGAATCGTTTTCTTGGCCGTTGGCAGATTGATCGGCGCTCTGACTGTCAGCCTGTCCATTATCTTCCTCCCCTGCCTGAGAGGAGGTGTCTGCCGATGAGGCGGATGGAGGGGCGGGAGCAATATAGCGCTTCTTCACCACGCCATAGGCAAAATATGCGACGACCGCGACCGCGATGACATAGACGGCTATCAAAATAATTTTCGATTTTTTCATAAATTTAATACTCGCTCGAAATCTTCACTTTGCTGTAATAGTGCTTCAAAATCCACGTCCATGACTTTCCGTCTTCGGCATACCCAAGCGCGCCGTGCGCCGAAAGCCCCCACATATGATTCCCGTTATCGCCGGGCTTGAGGCTCTTGATGGTTCCTTTTTTGTGATCCTTCGCTGATTTGAGATAGGGATAGCCATTCATTTTTCTCGTTTTTCCGTTCGTATAGGAGCAATAGGGAGTGAGCGCCACTTCTCCTTTGTACTTTATGATTCTTCCGCGGGTTGCTTCGGCCGCTCCTCTTACTTTCGGATATGTGCTTTCCCTGTCAGATCCGACGTATATCTGGGAACCCGAATCGCTCCGAATTTTGAATCCCATTGGTTTGTATTTCGTCGCGTTCTCGATGTACCAATCCCCATAAGTCCGGAAAATGGTCGCCATTACCCGTATATGATCGGGATCTCCCGTTCCGGTCGTTTCCCCCATTCCCCAGACATACTGCTCCAGCGGAAGCTTGTTGATGATCCAGATCTGGGTAGTCGAGCTGGAATTGCCATTGTATATATCATTGCCATGATAGTAATTCACTTCAATCTTGCTTCTGAAATGATCATACCCGTCATAGTTGACATCGCGATGGACATCAAAAATGATGGAAGAATTGTCACCGTCAGCCGCATCAAAAGTCACATTGTCATCGACGAGTGTTTCGGCAATAGAGCTGTATACTTTCAATTTTCCGTCATCGTCATATTTCACTCTGGTCGTGGAATCTCCCGCGACTTGAGCAATGACATTTCCGTTTTTGTCTTTTATGTTATATGCCTTGTTGGCATCGATCTTGAAAATATCTGATGATTTTGAATTATACCAGAGCCCCACCGAAATTTCCGGGCCGAGCGATCCGGATGTTTCCGTCGCCGATTGTACCGTTGCGGTGCCCGCCGCCCAAAGCTTTTTGACCTTATTGTATTCTTTGCGGCTCACTTTCGGAAGGCACTTTTCCCAATAGGAGCGGTCGATCCCGGCTTGTTCAAGCTTTAACTGCCATTTGGTCACTTTGGATTTTGCTTCAGCGATATTTGGAGAAAAAGAAAATCCCCCGATCGCCGATATAAGAATCGCGAAAAAGAGGGATACCTATGCAATTTTTTTTATTTTTTCTTTTTGCATTGGCGTAAGCTGTATTTTATCACATTTTGAAAAAAAAGTCCAATTTTTTATAGAGTCAAGCGCGGTAAGGTTTGGTTTTTTTCTTCGCCATAAGATCCCGGACGAGCCTCCGATTTCCTTTGACCTTGCCTTTTTCCAAAAGTTCGGTGGCGAGAAACAGCCACTTAGCAGCGCTTGAAGCCGTGAAAAAATCTTTTTTGAGGCGGCTCGCGGCATTTTGGGACATTTCGCGGTATTTTTTCTTGTCCGTGAGAAGCTCAAAAAGATATTTGGCCACCTGATCGGTGTTTCCGGTTTTCACGAGATATCCGGTGACACCGTGATCGATTTGGAGCGGAATTCCTCCCGCGCGATAGGCCACCACCGGTTTACCCTTGTGAAGGGCCTCCGTCACTTTGAACTCAAATCCTTCTTTGTGGGAAAGCTGGAGAGTAATGATACTTTCACTCAAGAGCGCGTTCAAAATCTGGTCGCTGTCGGGAACTTTGGCGACTTTGATGTCCGGAGCGATGTCCCTATATGTATCCATTTCGAGAAGACTGACAGTGGAAGCGAAAATGAAATCCCCTTCCGGGTCATCAACTGCTCCGTGCCCGGCGATCACAAGTTGGGGAATTTTCTTTTTCGGGGTTTTTGCGGCATCCAGTTTTTTCCGGAGCTTGCGATATGATTCAATGACATCGTTTATCCCCTTGGACGGATCGAAGCGGGCAATTTGGATGATATACGGCCTTTTCATGTCGAGCGGAGAGCCAGGTATTTGCTCATTGAAAAGGTTGATATAGAATTTGAGCTGCGCGGAAGTGAGTTTTTTATTGAGGCCGTCGAGTTTGTCAGTCGAGGGCGCCATAAGCACCGTTTTTTCGCGGGGAACATTGGGCGGGATGAATTTTTCGATCGGATGGCTCACAAAAATGTCGACAAGGCGGATATTTCTCCAAAGATATGCCCATGTTTTGCTTTGAATTGTCCCTTTTTCTTCGATGAGCCCGGCTTCGATCTGGATGTGGGAGCGGTATATGATCTTCGCTTTCGGATTGGCTTTCTTGATGCGCGGGATCATTCCCGACGGTTGATAGTCGTCGATGACAATCACTTTCGCCCGCTTGAATATCGGCTCGAATTTGCGAGCGTTTTTTTCCGACCAGCTGGAAAGGATTTTTTTGTCGTGCTCCAGAAGGCGAGTGTCCGGCGGAGCGACGTTTTGCAGTACATTGTGAAATTTTCTTTTCGTCACTTCAAAAACTTCTTTTTTCGAACTCAAAACATACCAGTTGGCATCCACGCCCAGAAGACGGAAAAGCCTGATGATGGCATGGCGCATGATAGCGACTCCGCCGCCGCGGGGAGTGGAACTGAAAAAATACAGCTTTCCTTCTTGCTCTTTGAATTTTTCGGCCAAGTCGCGAAGCTCAAGAAAATCTTCCCGCCCGATCGATCTTTTGAGATCATTGAGATCAGCCAAGTGTACCGTGCGGACTCTCCGCTCCGGATCAAAAGAGACATCAACAATATGGTCATGTCCGAATCTTTCGGCCACTTCGGCAGCGGCACTCCGAGCTTTCTTTTTTGGGTTTTTCGAATGGATACTGAAAATATAGGGCACGATATCCTGCTTGAGCCAAAGGTCGGAAGTCAGTTCATCGATTTTTTTCGAAGTTTCTTCGGCCACTAGTCCGCATCCAACGATTTTCATTTCGTTTTTGGCGGCGAATTTATCGAGCCAGGAAAAAATTTTCCGGTCGATGTTTTTGGCCGGGCATTTTATGAATTCGGTCGTCACCACTTTTTTTCCGTTTTGAACCGCCGCGAAAAATCCGCCCTCGCAGGCGCAAATTCCGGCATAGGCAATAGGAAAAGAATATTTTCGATAATGCGTTGTTTGTGTCGGCATGGATATTGCGGTTGAAATTGATCAAAAAGAAAAAACACTCCCGCCCCAAAGAAGCGGCACATATCCGCCCGCAATCGATCCAAGAAATAGTCCAGTCATTATTAAAATTTTGGACATAAAGTTGTTTTCTTTCTAATGATAGCTTATCACAATCCAGCTGATCTTTCTATTGTCAAAAAACAGCCCCGATTTGCATCGGGGCTGTTTGAAATCTTTCAGAAAAAATTCTGATTAGACTTTTTCGACTTTGGTCGCGTTCGGACCTTTTGGTCCTTCGCCGACTTCGAACGTGACTGCATCGCCTTCCTTGAGATCGTTGAAATCAACGCCAGAAAGCTCGCTTGAGTGGAAGAAGAGGTCCTTGTCGCTATCTTGCTGAGCGATGAAACCAAATCCACGGTCCGTAAGTCTCTTGATTGTTCCTTGTGCCATTTCTATTTGGAAATTGTTTAAATTCACATTTCTTGTATTGCAAAATTGAGTTCGACGACGCTACTATTGCATACTCCTGTGATGTTCCTAGCATAGCATTTTTGAGTATTTTGTCAACCACAACGTCAAGAACCCCCCAAAATCCGGCTGATCGCGTCTTCATCCCGGCAGGAATAGGCGTCCGATGGGGAATAGAATCTTTTTTTGGGGCCGAAACACCCGCCATTGCCCGTGTACAGAACGCCGAAATATGGCATAAGAAAGCCCATATTCTTTTGTTTGAAAAAACCGTAGAGGTTTTGAAGCGTCGCGGCTCTTTTTGAAGCGCTCATTCGCGCGAAAATATCCAGGTCGTCCGACGGAATTCCGGTCCAGTCAAGATGCAAAAGGACATTTTTTGCTTTCGAGGCATAGGCTTTGTTCCAAAGCAGCGCCCAACAACTGCCTCTTTTGGAAAGGCACGGACCGTTTTCAACGTCCCCATTTGAATCAATGCCCACTCCCCCCTCGATATAATCAAAGAGCGCGAGATATTTTGCGTCGGTGATGCTGCCGGTCTGAGCGCCGATCACCACGTCAACATTTTTTTTCTTTGCGTACTGGCGAATATCTTTCACAATTTCGGGCGCATAATTCCGCTTGTCGCTCTCCTGCATATATATTTGCCCAAATGTGAAACTCTGCACGCCGAGATCAATCGCTTTGCGGGTAATGTACTTGAGATAATTCTGATACTCTTTACTCGAAAAAGTCGGCTTGCAGGTATGTTCTCCCCAGTCGTTCAGCGATTCATCATGGCACATCTGTCCGAAATCAAAAACATGTCCGGTCTCTTCATTTTTATATCCATCCTTCGTGCCAATCGCTTCAGCAATGAACATTCCATAGACGACTTCGGGTTTCCCAATCTGCGCCATATTTTTTTCGATTACCTCAAAGTCGGGCGGCTCGCGCCAAGTTTCCACCGCCCGGTGAAGATAGTAGCAATTCGATCGGTTGATAAGGCTGATGAATTCCCCCTGGTCGGGATTGTATTCCGTCAAGAGTCCATCCGCGACGCAACCCTGTGATTTGAGCCGCTCCATATCCACCGGAGGAGGCGGAGGTCTTTTTATTTCCGCCACAACTCCGGCGAAGGAATCCAAATTTTGCACGGAAGGTAAAATTTCAACCGCCGCGCTTGTCTCTTGTTTTTTCTCTTCAAGTTTCGAACTATTTTCCTGAAACAGCCAAAAACCGCCGGCCGCAATGCCCGCCAAAAT
>JAZDKQ010000026.1:0-2444 GCA_043802865.1 Candidatus Moraniibacteriota bacterium
TCGATTTCTTCTTCAATCTCGCCTCCGAAGAGATTCATTCCGACGGTGACGCCCTTTTCGTTGGTTTTTATTTTCAAGCCTTCAACTCTTTGCAAACGGCCGAGCAGTCCGTCGAGATTGGCGATCTGAATTGAGAGCCCCGGGCGAGCGTTGAGTTCCAAGAACACGGGTCCGCGGTCGCGATCGATTGCAATGTCAGCTCCCAAAAATCCAAGTCCGGAAACTTCCTGCGCCCGCACAGCGAGGCCCAAAATTGTTTTCCAATAGGGGATTTTTATTCCGGAAAGAACCAATCTTGTCCCGGGTAGATATTCAATAATCGTATTTTTTCGAAAAACGGCGGTTGTTGTCACGCCGGACGCCATATCAATTCCCACACCGACCCCGCCCTGCTGAAGGTTTGCTTTTCCGTCCGATTCGCGCGTCGGAAGGCGCAGCATCGCCATCATTGGCACTTTGTTATATACAATAATCCTGATGTCGGGAATTCCTTTGAAGGCATAGGGCTTGAAAAGTTTCAGGAGTTTCAGCCGCTCTTCAAAAAAAGCGATGTCCGGCACGCCGGAAAGGGAATAGCTTCCGTCGAGAATGTTTGAGATATGCGTTTTGATGTCATCGATCGTGATGAGTGATCCGTCGGCCTTGATCCATGTGTTTTCTGTGCTCTTTTTCTTTCCATAGACAACCAAAATTCCCTCACCGCCAAATCCTCGATTCGGCTTCAGTACCCAAGAATCTGGAAGCGCGCCCCAGTCAAAATTTTCAAGTTCTTCCGCGCTCCTTATCTTCGCGATCAGATTCGGGACGGGCAGATCCGCTTTTTTCAGAACGCGCTTGCTCAAAAGTTTGTCGTCGGCGAGACGCTTGGCGCGGCGGAGATTGTTGGGACGAATGAACTGCAAATTGCGGGCGTTCATCCCGAGAATTTTTCGGCTGTTGCCGAAGAACGATATCATTTGGATTTGATAATTTGACGAAATCGGAAATATTCAGAAAGGCGCAGTCCCGTCCACTTGCCGAGGAAGATGTTGAACGGGATAGTGAAAAGACTGATCCACGGATAGTTCAAAATGAAACCAATGAGAGCCGGCCAGCTGGCGATGTAGTATCCGATGACGGAAATGATGAGAGTCTCGATGGCGAGAATGACGGCTGTGCGTCCGCCTTTTTCAATTTGAACGGCGACGAATTTTTCAACCAGCGTGATCATAATGAGAATCGGAAAGATGCTGACGCTAGCGAGGCCTGTGCGGTTGTATATTCCACCAATGATGAGAAGCGCGAGGATCGCGAACCCGACGATCGTGATCATGATGGCGACGCGGGGGAGATAGAGCAGGCGGAATTGCTTCAAAAGAAAGCGGACAAATGTTCCAATCGCAATGACGGTGATGAATATGATGATTCCATACCGGATCTCATTTGTCGCGAGAAAGGCAAAGGTGATGATCGCGGGAGTATAGATTCCAAAGGCCTTGATCCCGATCACCTGGCGGAAAAAGGCGATAAGAGTCACAATAATAGGCAAAATCAGCACCAAAACGAGCGTATCGAGCGGTACGCCGTTGGAAAGGGCGAGCGAAATGAATTGATTCATAGGAATAGTTTGATTATGAATAAAAAAAGCCCCTCAATCTGGCTTTATCTTACTTATTTTTGGCGGGTTTGTCAATGAAAAAACACAAATGCGAACGAATAACAATACGAATACAACAAATGATTTTCGTTAAATTTGTGTCAACATTCGTTTCATTCGTGTATTCAAATGGCAAATCGCGATCGCCACCGCGTCGGCGGCGTCATCGGGCTTGGGAGCGCGCTGGAGGCGCAAGATATTTTTCACCATCAACTGGATCTGATTTTTGTCCGCTCGACCGTATCCGGTGAGCGCCTGTTTCACCTGAAGCGGGGTATAGGAAAATAGGGGAACGCTATTTTTCTTGATTTCATATAATATCACCCCGCGTGCTTGCGCAACAGTGATGGCGGTCTTGAGATTTTTGAAAAAGAAAAGGTCCTCAGCGGCCGCTTCGTCGGGTTTGTATTTTTTGATGAGCAAGGCGATATCGCGCCCAATTTCAACCAGCCGCTCCTCGTCGGAGTGGAATTTGGAAGTATTCACGCACCCGCAAGCTACCAACTTCGGATTCTTGTTTTTTTCTTCAACCACCGCCCAGCCGGTCGTGGCTGTGCCCGGGTCGATTCCGAGGATTCGTAGGTTCATAATTCCTGTATTAGCTGAATTGATATTTTTATTCTCCGATAAATTATAAACAAAAGCAAATACCAAATGTGTTTTTAGAGAAATAAAATAATTTATACTTCGTGCAACAGTCGAATCCGATCTTCGGCTCAGCTCTTAGAACTTTGTGTCCCGATGATTGCAATCGCTCGGGGTTTTTTCAAATAAGCGAAGCGATGAGGTAGGCGATATTTGAAGAAGG
>JAZDKQ010000027.1:0-2176 GCA_043802865.1 Candidatus Moraniibacteriota bacterium
CATTTTCTCCCGCATCGGCCAGTCCGCCTTTGAACATCCCCGCCGAAACCGTGCGCGACAAACCCTGATGCTTTTTGAACTGCTCGCGATAGCCCTCTTCATCAACAGCAATTCCGTGCTCATGCGCGATTTCCTTCGTAAGCTCCAACGGAAAACCGAAAGTGGAAAAAAGATAAAAAGACTTCTCTCCGGAAATTTGCTCTTCTTTGCGGCTCTCGGCGATTATTTCTTTGATTTTTTTGAGGCCTTTTTCAAGCGTTTCACGGAACCGAACTTCTTCCTGATTCAATTCCTCGGTGATCTTCGCCGTTTCGCGCTCGAGCTCCGGATATGTTTCTTTGTATTCGGAAATAACGACTTCCGCGATTTTGGCCGCGAAATTGTTTTCGATTCCCAAAGTTTTCCCCTGCCTGATCGCCCGACGAATCAAACGGCGCAAAATGTATCCTCTTTCAACATTTGAAGGCACCACCCCGTCCGCGATCATGAAAGTCGCTGATCTCAAATGATCGGCAATAATTCGCATCGCTTTTTGATTTTCTTCTTCTTTGTACTCCTTCCCTGAAATTTCTTCGATTTTTCTGATTATCGGCTGAAATATATCCGTTTCAAAAACATTTTCCTTTCCTGTCAGCGTCACAAGAGTCCGCTCGAGCCCCATTCCCGTGTCCACATTTTGCTGAACCAATTTTTCAAAAGTTCCGTCCTCTTTTTTGTTGTATTCCATGAAAACATCGTTCCAGATCTCCATCAGCCGCGAACCATTGAGCTCCTCGAATTTTCCTTCGACCGCCCCATCTTCCGGCGAAACATCATAGAACATTTCACTGTCGGGTCCGCACGGTCCCGTTTTCCCGGCTGGTCCCCACCAATTGTCGTCTTTTCCGAGCGGAACTATTCTTTTTTCATAATTCACGATTTTATCCTCGGCCACTTTCGCTTCGATTCCAGCTTTTTTGAATTGTTCCTGCCAAATATTTATCGACTCCTGGTCAAGCGGCGCGTCGTCATCGCCTTCGAAAACCGTCACATAGAGGCGGCGCGGATCAAGCCCGAGCCATTTTTCCGAAGTCATGAACTCAAAACTCCATTCAATCGCTTCTTTTTTGAAATAGTCTCCAAGCGACCAATTGCCAAGCATTTCAAAGAAAGTGAGGTGCCGATTGTCGCCAACATCATCAATATCCCCCGTTCGTACGCATTTTTGGACATTCACAAGGCGTTTTCCCAGCGGATGTTTTTCGCCCATCAAAAAAGGCACCAACGGATGCATTCCGGCGGTCGTGAAAAGCACGGTCGGATCATTTTCCGGCACCAAGGGCGCGGACGGAATGATCGAATGTCCTTTTTCTTTGAAAAAATCAAGATATTTTTGACGTAGTTCACGAGCTGTCATAGGTTCCTCAATAAATCGTAATTTAATTCACAAAAATATAGATAAGCCCAATCCTGCCCGCCAAAGCCTTGGCGACGGCGGGACGAAGTTCGTTCGCAGTCATTTTTTGGTATATATTGTTTTATTAAAGCGCTTTCAGCTTCTTTTTGAGTCCCCGGATTTCCTCTTCCATGAACATTCGGTCATTGTTGAGTTTTTTGAGCGTTTTGTCAAGCTCATCCCGCTCGATGCGGATGCGCTCTTCTTCTTTCTTGAATCTTCGCCTTTGCGCTTCCAAGTCTTCGATTTCCCGGATCATTTTCTTGAGATCCGAATCCAAAATCACAATCTGCCGTTCAATATCCAGGCGTTTTCGGCGAGCTTCACTTGGATCAGACTCGGGCGCTTCTTCGTCTGTTGCTTCTCCAGCATTTTGATTTTGATAATCGTCGAGTATTCCCATATATTTAAAATTTTCAATTATAAATTTTCAATTTTCAAACAATTTTCAATGACTCAATTTCTAAATTCAAAAAATTAGCAAATTGTGCCACCACCTAAAACTTCGCTATTTCTATAAAAAACTGCTGATTGTCCGGACGTGATTGCTCTGACCGGCTTCACAATTTCAACAACAAGTCGGCCAGACTTATCTTGCTTGATTATAGCAGAAACCTTTTCCGCGTGGTAGCGGATCTGAACCTTAGCACGCAAAGGAAATTTGATTCCCCCATCCACCCAATTAACCTGATTAATCATAAACTTTTTCACAAGCAATCTTTTCGAATCATTTGAGACAAC
>JAZDKQ010000028.1:0-14722 GCA_043802865.1 Candidatus Moraniibacteriota bacterium
TCAGTCTAGCGAAGTTTATAAAAACAAAAAAATATATTATTCCCTCGGCAATTTCGTCTTCGACCAGTATTTTCAAAAAGAAACGATGGAAGGATTGGGAGTGGAGCTCACCGTCAGTCCCGATCTGTCGATGGAATTCAGCGAATTGAAATTTGAGATGACTAGGAAAGGCCAAACCATTTTTAAGGTTAAACCTTAAAAATAAAGTCGAACCTTAAAAAACCGCAAAGAGCTTTATACAAGCCTCATTTCTCAATTGTTTCACAGACGATTGACAGCGGACTTTTTTTGTGATAGAATACAGCATTGCGACAGTGCGCCGCATATTGTACTTGAAAAAAATACTCTGGGAGGGGGAAATTATGAGCACTCAACTCTTAAGTAATAAATTCATTGTGGCTAGTATCATTTTTATCTCCCTAGCTTTCTACGGATTTTACTTCATGGTTTTCCGAGAACGTTTCGGGAGCTAGATTTGACAATCAGATTACAAGGAGGAATCATCACGATGACACGGGTACAGCTAATTCGAGGTGGCCTTATTCTAGTCGTGGTCGCATATCTTTTTCTCTGCAGTCTTTGCCGGGGCTGGTTTGGATGACTTCTAATGCCTCTGCTAATTGCCGGTTTTCCGAGAACGTTTCGGAAGACCGGCTTTTTTCTTGCCTCGAAAATATTTTTCTGCTAATATAATTCTGTTAGCTGGGGAAGCTAATATTTTTATAATCAAATAATTTTCAAAAAAAACCATGAAGTACGAAACAGAATTTCCGCTTTTCAAGACGAAAGTGGAGGGGCTTGGAAAGTCGTTCGATCTTTCGGACATCGACGGGCGGCGTGAATATTTTCTCGCGAAAGCCGGGCCGGAAATCGAGAAGCTGAAAAAATATATCGATGAAGGAAAAACTTTCATCGTCTATCTTCTCGGCAAAAAGAACGCCGGAAAGGGAACCTACACGAAACTTTTGATGGAAATTTTCGGACGCGATAAGATCGCGCATCTTTCCATCGGCGACCTTGTGCGGGATGTGCATTCGGCAATGGAAGACGAGGAAAAGAAAAAAGAACTTCTTGATTATCTTCACAAAAATTATCGCGGCAATATTACTCCCGAACAGGCTATTGACGCTCTTCTCGGACGCAACCAAAAAACGCTTCTGCCGGATGAATTCATAATGGCGATGGTGAAAAGGGAAATCGACAAGATCGGCAAAAAGATAATCTTCATTGACGGCTTTCCGAGGAATCTGGATCAAGTTTCTTACTCTCTATTTTTCAAACAATTGGTTGATTATCGCGAAGATCCGGATATTTTCATTGCAATTGATATTCCGGAAGCGGTGATTGATGAACGGATGAAAAATCGCAAAGTTTGTCCCATCTGCCATACACCGAGAAATCTGAAGCTCTTCACGACCAAAGAAGTCGAATACGGCGAGCAAGAGAAAAAATTCTTCTTGATCTGCGACAACCCTGATCATGAAAAGTCAAAAATGTTCGGGAAAGAGGGCGATGATATGGGTATTGAGTCAATTCGAGATAGGCTCGAGCTTGATGACAAACTTGTCTCTAAAATTTTCTCTTTGCATGGAATCAAAAAGGGCTTGATTCGAAACGCGGTTCCAGTCGACAAAGCGAAAGAATATGTTGATGATTATGAAATCACGCCAGAATATTATTATGAATATGACGAAGCGGCGAAGAAAGTGAAAACCTTGGAACGGCCGTTCGTTGTGAAGGATGATGAAGGCGTTGAAGTGTATAGTCTTCTGGCGCCTCCAGTCGCGGTGTCGCTTGTGAAACAACTTGCGAACATTTTGGAATTGTAAAAACCATGGCCAGATCTCGGGCATTCCTAACATCCAATGTTAGGAGCGTCCTAACATTGGATGTCAGGAAAATATATGCTTTCAGACATTGAAATTGCGCAAAAGGCCAAAATGAAACCCGTGCGGGAAATCGCGGGGATTATTGGTGTGGGCGAGGAAGATCTAGAACTTTATGGAGACTATAAAGCCAAACTGAAGCCGGAACTTTGGGAAAAGATACAAAGTAATCCGGACGGGAAACTGATTTTAGTCACGGCTATCAATCCGACTCCCGCGGGTGAAGGGAAAACCACAACTTCGATCGGTCTGGCGCAGGCGCTAAATAAGCTCGGGAAGAAATCTGTACTAGCGCTTCGCGAGCCATCGCTTGGGCCTTGTATGGGAATGAAAGGCGGCGCGGCCGGCGGAGGATACGCGCAGGTGATGCCAATGGAGGACATCAATTTGCATTTCACGGGCGATATTCATGCGGTGGGGGCCGCGAACAATCTTTTGGCGGCGCTTGTGGACAATCATATATATTTTGGAAACGAGTTGCAGATTGATCTTCAAAATATTTTCTGGAAGCGCTGTGTGGACCTCAATGACCGCGCTTTGCGAAAAGTTGAGCTGAAAATTGAAAAAAAATCAGGCGACTATTCCCGTGAAGACGGATTCAATATTTCCGTTGCTTCGGAAATCATGGCGATCTTGTGTTTGAGCGAAAATATTGCCGATCTCAAAAAAAGATTGGGGCGGATTGTCATCGGACTCAACGCTTCGGGAAAACCGGTTTTTGCGCGGGAACTCAACGCCGAAGGGTCTCTCGCCGCGCTTTTGAAAGACGCGCTGAAGCCCAATCTGGTTCAGACTTTGGAACATACGCCCGCGTTCATTCACGGCGGGTCGTTCGCGAACATCGCGCACGGTTGCAATAGCATTTTGGCGACGAAATATGCCTTGAAGCTCGGTGATTTTGCGATCACGGAAGCCGGTTTTGGGGCCGATCTTGGAGCGGAAAAATTTTTTGACATCAAATGTCGGCTGGCGGGACTCAAACCGGACGCTGTGGTGATTGTGGCGACGATTCGCTCGCTCAAATACAACGGCGGAGTGGAAAAAGAAAATCTCACGGAAGAAAATTCCGAAGCCCTCTCAAAGGGAACAGTCAATCTCGAAAAACATCTTGAAAATTTGAAAAAATTCGGCGTGCCGGCAGTCGTGGCGATCAATATATTTCCAACTGACACGGAAAAAGAAATCGCGCTCGTCGAAGAGAAAGCGCGAGAATTGGGCGCGCGATCCGTCCGATCCGAAGTTTGGGCCAAAGGCGGGGAAGGCGGAATTGAAATGGCGAAAGCGATTCTCGAAACGATTGAAAAAGAAAAATCGAATTTTTCTCCGCTCTACGATGAAAAAAAGTCTATCACAGAAAAAATTGAAACTATCGCCAAGGAAATATATGGCGCGGGGGATAGTTCATATTCCGAGCAAGCAAAAAAGCAAATTTCAATGTTCGAAACGGAAAATCTCGACAAAGTGCCGATTTGCATCGCTAAAACGCAGTATTCACTTTCGGATGATCCAAAAGTTTTGGGACGGCCGGAAAACTTTGTGTTCAATATCCGGGAACTGCGATTGTCGAATGGCGCTGGTTTCATTGTAGCGATCGCGGGAGATATAATGACTATGCCCGGACTCCCAAAAGAACCGGCGGCGGAAAAGATCGATGTTGATGATGAGGGTATCATAAGTGGATTGTTTTGAAAAATATTATGAAAATAATTTTGATGATGGCGATGACGGCGGATGGGAAGATTGCGAAGACGAGCGATCATTTTCCGGACTGGACGAGCCGAGAGGACAAGAAGATGTTCATGGATGTCACGAAAAAACACGGCGCGCTGCTGATGGGCGAAAAAACTTTCAAAACTTTCCCAAAACCATTACCGGGCAGATTGAATGTTGTTTTCACGCTCGAAAAAGATCCGCCGGAACAGGAAAACGTGAAGTGGGTTTCGGGCGAAGTGGAAAAAGTTTTGGCGGAACTGGAACGCGGGGGATATGAATCTGCAATTTTGGGAGGGGGAGCGTATCTGAACTCGCAATTTTTGAAAAAAAAACTGATCGATGAACTTTGGCTCACCATCGAGCCGAAAATATTCGGCGACGGACTGGGGATCTTCAGCGGGGATTTCGACCAAAATTTGAAACTAATCAGCGTCGAAAAGATAAATGAAAATTCATTTGTAGTAAAATATGAGGTTTTGAAATAGATCTTTGCTTATTAAGGAGGGAAAAATGGATACAATATCCAAAAATCCTGAAAAATGGCTGGAGTTTGATTTTCCTGCAAGGTATACGCTCAACGAATCGAATCGAGGTTTTCTGAAAAGATCCGCGGCCGGATCACCAAAAGGAGGATGCTATCCCTATTATTTCTGTTTTTCCGCGAAACATGGTCATCCTTGTGATTCCGAAACGGCAGCGGATTGCGCCAGAAGATGCGAGGAATTTTACGAAAAGTATATCAAGGAGGAAGAGGAGTAGCCGGTTTGAAAAAAGCCGGTTTTTCTTTTTGTTTTTGAGTCTTCCCCTTTTCCATTTTCCGTGCTAGTTTTTAAAAGTAATTCGTAAGAAAAAAATATGGGCGAACTAAAATATAGGGCAGAAACAGTATCGAACGGAATAAATGAGGCAGTGAAAGTCATAAGCAGCCAGGCGGCAAGAATTGAAAATATGCTGAGAGAGATCAAATCAATGGCGGAGTACGCGGAAAAAGTGGAAGTGGAAAATATTCAGCTGAAAAGGGATCTTGAAGATCAGGGGAAAGAATTAGAAAAGACAACAAAAGAAAAAGACGCATTGATGAAGCAAAAATAGGCATCGGGCCGTAGCCCTCTGGAGGCGGGTAAATATATCGGCAGTAACCGGATGTTTCGCTATGTGAAGTTAAAATAAAATTTATTATCGGGCTGTAGTATATCGGCAGTACGCAAGGCTGGGGGTCTTGTAGGCTGGGTTCGATTCCCAGCGGCCCGAAAAAGTTCGATTTAGAGCTGTGTTTTTGTTGTTTTTTTGTGGTATAATGAAATCGAAGCAAGTTTTCAGTTTTAACCTAGAAATATTAGCTATGGCTGACGAAATTAGAAAAATAGAAAAAGATTTGGAGTTTGTAAAAAATATATATTCGAAGCTTTTGAAAATATTGCCCAGTTTTGACATCACTGACAAAAAGATTTTGCCCTATGGCTTGAGAGTTCATACAAGATCTGTGAGCTGGCTGGTTGAGCAAGTTATCACTCAGCAAACGAAATATAATGCCAAAAGACTTGGCCTTGATGACGTGAAATTTGATTTTCCCGATACATCTTTGCATGATTGCGAAATAATCGTTGGTAAAAAGAGTTATTTCGTAAATGTAAAGATACACAACATAGAAGGCAAGGAAAATAAAAACGATATTTCCGCGGTGGAAAAATTATACTTTCAATATAGCGTTAACAAAAACTATTCTTTGATTTATGCCTGTTTTGGCATAAGGTTTGAAAATATAAAAATAAGTTTTGTCAAAGATTATTTGGAAATTTTTTCGCCTCAATTTTTGCCGATTTATGTCAATCCAAGGAATGATAAAATACAGGCAACATACAGGCATGATAAGATCCACAGAACAAGAGAAAAGTTTCTAAAAACGCTTAAAGATCAATCAAAAAGTATTGTTTTGAAATAAAATCAGGATTATGAATAAAATTTTCAATGAAGATGTTTTGGAGGGAATAGAAAAAATAGAAGATAATTCTATTGACTTGATATTAACTGATCCTCCTTATTGCTTGGGAAAGGATTATGGCAATGATTCGGATAAAAAATCATCAGAGAACTATTTAAAATGGACATATCAGTGGATAGATGCCGTATTGCCGAAATTGAAAGAATCGGGGAGTTTTTATATTTTTTTAAGCTGGCAATACTCGCCGGAAATATTTGTTTATTTGAAAAAGAGATTAAGAATGGTCAATGAAATTATTTGGGATAGGAGAGTTCCGAGTATGGGCGGATCAACAAGAAAATTTTCTTCTGTTCATGATAATATAGGTTTTTTTGTGAAAAATAATGATTATTATTTTGATATAGATAGTATAAGAATCCCCTATGATGAAGAAACAAAAAAAGCAAGAACCAGGTCAATTTTTGTTGGTAAAAAATGGCTGGAAATGGGATACAATCCAAAGGATTTGTGGAGCGCTTCGCGAATTCATGCGCAAGCTCCGGAGAGGGAAAATCATCCAACTCAAAAACCGCTGGAAATAATCGAAAGAATAGTAAGAGCCAGCTGTCCTCCAGGTGGCATCGTTCTTGATCCTTTTATGGGGACAGGAACTGCTGCTATCGCTTGTTTGGCGAATGACAAGCAGTATGTCGGATTTGAAATAAATAAAGATTATTACAAAATAATAGTAAATAGAATAAAAAAGTATAATGATCAGCCGACATTGTTCCGGCAAAAGGGTGATCTTACTCATAACATTTCCTACAATCCTGCTGTTCTTCTTCAAAATTGAAAAATAAATTTATAAAATAAAAAATATGCCCGAAGAACAAAACACAAATCAAAGTTCGAATTCGAAATATCTCTGGGTTGTTTTGATTGCCGTGGTTTTTCTGGCCGGCATAATTTTCATTTTTGCCAAATATCAAAAACGACCCGGTTCGGTTTCTTCGGGAACAGGAATTGTGAATCCGAAAGAAAAAAATATTGAGATCAAAAAATTCGCCAGTGAACAGGAATTCAAAGATTATCTTGAAAAGGCGAAAAATATCAGTTCCGGTTTTGGAGGGAGAGGTGGCGGAATGGGGCTTGAAGCGACGGCGATGAAAAGCAATGATGCAGTGAATCTTCCGCAAGCCACCGGTTTTGGCGGCGGGCCGAGCCGCGTTTCAGAAACGAATGTTCAAATCGCGGGGATTGATGAACCGGACGCGGTGAAAACCGACGGAAAAGAAATATATTTCTCTGTGCCGCGGCCGCAAATTATGCCGATGGACGATACGGTTGGAAGGATGGACGAATCGACCGAATTATTTCCACTGCAAATGACCGGCGGGACGAAAACAATCAAAGCTTTTCCGCCCAGCGATCTCAAAGTTGACTACAAAATCGACAAAAGCGGGGATTTGCTGCTGATCGGGAAGACTTTAGTTGTAATCCCGGCGGAAAGATACTATTGGAACCAAAATGCGAGCAAGATATACGGATATGACGTGACGGATCCAAAAAATCCCAAAGAAATTTGGAATATCGAGCTCAAAAGTTCCACTTCGATTGTCGGGGCGCGTGAGTATAAAGGAAAAATATATCTGGCCATCAAAACTGATTTTGGGGATGACAGGTCTTGTCTTTTGAAACCGCTTGTCGCGAGGGGAGCTGATTTTTCCGTGAAATGCACGGATATATACCATCCGACAGCAGTTGTTCCGGCGGATACGACCTATACGGCGATGATCGTTGATCCGGAGAAAGGATCTGTGGAAAAGAGCATATCTTTCATGGGATCGAGTGATCAAAATTCTTCGGTTGTGTATATGTCGCCTAGCGCCCTCTATCTCACTTACTATAGTCCCAGCGACGAGGTGAAAATGCTCTATTCGTTTTTCAGCGACAACAAGGATCTGGCGCCGGATTGGCTGATCCAAAAACTCAAAAATCTTGGAGATTATGACATTTCTTCTTCTGCCAAGATGGCGGAAATTTGGGAGCTTGTGAACCGTTTCCAAAATGGGCTTTCCAACGACGACCGGCTCAAGATGCAAAATGAAATATCAAATCGTATGAACGATTTTATCAAAAAACACCGCCGGGAACTTGATGGCACGGGAATCGTAAAAATAAACGCGGACAATTTGAGCATTGATTCGACCGGAAGCGTGCCGGGGAAATTGCTTAATCAGTTTTCGCTTGATGAATACCAAGGCAATCTGCGCGCGGCCACGACTGTCGGCGAAAGTTTCTTGAAGTGGGGATTTGGATTTGGGGCGGGAAATTCGGACAATACGGCCAACGACGTGTATATTCTCGGCGACGGGCTCAAAACGGAAGGGTCAGTGATCGACTTGGGCAAAGGGGAAAGAATTTTCGGCGTTCGTTTCATTGAGGACAAAGGATATGTTGTCACTTTCAAACAAATTGACCCGCTGTATGTTTTGGATTTGTCTGACCCGACGAATCCGGTGAAGAAAGGCGAGCTCAAGATTCCGGGATATTCCTCATATTTGCATTCGATCACGAAGGATAAAATTTTGGGAATAGGCGAGGAAAATAATCAGGTGAAAATTTCTCTTTTTGATGTGAGCAATCCGGCGGATCCTCAAGAAATTTCCAAATACAATCTCGATGAATACTATTCCGAAATTTCCGCGACCCATCATGCGTTTCTTTTGGACGCGAAGCATCAAATTTTCTTTTTGCCGGGATCAAAGGGCGGGTATATTTTCTCATACGCGAACGACAATCTGACTCTCGCAAAAGCCGTCTCGGACATTCAGGCCAAACGGGCGATATATATCGACAATTTCCTCTATGTCATCGGAGAAAACAAACTGGTTGTGTTGGATGAAAGAAACTGGGAAAAAGTAGGGGAATTGGAGTTGTAAGATTGGGGGCGTTTCCTAACATTCAATGTTAGGAGCGTCCTAACATTCAATGTTAGGAAAAACTAATTGCGGCGAAAAAACCGATGAGGAGCTTGTTGCCCTGACGATTGAAAATCAGGATTTTTTTTCGTGCCTGATTGACCGATACAGTGAAAAGCTCACGCGATATATTATGCGCATTTCGGCTTCAACGCGCGAAGACGCGGAGGATCTTTTGCAAGAAATTTTCGTGAAAGCCTACCGCTATATCAACGATTTCGACCAAAGCCTCAAGTTTTCTTCGTGGATATATAGGATTGCCCACAATCAGGTGATCAGCCAGTGGCGAAAGACGAAGTCTCGCCCGCAGGTAATAAAGTTTGAGGCCGATGAGGATTTTTTGAAGTTTATTGCCAACGATGAGGATTTGGCGCTTGACACCGAGCGAAAATTCGAATCCGAAGAAGTGCGCCAACTCGTTGACACATTGGATGAAAAATACAGAGAAGTCCTTGTTTTGAAATTCATTGAAGGAAAAGATTACAAGGAAATATCCGACATCCTGCAAAAACCGCTGGGGACGGTCGCGACACTCATCAATCGGGCAAAAAAACAGCTGAAGAAAACGATCGAAGAAAAGGGGATTGAATTTCGAAAATAAGATATGCCCGGTAGTGAAAATTTGACTGGGCATAGCCCCAGGAATTAAAAATTATATATTCAAATCATATTATAATTAATTGTTAGATTTTTGATTTTACTCTATATAAACTAAGGTCAAATTTCTACTACCGGGATGGATAATCTAGGCGACAAGGTTTTGCAGAAAATCAAGAAAGAATGTATCTGTTCCAAGCCCCGTTGGCATTTTTTGCTCAAAGATTATTTTGTTTGGTTTCTTTTTCTGATCTCGCTTCTTCTTGGGTCAATTGCTTTTTGCGCGGCGCTCCATATTTTTTTCACAAACGATTGGGATTTGTATCAGTATCTTCACACCAGTCTTGTCGGGCATATTTTGATCTCCATTCCCTATCTTTGGATCGTTTTTTTGGGGGTTTTTGTCTGGATTGCCCATTATAATTTCAAGCACACGAAAAGCGGATACCGGCGCGAAACATATTTCATTGTGGGGTTGAGTATTGTGGGAAGTTTGTTTCTCGGTGCTTTTTTGCATACTTTGGGAGCCGGTGAAAAGATCGAGGATTTTGTGGCAGCGAGCGTACCGGAATATGAAAAATTGACTTGCTGCAGCGCGCGAAAAGACATCTGGGTCCAGCCGGCGCGCGGTCTTTTGGCCGGAGAGATCGTTGGTGTCAGCGATGAGAGAAATTTTGAGCTCAAAGATTTTTTTGGTTTTGCCTGGCAGGTGCAAGAGAATGATGACACGCTGGAATACGAACCGCTTCGGATTCGACCCGGGGAAGAAGTGAAAATAATCGGCGAGAAAAAAGAGGATTTTGTTTTTTGGGCGCGGGAAATCCGGCCCTGGAAAAGCAAAGGCGCGGCGCACAAAGCGAATATTCGGTTTGAAATGGAATAATATGCAAAATAAAAATGCGTGCCGTTTCGCGCATTTTTTCCAAAGCTAAACTATCGGCTTCGTCTAGAATTTAGCTTTTCTATTCCAGACAGCAGTCCACCGCTTTTCGGACGAGTTCGCCCAGTTTTCCCAGAAAACCTTTTTTATCCTTGTCATGAACATTGACGGCCTGGTCGTCGATTTTTTTTATGTCGTCGGTTTTGATCAGTTTCATATTCAGCCCCCAGAAGAGGGAATAGCAATCATAGGACTTTTCAAAAAGCTCTTCGGCTTCCTTTTTGTTGCCGGCTTTGTGCTGTTTGGTCCCGACTTCCATCAGTCTCATCGAAGCGGCAAGCAGGTGTTTCGAAATGCACCAAACTTCACCCTCATATTCTTTGATTATTTTTCGCAGAAGCTCCCCGCGCATCTGGCGCACTTCCTGGAGCAAGTCATAATATTCCGGTTTTCCGGTCTTGGCGCCGGTGAAAAAGAAATGTTCTTCGATACTCACGAGATTCATAATGGCAATCGAAAGATCTTGATCTGATGACAGATCCATCTTGTCGGCTTTTTTCATTTCATCGACTTTTTGGATAAGATCGTTGATTTTTTGGAGTTTGTCTTCGGACATACGAAAGTTTCCTAACATCGAATGTTAGGACGCTCCTAACATTCGATGTTAGGTTATTAACAAGTGAAATAAAGAATTATACTGGCGATGATTAGCGGCAATATTCCCGCAACGATCTTTTGTCCTTTAAAATAGGAAACATCGCCGTTTTTCTTGCGGATATAGTTGTGAAACAAGATTCCCGCGGTGAATAAGATTGTTCCCAGAATTATTCCCCAAAGCAATTTGTCTATCCCGCAGAGCCTGTTATATGGGTGGCCGATTTGGCCCTTGAGCCAGAGTGGCAGGATAATAATGGCATAATATCCCAAGAAAACAAGAATTTTCCGTCCCTTGAAGCGGATATTTTTTCGGTTCAGCCAATTGATGGTCCAAATCGACATCGAAACGATCAAAGCGCCGATCCAGAGGCCGGATATCGAATCGTCGATCCCGAGCCATTCTGCGAGGCCGAGTCCCGCTCCGACGGCCACCGTACAGACGGGACAGACGGCGAAGGTGATCTTTGGAAGAGCGAAAAAGGCTATTCCGAAAATGGTAAGTATTTTTTTCATAATAATATTTATAATTGTATATCATTTGTAGTATTTTTGGAAGAGCGAGCGCGTAGTTTGTTTTCAGGCATCTTTTTCCGATATCCGTGCTTGTGGATAACTTATTGTTGGCAAGCCAAATATATGCTAATATATTATTGACCTCTAAAAATTAAAACAAAAAAATGAGAATTCAAAAAAAGACGAGATTTTTTTCGTTAGGGCGAAAGTGGGTTTTCACTTTGGCTCTTTTTGTATTGGTCTTCGCCGCGGCGAGTATTGTGAAGATTCACGCGGCTGGAAATGTGACAGGTTGGCTTTGGGGCGGAAGTGAAGATGTAAGCATCGGCGGAGTGACGGGCGATAGCAATGTCCTCTGTAAAACCTACCTAGCTCCTGCAGGTTGCATTGACGGGAATGAAACTGGAATTGGGTGGATAAGCATGAGTGGACCAACTTACGGAGTAAGTATTCCTGGCAGCGATGGCAACGTTACGGGTTATGCCTGGATGAATGCCGGAGGAAATCCGGATAACGGTCTTCAAAATGGAATTGGTTCGATTGATTTTAATCCGCAAGATAATTGTGGCAGTGCTTATAGCGCTGTTTCTTGTAATGCTCCTGATGGCAGCGGTGCGGATGCGACAAGAGGAGGAGTAAAGCGTGTAGGAGATAATTTGATTGGCTGGGCAAGAATAGTGGAAATAGCGAAAGCAACGGTTGCTCCTTCAAATAGCGGTGGATGGACTGGATGGATTAAATTTAGTGTTGGTGGCATATATGGAAGTGGCATTGATGTTACAAAAATGGACGGAACAGGGGACAACAAAATGTATGCTTGGTCTGGAGCGGAAGCTCCTGGATTAGCCGGGGAACTCGGCTGGATTGATTTCTCACGGGCGCAGTATACGCCTCCATGTACTCTTAAATTTGTTCCGGCAATTAAAACAATGGATGAAAATAGCTCTGGTACAGTAACACTTGAGGAAGATAGCTTAGGAGCAAATTGCAACTCTGGAATTGTTAGTTTTACAAATAATCCCATAGTTAATAGTCTATCTCCAATCTCTGTAGATTTTTTTAACCCTGCAAAAGAAACAGAAACTATAACATTAGGAATAGGCGCGGTCAGTTCGGAAACCACATACAATAATGCTGTTACTGCCAGTTCAGCAAGCAGTGGAACGGCCTCTCTTACGCTCATCGTTAGAAATATTCCAGTTTGTGTTCTCGACTGTCCAAACGAAATTGTGCTTTCTCCAGATGAAAATAAATCAGTCAAATCCGAAATTGGCATAACTGGCGAAACTGGATGTGTATCTTCGGCTATTTCGTGTTCTGAATCAGGAACAGATGCGAATGGAAATATAGGCGTGAGTAGCGGCTGTGATGTATCGGAGACGGGAGGCCTAAGATATGGTTCATCAGAATTGACAGCAATAGGCGGCACTGGTTCATGCACCGCGCCAATAAGAGTCAAAGGTCCAGGCTGGATTGAAACGAATCCGTAATTTGGTATCTGGCCGCCTCTGGCGAGCCTCGCCTTTGGCGGGTATCTGGTATTTCGTTCCCAAGTTAATGCGTAATTGAAATTTTATGCTCTACGAACCCCCAAAAAAAGAAAAATATATTCTGATTGGAGCTTCCGTGTTTCTGTCGGCAATTATTTTGGTCGTTGCCGTTCCCTTGTTGTACAAAAAATACAAGCCGGGAGATTCAAGCGCGAACCCGACGCCGATAATGTCATCCGAGCAGCAGGGAATCCAAAAAGAATTTGAAAAACTTAAAGCGATGCGAAAAAGCATTAATGCGAAACAGCCAACGCAGGAAGAAATCCAAAAAGAATTCGACGCGCTGGAAAATCAGAGAAAAGAATCCGGCACAGCTCCGCCAACTCAAGAGCAGATTCAGGCGGAATTCAATAAACTTGAGCGAATAAAATAATAAATATTAAATAAATAATATGAAGCACAAAATCAAAAAAATCTTCGAAAACGCGGTCTGGTGGTCCGGGGTGGCGATGATCGGACTGATTCTCGGCTTGAGCCTTCAGTTCGTCCGCGCCTGGACGGAGCCAACCCAAGCCCCTCCCGGCGGGAACGTCGGCGCGCCGATAAATACGAGCGCGATTACCCAGATTAAAAACGGAGTTTTGGGAGTTTTAGGATTATCAACTTCGTATGTAAATGTTCCGGGTGTTATTCCGGCTGCCGGAAATGTTTTGACCGCTCAAAACGCTTCGGGTCAAGTGGCTTGGGCGGCGGCGGGTGGAGGGGGAGGGTGTTATGTAGATTATTCATTGGCCAGAAGTCTGCCTGTCGGGAGTCCTTGCAAGGTAAACGGTTTTACTATCAGGGGTTCCGCTGGCTTGTTTGGCCTCTGCGGCGGCTACAGCTACTGCGGTTCGG
This sequence comes from Candidatus Moraniibacteriota bacterium, assembly GCA_043802865.1. Taxonomy (GTDB): domain Bacteria; phylum Patescibacteriota; class Minisyncoccia; order Moranbacterales; family UBA11712; genus JAPLXD01. The sequence continues at coordinate 13,536 of JAZDKQ010000028.1, forward strand.
AATGCACTTATCTCACCTATTTTAGTCCGGCGGGTGGTGGTTGCAGTGCATGGGGTTCCCTCCGCGATAGTGGCGAGGCGTATGTATGTTGCCAGTAATCAGTTTTTTGAAGATTGCTAAAAATTTAAAGTTTTGCAAGGGTTGAGCCCTAGCGAAGAGATTATCTTAACATTAGATGTTAGAAAAATAAATTTATTGTCAGATATTCTTGTAAAACAAAACTATGGATCAAAAAAACAACGATATTTCCAGCGACCTTATAATTGGCCGCAAGCGCTTCTGGAAAGTAGCAGGCATTTTGCTTGCTGGTTTAGTTCTTGGTATTTTGATTTCAGGCGCTTATTTCCAATTCAAGCTCAAAAAAGCCAAAAGCGAATGCGATCAGCAATTAGTAAAAGCCAAGGAACAATCCTTAAGTGGCGGCATTCCCAAAGTTTGTGCCTCGAATGAGTTGTTTGGTATCAGCGGGACAATAGAAAAGATAGATGGCAATACTTTAACTGTTGAGGCCTTTTTCTTCGGGGGAAAAAAAACTTATAAAGTTACGGTCAACAGCGATACCAAAATAGTCAGAAGAGAGATGCTGCAAAATCTTCCCGAGCCCGAAGAAGGAAAGCCTTTTAACCCGATCAGGGATACCGAAGGCAAGTTATCCGATCTGAAAGAAAAAGATAATATTGTCATTGAAGCGGACAGCAATATCAAAGACAAAACCGAATTCGAAGCCAAAACTATTTATTTGATGGTGAATTTTACCGGTGTTCCGTAAATAAAATTCACATCCGGCTTATTAATTGCTTCCTAACACTTCTCAACATCCGATGTAGAGCTTAACGCTTCGCTAAGATCGAACCTTGGCGGGGGCAGCTGTTTATATCAAAGGTCCAGGCTGGATTGAAACGAATCCGTAATTTGGTATCTGGCCGCCTCTGGCGAGCCTCGCCTTTGGCGGGTATCTGGTATTTCGTTCCCAAGTTAATGCGTAATTGAAATTTTATGCTCTATGAACCAAAAAAATTCGGTGAGAAAAAAATAATCTACGCCGGAATTGCGGTGCTGGTGGTTCTTCTTCTCATTTTTGTCGCCGTTTCTGTTTGGCAAAGCAGAAAACAGGCAGCGTTTCCCAAAATCCCCGGAGGGCAAGAGACAAAAAGCCCCGAAGAAAAGCAAAAAGAAATGCTCGACGC
>JAZDKQ010000029.1:0-7325 GCA_043802865.1 Candidatus Moraniibacteriota bacterium
TTTTTCTCTTCATCGCTGATCTCTTCTCCAGCTTCCGCTTTTTCAGGCTCGCTTTTTTTCTTGGCTTTGGCGGAAACTTTTTGCTTTTCTTTGCTTTTCGCCAGAAATTCTCCGATAATCTCATTTTTGTCTTCTTCATTATACGCCCATTGAACATCTTTTCCTTTTTGAATCCTATATAAAGGCGGCTGGGCTATATACAAATATCCCCGCTTGATGATCTCTTCGAAATTGCGATAGAAAAACGTGAGGAGCAGTGTGCGAATGTGCGATCCGTCCACGTCGGCATCCGTCATGATGATGATGCGGTGATAGCGCATTTTGTCCACGTTCATTCCTTCCCCCACTCCCGTTCCCATCGCGATGATGAGATTTTTGATTTCCTGCGAAGTGAGCATCTTGTCAATCCGCGCCTTTTCGACGTTCAAAATTTTTCCGCGAAGAGGCAAAATGGCCTGAAACATTCTGTCCCGTCCTTGTTTCGCGCTTCCGCCGGCGCTGTCTCCCTCAACGATATAGAGTTCCGACTTCGACGCGTCGCGCGAAGAACAATCGGCCAATTTTCCCGGCAATGTCATTCCCTCGAGCGCGCCTTTCCGGATCACGGCTTGCTTGGCTGCTTGAGCGGCGAGACGAGCCTGCGCGGAGATCAAACATTTCCCGATGATGGATTTGGCGTCCTGTGGATTTTTCCCCAAATATTCATTGAAACCTTCCGCCATTACCGAAGAAACGATCCCTCGCACTTCATTGTTCCCGAGTTTTGCCTTGGTTTGTCCTTCAAACTGGGGATCTTTGAGTTTGACGCTGACAACCGCGGTTATTCCCTCAATGACATCGTCGCTGGTGAGATTATCGTCTTTGTCCTTGAGAAGATTGTTCTTGCGGGCATAATCGTTCAGCACTCTCGTGAGCGCGGTTCGAAAACCGGTGACGTGCATCCCGCCTTCAACGGTATAGATATTGTTGGCAAAAGCATACAGATGGTCTTTGAGGCCTTCGATATATTGAAGCGAGATTTCGACATAAACTTCGCTCTGGGTTTTTTCGACATAGAAAGGACGCTGATTTTTGACTTCTTTTCCGCGATTCAAAAATTTTATATACGAAGCGATCCCGCCATCGAAACAAAAACCGATCCTATTTTCTTTGTAGGCTTCTTTTTCATTTGCCGCTTCGCGCCGGTCAAAGATTTTCACGTTCACTCCCTTGGTGAGATAGGCTTGCTGGCGGATATAGTCGACAATTTTGTTCCAATTCCAGGTAATTTCAGAAAAAATGGATGGATCGGGAGAAAAAGTGATGGTCGTTCCGGTTTGTTTTGTTTTTCCGTTTGATTTTACCTGCCCGGTCGGTTTTCCCCGCTTATATTCCTGAATCCAGGTTTTCCCTTCCCGAAAAACCTCGGCCCGCGTCCAATCAGAAAGCGCGTTCACGACGCTCACGCCGACGCCATGCAAACCTCCGGATATCTTGTAGCCTTCACCACCAAATTTTCCTCCGGCGTGGAGCTTTGTCATCACCGTCTCCAGGGTTGAAAGCTTGGTTTGAGGATGTTTTTCAACCGGGATACCCCGTCCGTCGTCAACCACCCGGACTTTATTTTCCGGAAGAAGTTCAATGAGAATATTTTTGCAATGTCCGGCCATCGCTTCATCGATCGAGTTGTTCACGACTTCCCAGATCAAATGATGGAGGCCTTCCACGGAAGTTCCCCCAATATACATACCCGGACGCTTGCGAACAGGCTCAAGACCCTCCAAAACTTGGATGGATTTGGCGCTATATTCGGATTTTTGTTCTTTTTTCTTGGGCATAGACAGGAAATTTTAAAGGCTAAATTTGAAATTTAAAATTGAAAATTAATTTTGCTATCTCGACAAAAACCATAATTCTACAAGTAAAACACCAGCGACTACTATCCCTCCGTCCCACCAGACCAAAAGCCGGAAACTTTGCAAGATGAGCAATGCCAGAACGGCCAGTGCAACAAACATGCCTTGGCGGAAACTGATCCCGACATTGGCATATACCACTTCGTTTCTGGAAAAAGTCCGGCGCAGCCAAAACAAAAAAAGCGTGGCAATCCCCGTTATGAAAAAAAATAAACTAATGTAAAAAAGCGTTTGCCCCGGAATTCCGTCCTTTTCCGGATTGATGCGATATACCACCAGCGCCAGAGCCGCCAGAGCCACAAGCGTGCAAAAACGCATCCCCCAAAGATACGCGCGAATTGTCATCGTCTTTGTTTTTACTCTTATACTATTGTATCAAAAATCCCAATTCTTGGCAAGCAAAATCCCCCCGTTTTTATGGCTTGTACAAAGCATAATTTGAGGTAATTTTGTATTTGCAATATAATGGAGGATAATCATGTAAGAAATATCAAGAACATCGCTATGAAAAAAATTATTGTTGCCTTGCTATTGATAATTCTCGCCGGATCCGTTTTTGTTTTGGCGACAAATATCTTTTTTTGGGGGAATTCGGCTGTTCCGGCAAAAAATATTTCGACGGATATTCCCGCCACTTCGTCCGCGCCGGAGGACAATCAGCCTGCCGCCGCGATTCAAAATTCAAACGAATTCCTTTCGCCTCTTGGCCGCGCGACCGAAAGAGTGACGAAAAAACCGTTTGGCGTATATATAACTCCCAAAACTTCGCCTGTCCAGCCGGAAGGGTTCCAAGGATTTCACACCGGGACAGATTTTGAAATTTTTCCGGAAGAGCTCAACTCGAACGTACCGGTTCGCGCCATTTGCGCCGGAAAAATAGCCATGAAAAAAACTGCTTCCGGATACGGCAGTGTCCTTGTCCAAAATTGCAATTTAGATAATGAGCCTGTCACCGTAATATACGGACATATAAGGCTCGCCAGTATATCAAAAAAAGCCGGCGACACTTTGAGCGCCGGCGATGAGATTGGAATTTTGGGCAAAGCCTATTCTTCCGAAACCGACGGCGAGCGAAAACACTTGCATCTTGGAATTCACAAAGGCAGCACAATCAATATTCGCGGATACGTGAATACCGAAGCCGAACTTTCCGGATGGATTGATGCGTGTCTATATGCTTGCAAATAGTTTTTCTTTTGACAGGCCTAGTTTTCAGAACCGGTGACGGAAACTCCCGTTGCTCCGGCTTTGTCGCCTTCACTATCGCCAATAGTCACCGCAACATCCTTGTTTCCTTTTTTGAAATCGATCATCATTGCTCCATAATTGGCTTCCGATGCCATCGTCCAGCCGTTCTTTGTCATTTCCGCTTTGTACTTGGCGGCCACGTCCGCAACGCTTTGGTTCACGGTATACGCGACCATATAGCTGGCTGTTGTTCCGCTTGCCGCATTGGCCGGTGTCGAAATAGCAAAAGTTATCTTGGCATCGGGATATGTGAAGACATCAGACGGAAAATCCGAAGGCAGCTTGATCGTTCCTTCGCCGGAAGCCGCGAATGTCCCATCATCAGTTTTGATGCTCACATTATTCCCGTCGGCGCTCACATCCGCTTTTTGGCCGGTGCCTTGCTCGATTGCTTTTTCCAACATATTTTCCCCGATTGTCTGGCCGATTTTTTGCGAGACTTTCGCCTTGAGGCTCTTCACTACGAAATAGCCTCCCACAAACATCATCAATCCCAAAACAACAACCACTGCGACAATGATCAGCACCGTATTGGTGTTGTTTTTCTTCGGCGGCTGTCCGGATGACGATTGCATAGGCTGTTGTTGCTGCTCTTGTCCTCCTTGCTCCGTTGGATTTTGCTCCATTGCTTTTTTGTTTAATTATTATCCGATTTCATTGACAATAATTTTATCACATATCAGTCTTTCCCCGCCAATTGTCCGCAGGCGGCTTCGATGTCGGTCCCGAAGCGGTATCTTTGCGTGACAAAAATCCCCTCTTTTTCCAAAATTGCCTTGAATTTTTTGATTTTTTCCGCAGGCGATGATTCAAATCGCCCATTTGGGTTGTAGGCGATTAGGTTCACCATATATAGAGGCTTCTTGAGAAGCTTCGCCAGCTTCTTCGCTTGCTGTTCGGAATCGTTCACATCTTTGAGCATCACATATTCAAACATCACTTTTCGGTTGGTTTTTTCGATATATTCATCGACTGATTTCAATATTTTTGCGATCGAATATTTTTTGTTGACCGGCATCAATTCTCCGCGCAATTTTTCGTCCGGCGCGTGAAGGGAGATTGCCAAATTGATCTGCGGAAAATCTTGAATCAATTTTGCAATTCCTTCTGTGATGCCCGCCGTTGAAACGGAAATTTTTCTCGCTCCGATTCCGAAGCAATTGTCGTCATTGATAATTTGAATCGCTTCTTTCACGTTTTCCCAATTCAAAAAAGGCTCGCCCATCCCCATGAAAACGACGTTGGTGATTTTTTCTTTTTGTCTTTTTAAATATCGCGCGAAAAACAAAACCTGATTCACGATTTCGGACTCATTGATGTTTCTCTTGAAGCCCATCTTTCCGGTGACGCAGAAGATGCATCCCAGGGGACATCCAACTTGCGATGAAACACAAACCGTATTGCGCTTGTCCGTGTGTTTCATGAGCACTGTTTCGATTGCAAGACTGTCTTCAAGCTCAATCAAGGCTTTCACTGTCCGATTATCTTTTGACGCAAATATTTTCCCCTTGACCTCAAGTGAAGCTTCTTTTTGCAACACTTCGCGAAGATCCCTGGAAAGGGTCGTCGCCTCGTTCCAATTTTCGATCAAATCAAAAAAAACCGCTTTCTTGGCCTGCTTCAGCCGAAACGCGGGCTCTGATTTCAAAATTTGCTCAAGTTTTGAGAGATTCATATTGATTGAATGCTATCATTAATACCGCGATTTCTCAAGAAAAAAAATACACTCGCGGAGAGTATATTTTTCGATGCGGGGAGAACAGGTTGCACCTATGAACATATTGCCGACGCTGATCAATGGAATTCTTGAGAATTGGATTCGTGTTGAAGTGCAAGTGAACCGGATGCGAGCGTTGATGGGGAAGTGTTGATTTTCTTGATTGGCTCACCCGAAAACAAATCAGCCTTGCGTTGAATATGCGATAATGCGAATCAAAAAAACTATGATTTTACATGTTCAATAATAGAGCCTAAAAGCATGTATGTATCCAAAAGACACATATTCGCATCTATTTTATTTATTTCGTTTTTCACGCCTTTTGATAAAAGATCGTTCAGTGAATGAATTCTAGCAATTAAATCATTAGCTCGAGCTGATAGAAATTTATTTTTTTCTCCCCTTGTCTCTTGATCAATGAAAGCGAGAATCCTATTTTTATATTCTTTTTCCGTAACAGCAAGAACTTCTTTATTTTTTTTAACAAATGGCTTTTTTTGTGGTTTGAATACAAAATCGGCAAACTCTTTAAGTATATTTCTGCAAGTTGACATTGCCTGCGACCAGTCTTCGGGATTTCCTGATCTCATTCTATCGTAACATGACAAAAACATTCTCATTGAGTTAGGACAAATTTTTCCGAGTTTTTTATCTACTATTAGTTTAGTTTCCTGAAAGATTGATTCAGTGATATTTTCAAATTTCAACTGCATATTTATGTTGAGTACATAATTGTGTATATTGCTTGATATTCTTGCCAATAGTGACTTTTGTCTTAATATGTTTGCAGCAAGAGCAGCTTTATGCTGCTGAGCCGCATTAAGAGCCGTAGCATATGTTTCTGTTGCAAATGTTGAACCTGCAAAAATGCCTGTATTGCCCGCTTTTGTTATTGCTGGCGTAAAGTTTTTCGGAAAAGTTATATTTTTAAAATTAATTTCGTCAGTCATAACAGCCGATTCCAACTCTGGAATTGAATATATCCAATAGTTTTGTTGTTTAATTCCTGTCTTTGGATCTTCATATATAACACCCCTTCCAGCAACATTTATCGCAATATCTGATAAATCCGTTCCACTAAATCCAGTCGGCATATTTTTAAGATCATAGCCGTGTAATTCCAAAGTAAACCACTTGAGCGCAGCATAATCATCTCTTAGTCTGGCTAATTTTTTACATTTCGAGATTATTTTTTCCAAGCTCAAATCTCCCATTTCAATATTCGAAAGGATTTCTTCTGAAAGCTGTAGTATCTCCTTGTTTTTTTTCATGAAGTTATTTGTTATATATCTTTTGCTTGAATGAAAAAATAACAAAAAATTCTTAGCTTACAACAAACTTTCCTGAATCCTTTTCCACTCATTCGCAACTTTTTCTTTATTATTTCCTGCCTCCAGCCAAGCGCGCACAACCTTATCAAGGCGATCATGATATCCTTCCATACACTTGAAGTCACTAATTCTATAACTTGCATCAATAGACCCGTCTTTTGTCTTTACATGAAAGTGTGGCGGATTATGTTCATCGCGTGTTTGAACTATAAAACGATATTTTCCTGAAGTGCCAACTAAAACTTTCTCGACCCGACCCGTAATAATAATTTGAGGGTTAGAACCTCTATTTAAAAAATTTTCTAAATCCTGAAAAATATCCATCTTGAAATTTCTAATTCTTATTTTGATTTAACTGCTTCAATATAACTGCAATAATCGCAGTCAGGATTGGCTTTAGGAATTTTGTCGCCTTTCAAGCACTTATGCGCTTCGTGAAGTGTTTTTTCAACCCAGGAATCATCTCCTTTGTACGGAATGAGCGTGATGTCGAAATCGAGTTTGCCGTCGAAAGCTTTTCTGTCCTTCTTCCCGTTGCAATATACGAAATAGCCGGTGCTTGAAACTTTGTAGCCGTTTTGCCGAAGAAGCCACTGATAAACTTCCATTTGCCGCTTGTATCCCTTGTGCCATTCTTCATCAAGCGCGGTGATCTCTTTGTCCTTTGATGTTGCTTTATAATCAACGACAATATATTCGCCTTTGGAATTTTCCCAAAGATCATCAATCGCGCCGAAGATCAGGAGATTGGTCGGCTCATGCAAATATTGAATGCCGGTGAAGTTGTGGCACCACTTGTCGAGATCGTCATGCGGAATAGGCCGCGCGTCAACGCCGTATTTCTCGATCAGGGGATGTTTCGTGCCGTTGGCGCGGTGAATGTCGAATTCTTGCTTCAAGAGCGTGTCCACCGCAGAATTCAGCGCAAAGGGATAGCCCGGTGGGCGGCCAACTCCCAGCTTTCGATCCATATAGAAACACCGCGGACAATCCAAAAACAAATCGATCTTCGATCTCGATAACTTAAACGGCTTTGAAAAATTTTCGCCGTATAATCCTTTTTTTCTTTGTGAGTTGTAATATTGGGACATTCAATCAATAATTTAGATAAAAATCACAATTAAAATAAGCATC
>JAZDKQ010000030.1:0-7858 GCA_043802865.1 Candidatus Moraniibacteriota bacterium
TTGAGCCGGGCGGTGACCAAAAATTTGCTCAAAACCGCTTCTCCAGCGAGGAGGGTATAGCCACCGACGGCAAACAACATCCACATAAATTTTATTTTATTTTTTTATTTCCAAGCAATTATTCTTGCAAATTTTCGCGTACTCCCAGGCGCTCGGACGGATTTTTCGTTTCATTGTCTTATAGTCCACCTCGACCAGCCCGAACCGCGGCCAAAAACCTTTATCCCATTCGAAATTGTCGAGAAGCGACCAGTGAAAATAGCCGCGCACATCCACACCCTCTCGAATCGCCTTGTGAACCCAGCGCAAATGATCTTTGGTAAATTTTTCTCGCTTTTTATCTCCTGCATCAGCCAATCCGTTTTCTGTGATATAAATCGGGAGATTATGTTTTTTAAGGTCTCTTAGGACGCGGTAAATTCCTTCCGGATATACTTCCCAGCCGAGATCGGAGACGGATTCGTTTTTATTTTTTCTCACTCTGGGGAATTTTATAAGATCACGGAAATAATACTGAACGGCCAAAAAATCATTTTGCCCTTTTGTTAGATTCCAAAATCTATCTATGGAAAAATATTTGAATAGTCTTGTCGCGGTTTTGTCAAAAATTGAATTAGCGTTGAAGGGTTCAAAATATGGCATGATATGCGAAAATCCAATTTTAGCTTTCGGCAAAATATCACGAATCTTTCCATAGCTTTCATTGTGAGCTTTTGCAAGATTTTTATAAACCTTGAAAGCCGCTAGCGGATTTTTCTTTTGAGGGGGCCAGATACCTTTTGTATAGGAATTGGCAATAACTGAAGTCGGCTCATTGAGAGTTATCCAAAAATCAACTAAGTCTCCCAGATTTTCTACAACATATTTTGCGTAGCGGGAAAAATAATAAGAAAACTTTTTGCTTTCCGGACCGCCAATTCTTGCAAGCCATAAAGGATTCGTCCAATGCCACAATGTCACAAACGGCTCCATACCGCGCGCGCGTATGGCTTTGATGACTTTTCGATAGTGCTCTATTCCTTTTTCATCAAATTTTCCCTCTTCCGGTTCGATTCGAGACCATTCAATGGAAAACCGATGGGCATTGTGCCCCAAAGATTTGGCGATATCAAGATCTTCTTCATAGCGATTGTAGTGATCGCAAGCCCGGCCGGAGATATAATTCTCCGGATCAAACATTTCCGGGAATTTCTCTTGCTGCCAAGTTGCCCATTTTGTTTTGGCCTCGCGCGCTAAACGCTTTGCGTTCTTCTTCTCCCATTCCGTCCAATCATTTTTCGTCCCACCCTCAACCTGATGCGCCGACGTCGCCGCGCCCCACAAAAAACCTTCGGGAAATTTGAGAATTTTGTTTTTCATTTGATTGTATTTTATCAGTTTACGGAAACTCTTGCCAACCCGCCCACAACGCTTCGCGTAGCAATGTGGGCGGGTTTGTTTTTTTGTGCCAAATAGCATAAAATAAAAGCATACGTATGCCTGAAGACAAAAACAAAAAAACGGAGTTTCATGAGATTCATGGCGCGCATGAGGAAGAAGTGCGTCGGGTACTCTCAAAAATGAAACATGAGTCCGAAGAACAGCAGGCGGCCGGTTTTGCCGCGGCTTTGGGTTTGCCGTATATCGACCTCAACATCTTTCCGATCGATCCGGAGACTCTTCGCACGCTCAAAAAAGAAGACGCTCAAAAATATAGCGTCGTCTGCCTTCAGCGCGCCGGAAAAAATGTCAGCCTCGCTTCACCAAATCCAGAAAATACCGAGCTCGAAGAATTTTTTGAAACACTGAAAAAAGACGAGGGCTTCACGATCAAATTTTTTGTTTGTTCTCGGAGCGGACTTCAAAAGTCGATCGAAAAATACAAGCATATCGCCCTCATCGAGAGCCTTGAGGAATTGCGCCTCACTTTGACGGGCGCTGATCTCGAAGAGTTTGAAAAAAAACTCAAGGATGTCATCGATCTCAAAAAAAGGATCACCGAAATTCCAACGACTGAAGTTCTGAACATCGTTGTCGCCGGAGCCGTCAAAATGGAAGCCAGCGACATTCACTTCGAGCCCCAGCAGGACGGGATCCGGCTTCGCTACCGCCTTGATGGAGTTCTTCAAAACATCACCGTCATTCCCGCCCAGTCATATCATTTCATAATGTCGCGCGTGAAAGTACTTTCCGGAATGAAAATCAATGTTCGTGATATCTCCCAAGACGGAAGGTTCTCAATTGGCCTTGATGGAAAGGAAATTGATGTTCGCGTTTCGATCCTTCCCGGAAATTTCGGGGAGAACATCGTGATGCGGCTTTTGAACCAAGAATCCGTCGCCTTGAATTTTGAAGATTTGGGACTGCGCGGACTCGCCTATGACAAGCTGATCGAAGAAATGAAAAACCCAAACGGGATGATTCTGAACACCGGCCCGACCGGCAGCGGAAAAACAACGACCCTCTACGCGGCGATAAACCAGCTGAACACGCCGGAAACGAAAATAATCACCGTTGAAGACCCAATCGAATACAGGATCAAGGGAATATCCCAGACGCAAGTCTCAAAATCGCGAGGATACACTTTCGCGAATGCCTTGCGCGCCATCGTCCGCCAAGACCCGGATGTCATTTTGGTCGGCGAGATCCGAGACGATGAAACGGCCTCCATCGCCATTCATGCTTCGCTCACGGGACACTTGGTTCTTTCCACGATTCACGCGAACAGCTCGATCGAAGCCATTCCTCGAATGGTCGACATGGGAATCAAACCTTCCCTCATTCCCGCCGCCATAAACGCGATCATTGCCCAGCGTCTGGTGCGAAAGCTCTGCCCGCACTGCAAAGAAAAATATGTTCCAGCGCGCGAATCGATCGAGAGCATCAAGAAAATTCTGGCCGTCATATCCCCGAAGGCCAAGCTCGCGATTCCAAAGAATATAGATTCGTTCTATCGCGCGAAGGGCTGCTCAAAATGCCACGGACTCGGATACAAAGGGCGGATCGGTATTTTTGAGATTTTCACGATGAATGAAGAAATTTCCGCAAAGATCACCGAAATGGCGCCGGAAGAAGAAATTTTGGCACTTTCGCTCGAATCCGGAATGATCACAATGCTTCAGGATGGAATTTTGAAATCCCTCGAAGGCGCCACCTCCCTTGAAGAAGTTCAGAGAGTGACCGGCGAAGGAAAATTTTTGGAAGAGCTTTATGAAAAGATAATCAGCCAGCTGCTCTTGCGATCCGTGGTGATCACTGCGGAAGATTCAGAAGTCATCTCGGCGGCCAAAAAAGATTTTTCGGCTCTCGGCAAATTGATCGCCGGATCTTCAATGGAAAACGCCCTTCGTTATATTCTCGGAGTGGGACTATGGCTCGACGCTGGAGACATTCACATCGAGCCGGAAGAGACCTCGGTGAAAATCCGCTACCGAATTGACGGGATTTTGCAAGACTTTGCCTCGCTTCCTATGAACGAGTATCCGCACTTTTTGGGAAATATCAAAATTTTGAGCGGGTTCAAGGCAACGGATGTCGAGCAAGGAGTGAAAGACAGCCGCTTTGGAATTAATCTCGATGGAGGAGCGCTTGAAGACGTGAAGGATCGCGAAGTGGATGTGCGCGTTTCGATCATCTTGGGCGGTTACGGCGAAACAGTCGTGATGCGTCTTCTCAATCAGTCGGCCGAAGCGCTTGATCTTGAAAAATTAGGAATCCGAAAACAAAATCTCGATTTGCTTCTCGCCGAGTCCAAAAAACCGAACGGGGTGATTCTGAACACCGGACCAACAGGCAGCGGAAAAACGACCACTCTCTATTCCCTGCTTGCCATTCTCAATAAACCGGGAGTGAAAATCATCACCATTGAAGATCCGATCGAATATCGCTTCAAGGGTATATTACAGACGCAAACTGATGATAAAAAAGGCTATTCGTTTCCAAAAGCTTTACGCGCTCTTCTTCGCCAGAACCCCGACATTATAATGATCGGTGAAATTCGCGACGATGAAACAGCGCAAATCGCCGTGCAGGCCTCGCTCACCGGACACTTGGTGCTTTCCACCCTTCACACAAACAACGCGCCCGGTTCCGTCCAGCGCCTCATCAATATGGGCGTCTCACCAACGGATATTGCCTCTTCAGTCAACGCTTTTATGGCGCAAAGATTGGTGCGCACACTTTGCCCAGAGTGCAAGAAAAAAATCACGCCCAGCCCCGAAGTGAAAACGCACATCGAAAAAATTCTTCACGGCATTTCGCCAAAAGCGGACATTGAAATTCCAAAAGAGATCGGCCAAATCTTCGAAGCCGTCGGCTGCGAAAAATGCAACAACATCGGCTACAAAGGTCGCACAACCGTGAGTGAGGTCTTCTCGATGACCAAAGAAATGGAAGGACTCACAACAAAACAGCCAACCACTTCCGAAGTGGAAGAGTTGGCTATCTCGCAAGGAATGATCACCATGCCCCAAGACGGAATATTGAAAGTCCTCGAAGGCATCACGACAATGGAAGAAGTGGAGCGGGTGACGGAAGAATAATGTTATCTTTATGGAATATTCCATATACATTACCTACAATTGCAACTTGCGTTGTTCTTTTTGTTATGTGAAAGAAAAATTATCTCAGAAGAGAAAAGATATTCCCGATAAAAAAATTGATCAAATCGTAAAATATATTGCAGATAACGAGAAAAAAGGAGACTGGGTTGTATTTTTCGGCGGCGAACCACTGCTCGTGCCTCAAGTAATCGATAAATTCATCAAAAAGCTTCGAAACACACAAATCCGTTTTGCAATGTATACAAATGGATTACTACTGAATAAAATTCCGAAAGCAATTCTCGAAAAAATATCTGTCATATTTGTTTCGGCTGACGGGGATAAAAAAACTCAAGAGAAACACAGGGGTGCCGGATCGTATCATCGAATCATAAAAAACATAGATTTTACCAGAAAAAAAACTGACGCGCAGTTTATCGGAAGAATGACGATTGACGAAGAAACTAACTTATATGAATCGGCAGTTAACCTACTAAAGCACACAGATTTTGTACACTGGCAGATTGCCAATAAGCCAATTTTTAGGAATCCAGATATATTCGTGAAATCTTATAAGACAGGTCTAGAAAAGCTTTTTAATTTTTGGATGGATAATTTCAAAAAAGGAAAGAATTTAAACATAATCCCATTTCAGGCGATAATAGCCTCCTTGGTTTTTAATTATCCGAAAAACAAAGATTCTTTCCGTTGCGGGATCGGAAGATCCGTCCAAGTAATCGATACCAATGGAAAAATATATTGGTGCGACGAGCTTGTGGGAAACAAAAAAGCGCTCATCGGAGACGTGACCAATAAGCGCGTGAAAAATACTTACAAAGCTCATTACAAAATATTTGACGACTGCAAAACCTGCGAAGTATCGGAAATTTGCCGGGGACGATGCCGCAAGTGCCTGGAGGCCTATGCGCCGGAGCACAATCGGGTATATTGCGAACTAACTAAAATTTTAGTAACTACTATTGAGCAAAAACTCGGCGAAATCAAGAAAATTATCAAAAATCAGGGCCTAACGCTGGATAAGTTCTATAAGATCAGGCATCTAACAGAGGAAATTCCTTGATATTAGAAAACAAAAAAACCCTCTGAAATGCAGGCAAATTCCCGCAACTAGGGAATCGCGGGGTAGGAACAGTGCCGAGGAGAAGTTCAGCCGAAACCGAACAATCCGTGTCTGGGCAAGAAAGTTCCCGGTAGGAAAGTTACGAGCTCCCCTTATTATGCCTGCAAATCAGAAGGTTCTGATGAAAATATTGCCTTTTTTATACGCTACTTTCAGGATTTAACAGTTTATCACAGGCTGTTTTTTTTGTCAAGAAGAGGGAAATAGGCTATAATGGCAATAATGATTACATCTTCAAGCGAACAAACCGACGACACAAAGCTCGACATCACTCTTCGCCCCCAAAATTTCGAAGAATATTTCGGCCAGCAAAAAACGAAGAAAAACCTACGGATTTTGATAGATGCCGCCAAAAAAAGGAAAGAGCCAATTGAGCATGTTTTGCTCTATGGCCCAGCGGGACTGGGAAAAACGACCCTCGCTTATATCATTGCCAACGAAATGGGCGCGAATATTCGCGTCACTTCCGGCCCGGCTATTGAAAAAGTGGGCGATCTTGGATCAATTCTCACCAATCTTGGCGACGGCGATATTCTTTTTATCGATGAAATTCACCGCCTCAACAAATTGATTGAGGAAGTACTTTATCCCGCCATGGAAGATTTCAAGCTGGATATCATCATTGGAAAAGGCCCATCAGCCAAAACTTTGCAGCTCGATCTCCCCCGCTTTACTTTGATAGGAGCTACTACGCGATTGGGCGCCATTTCTTCCCCTCTTCGCAACCGCTTCGGCGTCATCAACCGGTTGGAATTCTATGAAAACGATGAAATTGAAAGCATAGTCCACCGCTCCTCAAAAATACTTTCCGCTCCGATCGACAGCGCCGGCGCGAAAACCGTTTCTCAATCCAGCCGCCGCACCCCGCGAGTTGCCAACCGGCTCTTGAAACGGGTTCGCGATTTCACGCAGGTGTCGGACAGTGATACAATAACAGAAGAATTGTGCCGCGCGGCTTTTGCCAATCTTGAAATCGATGAATTGGGACTCGAGCCGACGGATCGGCAAATTCTTCGGACAATAATCGAAAAATTCAACGGCGGACCGGTCGGCATCACAACCATCGCCGCCGCAACAAGCGAAGAAGTGGAGACGATCGAAGATGTCTATGAACCATTTCTCCTCCAAATCGGCTTCCTCACCCGCACCCCCCGCGGAAGAATGGCAACAGAAGCGGCCTACAAGCATTTGGGGATAAAATATAATAAAGAGCAAGATAAATTGTTTTAATTCTATTCCTATGGGCGTAAAAGACTTATTTTCAAATCACACAAAATATATTTCGCGCAAACGCACGAGAGGAGATTATCGATATGATCCATCTTTTCGGGAGATAATGCGCGATCCTGCGATAGCAAAAGTTCTCGATCGACCAGACGAGCAAAAAAAATTTCACGATCTTTTGAGAGAAAAGGCCAAAGATGGAAAAGTAGATGTTCATGATATGAAAAAAATTGCCTACGAACTCGCGCATGGAAAAGTTGAGGATATCTCGAGCACAGAAGGACGTTCGATCGCAAGGGCATTTTTTCCAGAAAGCTCGAGAAGATATGAACATGACGAATCTGAAACGATCAAAAGTACAGACGAAGACAGAACAAAAACCACTAAAAATTCTGCTAGCCAGACGATGAAAGTCACCCCTGCTTTTTTCGCTTCGCGCGCTAAATCGGCTCGTACTTCCTCCAATTCTGAAAAAAAGGAAAACAAAAAAACAAGTTTCTTTGATGCAATGCAAAGCGTGAGACGCAATAAGTAATCTCAGCAAGTAAACTAAGCCATGTCCTCAATCATCATCACTCTCTATTCCATCCTCGTCATTATTTTCATCGCCTTTGGAGCGGCGATTGTTTTTCATTTGCTTTATTACAAAATCAATCGTAAAGTTTCGGGAGTTATGTCGCTTATTTATATCATTGGCGCCGTTTTGCTGATTATTTCGAATTTTGTGTTATTTAGACAAGTCAACTGGGAGCAGATATTCGGAAATTTTCATCTATAATCCAGTAGAGACGCGATTAATCGCGTCTCTACGAAGCAAGCATATGTTTGGAGAAATAAATTTTCCGGGACAACACGATGACGAGCAAGTGATTCTTTTCCTGCGCCGGCATTGGTTCATTTTTTTGATGCAATTGCTTCTCATCATCACCGCCATCATAGGCCTCATTTTGATATATGTTTTCTTCAATCTTTT
>JAZDKQ010000031.1:0-52864 GCA_043802865.1 Candidatus Moraniibacteriota bacterium
CTGTCCGCCTGTTCCGGTTGTGAAAATTCCGGAAGCGCCAAGAGTGCCTAAAATCATCACCCCTCCTTCGGCGATCGAAACGCCGCCGGTGAAAATAAAGAAAAAGCGGCTGGCCAAGAAGGGGTTGCGGAACCGGTGTTCGACAGAAAAGCCGGAAGGGCCGATTAAGGTCCCGCAGCCTCCGCCTCCGGAAAGGAAGTTAACTGTCCCAAATCTGGGCGGACCCCCGGTGGAGCAAGTAGCTCCGCCCGCGGTTCCGGCTGAAATTAAACCTCAACCCGAGGCAAAGCCGGCGGAAGCGCCTGCAACGCCTCCTAAAACTCCGGCTAAAGTAGAGCAGGAAGTAGTTCCCGAAAAACCGGCAGAAAAGCCTGAGCAACCTGCCCAGGCCCCGGAAAAAACTTCCTGCGCCCCAACGGGCCAGGATAAACCCAAAGCGATGTGAACCCGTTCCGCGCTGAAAGCGAAAGCCGGCGGTGCGGAACACAACTTTCCTGCATGCGTGGGGAATACATCAAGGAGAGGTGAAACGCTATGAAGACCAAATTATGGAAGCTTATCCCGGTAGTGATGTTATCCATCGCGTTTTTAGCTACTGCGGCCCTGGCGGCCACTTATCTGTCCAACGGCGCCACGATTACGGCGACTGTCTCCGGAGATACCGCCACTATCACCGTTACTGGCATTTCCGGGGCCTCCCTGGAACGGTATTACTGGGAGCGCATTGACCGTGCCCCCGGGATGACCATCGACCTCAAGCAGGGCCGGCGGTTCCAGGTGAAGAGCGGGGGCAGGTATCTGTTCATTACCCCTGAAATGGTTTCGGGCGGTCCCTACAAGCTCGTTGGAGTTGGCATCGACTGCTCCAATGAAAAGGGCTGCTGTCTCATAGTTAAGTAAATCTTGGCCGGATCTCGGCCACAAAGTCGCCCCATAAAGGAGGAAAAAGGGGCAAAGAAAAAACTGAGCCGCGTCGGAGCATGACCCAAACGGGTTGTGTCTCTGACGCGGTTCTTTATTTTGGAAAAATTAAAACGGCAAGCTGAAACCATGCTTGCCGTTAGTCTTGAGAGCGATCGCCATAAACGACAACCTTTGTTGTTTTTTCTTCCGCCCAGTCGAACAGCCATTTTGCGTCACCATCTCTCGCGTGTACGCATCCGTGAGTGGCTTTCTGGCGGGTAATGTCCTTTTTTGGCGGAACGATACCGGCGTGGATTGCCATTCTGGTGCGTTCGTTCCAGATAAAGAACAGTGAAAAAGGCATCCAGGTGCTATACTTATTTGACCAATATTTCGGATCCTTGCGCTCTACGCGATAAATTCCTTGCGGAGTTTTGAATATCGCGTCCCCCGTGATGGCGGAAAAGCGGCGCAGTTCTTTTCCGTCCAAATAGGCAATTGTCTCTTGGGTGTATTGATTAACAAAAATCACTTTCCCTCTCCAGAATTCTTCCGATGTCTCGGAGTGGAGAGCGGAAGCGGTGGAAAGAACAAGAAAAAAAACTATAAGATGAATTTTTTTCATCTCCCACCCTCCTTTTTGACCTCGATGTCCCAGTATAGCTGTATATACAGGAAAAGCAAGTCTTCAAAAGGGGATCGAAATAAACCCTCAAATATACGTTTTTGAGCAACTTTATCGCTGTGTCCAGGAAAATATCAACCAAATAGGAAAGTAATGCTTTATATAAGCCATAAGAACACTTGACAAAGTTATTGCAAAATGATATTATATGCAGTTAAAGTATTCATTTTATGAAAGCCATATTTAACGATAAATCAAGCAAAAAAGAGATCTCAGTTGAAACATCCACCGTCATTTTCATAATCGCGGCGGTTTCGCTTTTTGTTCTGTCGAATTTCATCGTTGGATACAGCTTACTAATTTTTCTTTTCGTGGTCGCGTTTGGATTCGCCCTTTCAATTGTTTTTCCAAGAAGCGGATTTTATGCCATTGTTTTTCTGACCGTTGTCTTTGAAAGATTTTTCACCTTGGTTCCAATATATTGGAATCGGGCGGAATGCAAGATATATCCTCTCGATATTCTTTTTGTCGGTGTGATATTGGGGATGATTTATCAATTGATAAAAAACGGCCTGCCGAGAAAACTGAAAACCGCTGATTATCTGGTCGCCATATTCATTCTCGCGAGTGGGGCGTATTTTCTTGTAAGCGCTTTTTTTCTTCACACCGACGGAGCTATAGCCTTTAGCACATTCAAAAATTATTCTTTTTACGGTCTTTTCTATTTTGCCGTCGTATTTTTATTTGATAGCAAAGAAAAACTTCTCAAGCTTATCAAATTTTTTCTTGCTGGAGCGGCAGTCGCAGCTATATTCGTTTTCATCGGAATTATCCGCGGCGAGGGCTTGTGGACACAGTTCACTCCGCTTTCCACACCGGGAACAAGAATTCTTGCTTTTCCGCACGCTTTCTTTTTTACTATGGCCATTCTGGTTTCGCTTGCTTGGATCGCTTATCGAAAAGACAGCTACTCGACTTTTTTCAAAATAATGATTCCTATATGGGCTATCGGTGTTGCCGGTTCCCTTATGCGCCATCTTTGGATAAGCCTGTTCGTTTCTGTCTTATTTCTCTTCTTTCTTCTTCCGAAAGAAAGCAAGAAAGTCCTGAAAAATATCTTTTTTCATGGCGCTCTTGTTGCGGCCATACTGCTTGTCTTGACCGCCTATATATCGTTTCTTTTTCCGCAGGCGAGCATTTCCAAAGTTTTCAATGGCGTGCTTGGAGTGGCCGGACAGAGATTTGTGTCCATGGCCAAAGTCAATTCAGACGAAAGCTTGAACTGGCGGAAAAGTGTTTGGCAGGCGACATGGAAAGATTTCCAGCATTCGCTCGCATTTGGCCTCGGATATGGAAAGAAAATTTCCGTTGAGATCGGGTTGAAATACAAAGATTTCGTCGAAGTGCGAAATATCCACAATTCCCTCCTCACGATTTTCATCCAGATGGGACTTTGGAGCGTGGCTCTTGTGGCTGCGATGTTTTGGCTTCTTTTCAAGTCTGCGTATTCTACGCTGAGAAAATCAGGAAAAGAGTCGGGCGACGCCGCATTTTTGCAACTAGTGTTTCTTGCGCTGTTCGTGAACTATCTGGCCGCGTTTCTGTTTCAGACCTATCTGGAGACCAATCTTCTGGGGATATTTTTCTGGATAATTCTGGGCGGATTGTCGGTGTTAAATGTGAATTCCGAAATATAATCTTAGAAAAAATTATGCGTATTCTCGAAATCAACAAATTCAATCATGTCCGAGGAGGTGCTGATAAGCACTTTCTGGATCTTGCCGGGTTGCTTCAAAAAAATGGAAATGAAGTGGTTGTTTTCGCCATGGATCATCCGGAAAATTTGCATTCGGATTTCTCGAAATATTTTGTCAGCCGGGTGGACTATGAAAACGGAAGTACTCTGAATAAATTTAAGGGCGCGCTGAGAATTTTTTGGTCATTTGAAGCCCGTCACAAAATTGGAAAAATGCTTGATGAATTTCAGCCGGAAATTGTTCATATCCACAATATCTATCATCAAATATCCCCCTCAATTCTTTCGGAAATAAAAAAGCGGAAAATACCGATCGCTATGACCGTCCATGACTGGAAATTGATTTGCCCGAATTATTTGCTGAACTGCAAAGAACCTTATTGCGAAAAATGCGTCGCCGGAAAATACTGGCATTGCGTTTTGAAAAAATGCGTGAAAAATTCTTATGTCAAAAGCTTGATCGCTGTTTTGGGTATTTATTTCCATCGCTGGCTCAAGATCTATGAAAAAAATATCGATTTGTATATCGCACCAAGCCGGTTCGTGAAGAATATCCTTGTTCAAGCGGGCTTTCCGAAAAAGAAGATCAAAGTTTTGGCTCATTTCATAGAAGCCGAAAACGTGGACAATGCGCAAATCTCAAGTGGAGATGGATACGCCTTATGCTTCGGCCGCATTTCCAAAGAAAAGAACGTCCATGAGCTTGTTGATATTTTCAAAAATTTGCCGATGAAACTGGTTTTGGCGGGAAATAAAGAAGATAGTTTTGAAATTCCGTGTCATGCGAACATCCAATATATTGGTTTCAAAAATAATGTCGAGCTGACAAAGCTCATTAGAAACTCCAGTTTTGTCGTTTCGGCTTCGCGTCTTGCAGAAACATTTGGCCTGGTTGCCCTTGAGGCGATCAGTGCCGAAAAACCTTTTGTTGGCTATGAAGTCGGAGGATATGGCGAAATAATCGAAAATGGCGCGAATGGGTATCTGGCGAAAAATGAAAAAGAATTCAAAGGCAAGATATTGGAGTATGTGTCGGGAAAAACGCCCAATTTCAAGTTTCAGGCCGAGAAATTCAGCCCAAAAAGATACTACGGGGAAATAGTTGACATTTTTCAGTCTGTTTGCTAGTCTATAAAATCAATTTTAACCAATAAATCAACCGTATGAAAATCGCAAAAAAAGCCATCTCACTTATTATCGTCAGCGGCATATTGGCAGCTTCGACTGCGTTTGCCGGAAGTAATCCCCAGCTGTACAGACTTTCAAAGTACAGAGGATTTGTGGGCGAAAAGGTCAAGATCACCGGAATAAATTTCGGGGGAGAGCAGGGAAAGGTCATGTTTGATGACTGGACAAAAGCTGAAATTGTCAGCTGGAGCAAGAAGAAAATCATCATCCGTGTTCCGGATGTCGCCGTGACGAAAGCCCATAAGGTCCGCGTCTGCAAGCGATACGACGACTGTGCTAGATCTCAAAAGTTTTTCGTGAAAAGATCGGGGCCAGAGCTTTGGAAGATCAAAAATTTGAGCGGTTCCAAGAATTATCAAGGAAAACCGGGAGACACTCTGAAATTGACCGGACAAAATTTCGGCTCAAAAAACATTTCAGTTCTTTTTGGTGATACTCCGGGAAGAATCACGTCTCGGACAAAAAAATGGATAAAAGTTGTTGTTCCCGAGCTGGAACGCGACAAAACATACGCAGTCAAAGTGACTAATGGTTATCCTGATTCCAATACGCAAGATTTCTATATAACTCCATAATTAAAGAATTTCATACTTTATGCGTATCGCATATATCGGACAAAAGGGGATTCCTGCCAAGATTGGCGGCGTGGAAAGATATGTCGACGAGGTGGCGGTTCGGATGGCAAAAAAGGGCCATGACGTTTTTGTCTATGCGAGAAATCATTATACTCCGAAAAACTTGAAAAACTATAAAGGAGTAAAGTTGATCCATCTGCCGACGATCAAAACCAAGCATCTTGATGCCATCACGCATACATTCTTCTCGACGATCCACGCGTTGTTTCAAAATTACGATGTTATCCATTATCATTCCTTGGGGCCGTCAACGCTTTCTTTTATTCCAAAAATTTTCGCTCGCAAAACGGCCGTCATATCCACCTATCAGTCCCAGGACTATGAACATTACAAGTGGGGATTTTTTGCGCGAGTCTATTTGCGAATGGGTGAAATGATCACCCTCAAGGTTCCCGACAGGACAATTTCCGTTACGGATTATTTGAGAAATTATGGCCTCAAAAAATATGGAAAAGATTCGATCGTAATTCCCAATGGCGTGACATTGTTTGAAAAAGCGGCATCGTTGGAAATTTTCAATAAGTGGTCTCTCAAGAAAAAAGAGTATGTCTTGGCTGTCAGCCGCCTGGTCGCCCACAAAGAAATCCACACGCTTGTTCAGGCTTTTATCAATCTCAAAGGGCTCGGAAAAGTTGACAAAAAATTCAAGTTGGTAATTGCCGGGGGCGGCAGTTATACGGACAGTTATGTGCGGGAGCTGAAAGCTATGATTCAAGGCCGAAAGGACATTATCCTTGCTGGAGTGCAAAAGGGAGAAAAATTGGCGTCTCTTTATAAAAACGCGGCTTTTTATGTCCAGCCCTCAAGAGCGGAAGGCTTGTCATTGGCGCTCCTCGAATCAATGGGTATGGGCCTGGCTCCGCTTGTCAGCGATATTCCGGAAAATCTTTCGGCTATCTATGGAAACGGATATGTTTTCCGGATGGGCGACATTTTTGATCTCATAAGCAAGCTTGAATATTTGATAAACCATCCGGCGAAAGTGAAGGCAATGGGAGAAAAGGCCCGCCAGATGGCGAAAGAAACATATAATTGGGATAGAATAGTCGATGATATTGAGAGCGTGTACAATGAAACCGTTCTGGAAAAGTTGAAAAAAACGGATTCAAAGGAAGAAAAACAAATTTTTGTTCATCGTCGGAGAATCTGACTCTAAAAATTTTATATAAATCGAAAAATGTCTTATCAACAAAGTCAAGTCAAAGGTTTCCTCACTCATGCGATTTTCACGGGAGCAATCGTGATGCTGGTTGTTTTCATAGTCTCTTTATTTCTTCCTAAAGAGTGGTTGGTGAGCGGAAAGATTGTTGTTTTTCCTTCGGGCCAGCCGGTGAGCGCTTCGCAAAATCTTTTGGCGGAAACAGGAAACACGGCTGAAATCATCAAAAGTGAATCTTTTCAAAAAGCAAATTTCGGCGATCAGGCCGTGAATTTCGCTGGTGCGAAAGCCGTGAAAAATTCTTCAATGGTTTGGGTGAAGTTTCGCAGCAATGAAACTGACATTCAAATGTATGAAGATTTGATCGTGAAAATTCCGGGCCAAGTCAATGATTATGCCCGCGACCTATACAGCGGTTCGCCTTTTAAATACAAAATGGCGGGCGATCCGGAAATTTCTGCCAGTCCCGTTCGTCCGAATCTTCTCTTGAATGCCATAATTGGTTTTCTGGGCGGCATTTTGCTTTATGCGATCTATTGGCTTGGATTTGAATCCATATGGCCGAAGAGCGAAGAAATTGATACGAAAATGGAAGAGGCTGCCGCAATAGTTTCTCCGGAGATCAAACCAGCCGAAAAATCCGAGAAAAAAATAATTTCTCCAAAAAGCAATTCCGCTGCGCCAGAAAATCTTCCTTTCGTGGATGAATTGATTTCTTCTTCAAATGCTGAAGAACCTTCAGACGATGAAGTGAAAGAACGATTGAATCGGCTGATGAGAGGGGAACTATAGGAATCAAGGTATTTCAATAAAAGGAGGATGTTCTTAAAAATGGGTGAAAATATTTTCAGTGACAGCAAAGGCCAAATTAATGTTCAAGAAGTCACCGGCTATTTGGACACTGTATTTGCCGGCCTCGGAGATGTGCTGTCCGCGCTCGTAGCTCATCGCACGAAACTACTCACTGACGAGGAGATTGGAAGGGATGTGAAGGAATTCGATCTGGAGCGCAGCGCGAAAGCTGCCAATCTGACCAGCGGAGCGGAAATACAGCTTCATGAATTGAAGAGAATAATTCTGCCCTTTACAAAGTACTAGGTATTTTCCGTCGAGGTCTCACCTCGACAACCTAAAGGGCGTTCAAATCCGAGCGCCCTTTTTGATTTTTTTGGGAAAATAAGATAACATAAAAACGTATGGAATTTATCGAAACTTCCCTCAAAGGCGCGTATCGCATCAAACCCAAAGTCTTTCAGGATGAAAGGGGGTTTTTTCTTGAGACATATAGTGAAAAAGTTTTCAAAGAAAATGGGATAGACGCCAAATTTGTTCAAGACAATCATTCCCTGTCCGTGAAAAAGGGAGTCTTGCGAGGGCTTCATTTTCAAGAGCCGCCAAATGAACAGGCAAAGCTGGTGAGGGTGATGCGCGGGAAAGTGCTTGACGTCATCGTTGATATCAGAAAAAATTCACCGACATATGGAAAATGGGAGGGCATTGAACTCTCTGGAGATAACTTTAAAATGTTATATGTGCCAAAAGGATTTGCTCATGCCTTTCTCACACTTGAAGACAACACTGAATTTATGTATAAAGTAGATAACTTCTATGCACCCGAATCTGATTCCGGGATAATTTGGAACGATCTGGATTTGAATATAGATTGGCCGATCAATGATCCAACTCTTTCGGAAAAAGATGCCAAATTGCAAAAATTTAAAGATTTTAACTCACCATTCAAATTATGAAACTACTCGTCACAGGCGGAGCCGGATTTATCGGTTCTAATTTTATCAGATATATTTTCAAGGAATATCCAGATTACAAAATCGTCAATCTCGATCTTTTGACATATGCGGGGAATTTGGAAAATTTGAAAGATATTGAGAATAACAAAAACTACAAATTCGTCAAAGGCGATATTGCTGACAAGGAATTGGTAAATAACCTTGTAAAAGATTGCGACGTGATTGTCAATTTTGCCGCCGAATCGCATGTCGACCGGTCAATTATTGATAGCTCTGATTTCATCAAGACAAATATCGTCGGGACGCACAATCTTCTCGAAGCGGCGAAAATGAACGGCCTCAAGCGGTTTCATCATATCTCCACGGACGAGGTCTTTGGGCATCTTGAGCCGAATGATCCTGCCTTTGATGAAAACACGCCCTACGCTCCCAGAAGCCCCTATAGCGCGTCCAAAGCCGCTTCTGACCACTTGGTCCGGGCATATTTCCACACCTTTGGACTTCCAATCACGATTTCCAACTGCTCGAACAATTATGGTCCTTTTCATTTTCCGGAAAAGTTGATTCCGCTCGCGATTACGAATATAATCGAGAACAAGAAAATTCCGGTCTACGGGGATGGGTTGCAAGTCAGGGACTGGCTTTTTGTCGATGATCATTGCGAAGCGATTGATCTGATCATCCAGAAAGGCAAGATCGGCGAAACATATTGCATTGGTGGAAACGCCGAAAAAACGAACATGGAAATTGTGAAAAAAATTCTGGAGCTTCTCAAGCAAGGCGAAGAGGTGATAGAATATGTGAAGGATCGTCCTGGCCACGACCGGCGCTATGCTATCGATTTTTCGAAAATAAAGTCGGAACTTGGCTGGCATCCGCGGACAAGCTTCGAAGATGGAATGAAACAAACGGTTGAATGGTATAAAGCGAACGAGGATTGGTGGCGCGACGTGAAAAGCGGAGAATATCAAAAATATTACGAAAAGCAGTATGGCAAATCCTAACATTCGATGTTGAAGTAAAAAAGCATGGCAAAGCGAATATTAATCATCGGTTCTCATGGAATGCTCGGACAGGATCTTGCGCGCGTTTTTGACGTTGACCAAAGCTGGGAGGTTTTTGCGTATGACCGAGATCAAATCGACATCACTTCGGAAGACAGTTTGCGCCAAAAAATCGAAGAAGTCGATCCGAATGCGGTGATCAACGCGACCGGATACAATGCCGTGGACAAGTGCGAAGCGGACGAGATTGAATTCGAGTTTGCCAAGAAGATCAACGGGTATGGACCCGGAATTTTGGCAAAAATATGCAAAGGAAAAGAAATTCCGCTCGTGCATTATGTGAGTGACTATGTTTTCGACGGGGAAAAGGGGGAATACGCGGAAAGTGACAAACCGAATCCGATCAGCAATTATGGCCGGTCAAAACTTCTTGGAGAAGAAGAAATCCCAAAAAACACGGACAAATTTTGGATTATTCGCACGTCGAAGCTGTTTGGAAAGCCGGGCAGTTCGCCAATGTCTAAGAAAAGTTTCTTTGATACGATGATCGCGCTCGGGAAAGACAATAGCGTTTTGAAGATAGTCGATGAGGAAAAAAGCTGCTTTACCTATACTCCCGATCTCGCGCTTGAAACAAAAAAAATACTCGAAGAAAAAATTCCATTTGGAATATACCATGTCGTGAACGAAGGCGCTTGTACGTGGTATGAAGCGGCTTGCGAGCTGTTTAAACTGGCAAAAATGGATGTGGAAGTGATTCCGGTAAGTTCCAGCGAGTTTCCGCGTCCGGCCAAGCGTCCGCATTCGTCGGTGCTTTTAAACACGAAGCTGAAGCCGCTGCGAGATTATAAAAAGGCGCTCAAAGAATATCTGAAAGAAAATTATTCAATATAACTCATATGAGCAAAATGAAAGGCATCGTTCTTGCCGGAGGGACGGCGACAAGGTTGTTTCCGCTCACGGCAACGACCTCGAAACAACTTTTGCCCGTGTATAACCACCAAATGATTTTTTATCCTCTCAACACGCTCATCAAGGGCGGGATAAAAGAAATTCTGCTGATTATATCTCCGGAGCATAGCGGTCCCTTCGTGAATCTTCTTGGCCGAATTTTCGAACGGCATGATGTTCGCCTCGATTTCAAAGTGCAAAGTGTTCCGCGGGGCCTTGCTGACGCTTTCATTCTCGGCGAGTCATTTATTGACAATGACAATGTGACGATGATTCTCGGAGATAACATTTTCGAAGATGATTTTTCCAGAGCCATCAAGAATTTCCGCTCCGGCGGCCATATTTTTGCAAAGAAAGTGCCTGATCCAGAAAGATATGGAGTGGTGAAATTCAATGAATCAGGAAAAGCGGTTCAAATTGTCGAAAAGCCGACGGAATGGATCAGTGACTATGCTATTCCAGGGCTTTATATTTTTGATAGCCGTGTCTGCCGGGCGGCGCGAAATGCCAAGCCTTCCGAACGCGGCGAGATTGAAATAACAGCACTCCACAATTACTATCTCGAGAAAAAAGCGCTTAAGGTGAGTACGTTCGGGGGCGAATGGCTTGACGCTGGAACATTCGATACCCTTCTTGAAGCCGGAAGAATCGTCAAAGAAAAGGAAATATACAAAAATTTCGACCCGCAGATCGAAAAAGCGATCGAAGAATTCAATGCTGAACTCAAAACAATCGCCAAAAAACAGTTGCTGTAATTTTTTATTTTCTTAAAAAAAAATGAAGATCAAAAAAGCCATTATTGCCGTTGCCGGTTCCGGAACCAGATTTTTGCCGGTGACCAAGGCGATGCCCAAAGAAATGCTCCCAATTGTCGACAAACCGATCATACAATTGGTCGTCGAAGAACTTGTTGAGGCTGGAATCGAAGACATCATTCTTGTCACGAAATGGGACAAAAAACCCCTTGAGGATCATTTCGATCATTCATGGGCGCTTGAAAACGAGCTGGAGAAAGCGGGCAAAACGGAAAGATTGGAGGCGGTGAAAAGAGTTGCGGATATGGCGAATTTCATTTATGTCCGCCAAAAAGGGCCATATGGAAACGGGACGCCTGTGCTGTCGGCGGCCAGCCTTGTTGATGATGAGCCGTTTGTGTTTGTCTGGGGAGACGATCTGGTGAAATCGAAAGTTTCTTTCACGAAACAAATGATCGAAGACTACGAAAAAAATGGCCATCCAATGATCGGAGTGCAAAAAGTCGCGAAAGAAGATGTTGTGCGGTATGGAATCGTGAAATTGCGCGAAGGGACGAACGAAATCGAAGATATTATTGAAAAACCGTCAATTGAAGAGGCGCCCTCCCAGCTGGCTGACTTCGGGCGGATGATCTTGAATCAGGATATTATCAATGTTCTCAAAGATACCGCTCTTGGAAAGGGGAATGAGCTTTGGATCACGGACGCGATCAAAAAATATGTCCAAAACGGCGGAATATTTCTGGCAAAAGAAATCGAGGATGGCGAATGGCTCACGACGGGTGATCCCTTGAATTATCTCAAAGCACTTCTTGCCTACGCGGCGGAAAGGGAAGATATCGGAAAAGAATTGAAAGAATATACGCAGAAATTGTTTCGTTAGGATAACTTTATGCGCATCGCCATCAATGCTGCTGATTTGGATCATCCCCGGATCGACGGGACGCGGATATATATTCAGAATCTGCTCAAAAACTTCGGCCTTCAGAATCGCGAAGACCGGTTTTTGATTTATCATAAAAAAGATTTCAATCCTCAGCTCAAATTTCCTATTTTTGACAATTATAAAATCATCAAAAAACCTTTCCCGTTTTGGTGGACGCAGACAAGGTTCGCGTGGGAGATGTTTTGCACGAAACCGGATATTCTCTTCATGCCGATGCACTCGCTTCCGTTTTTGCACTCCAAAAAAACCAAAACCGTCGTCACAATCCACGATCTCGCCTTCAAATTTTTTCCGGATCACTTTCCCAAAAAAGACTTGAAAAGATTGAACTTTTTCACGGATTATGCAGTAAAAAATTCTGATAAAATAATCGCTATCTCAAATTCAACCAAGAATGATCTGCTGAAAATATATCCAAAACTAAAAGAAGACAAGATAAAAGTAATTTACCATGGTTATGACGAAAATTTATTTAATCTCGATATATCCGAGCAGGAAATTAAAAGAGTAAATACAAAATACAAAATACAAAATACCAGATACCTAATTTTCGTCAGCACCATCCAGCCCCGCAAAAATATCGAAATGCTGCTTGAGGCTTTCAAAATATTGCGGCGCAAAGAAGCGCATAAAGATTTGAACCTCGTGATTGCGGGCTCCGAAGGCTGGCTGGCGGAAAATATCGTCGAAAAAATAAAAAAAACTTCGGGCGCGATCATGACCGGAAAATTTGAGACAGCGAATCTCCCGGCGCTCATCGCGGGCGCGGAAGTTTTTGTTTTGCCGTCACTCTATGAAGGTTTTGGTTTGCCCGTGCTTGAAGCGATGGCTTGCGGCACTCCCGTGGCCGTGGCGGACAATTCGAGTTTAAGCGAAGTCGCGGGTAACGCCGGAATGCTTTTTGACGCTTGCTCAAGCGACAAGATAGCCGATGCATTGCTCGAAATTATCGAAAACGAAAAATTGCGAAATAGTTTGCGCGAAAAAGGATTGGAGCGAGTGAAAAGTTTCAGCTGGGAAAAGTGCGTGAAGGAAACGCTGGAATGGATAAAAAGCTAATTGTGTCATTGCGAGGGAGCATAGCGACCGCGGCAATCTCGGGATTGCTTCGCGGAGTTTATCCGGCTACGACGGGCTCGCAATGACATATCATTTTTCCTTTATCAAAATATTCTCCGCTCCAATGAGAAGGGGAATAGAAATGACGACTACAACCGCGATCTGCCAAATTTGCATTTTATAAAGGCTCAAAACAAGCATCAGCGCGATCGTGAAAAGGATGATGTTCAGGAGGTTGCGGGAAATGGCTTGAAATTTGGCTTTTTCGACTGCTCTGAAGGACTTTCCAAATTCAGCGAAAAGAAATCCGACAACAAAAATAATTGCCAAAAGATATTTCGGATCAAAATGAGAGCTTACGATTCCCGGAAGGACAAGCTCCGGGATGATCAGCAAAAAATAAGTGATCACCAAAGAGACAAGTAGATCTTTTGTCAGTTTGTAGGAATATTTTTGCCACATAGAATTATTGTTTGAAAAAATATCGATTCAAGGTCGATGCCGCAATGGTCTGAAAGGAGCCTTTGACGGTCTCCACGGACCGTTCGGAAAAAAAGCGAATTCGGGAATCGTCGGGATGCACGCCGGCAAGAGCGCAATTTTCGGGAAATTTTACCGAAAAATGATAGTATCTTCCAAAACCAGAAAGCATTGCGGAGTCAAAACGGCAAGAAATGTTGTTTTGTGAACCGGAAACTTTGCATTTTGCGATGTTTTCTTTATTTAAGTCGCCCACAGGAATGGAATAGTTTTCCGGCCAGACTTTTTCAAGCAACTCCCTGTTCGCGATGGGGTATTTTTTCCCGTCAGAAACTACATAAAGAGTATGGGACGGGAAAGCCTGAAAAATTGTTCCGTCCGGATGAGGTGTTGTCCACAAAAATGTTTTTTTGTCGGCGTCGGGAAATTGGTCAAGATCTGACTTTTGGATGTCAACCAAATTATCGAAGCTATATCCGAAAGCCTGAAAAATTTCCGGACCTGAAAAAAGAATTTTCTGCCCGCGGCTCACGAAAAATACTTCATTGGTGGGATTCAGGTGAAGCAGGGAGCCGTTTGGAAGTTTTGTTTTATTGGAGTCAAAAAGAATCCCGCGCAGTCGATCTTCGTCTGTTATCGCTTCTCCAGAAGGAAGCAGAAAGGCCTGATAGGTTTTTTGAAGAGTCACTTCAGCGTTTGAAGCCTGACAGCTCTCTCGTTCATTTTTTTTGAAATTCATCGAAAGCTCGATATAGCGATAGCTACGAAGCGGAAAAACGCCAAAAGAAAGATTTTTCGCTTCCGCATCTTTTGTGATCTCAAATTTTGAAAGCCTTTGATTGTCGGGATAGAAGTTGTAGGTATCGACGGGAAACAAAACCAGATACATTCCGACGATCACAACCAAAACAGGAATGGCAAAAATTGCGATTCGGGCAACTTTATAAATTTTTTCCATTTTTTCTTCTCGTATTGACATATGTTTTATATTAGCTGAACAAACTCAATGAGTCAAAATAGAAAAAATTGTCAAGTTGTATTATTTTAGGTATAATTCAATTCAGATATGGCATTTTTCTCAAAAATATTTCACAAGCGAAGCGGGACCGGATACGCGCTGGCTCTTGATATTGGAACGGAAGTGGTGAAAGCGCTTGTTTTCAAAATTGACGTGGAAGCGGAAAAAGGAATTGTCGTTGGCGTCGGCCGGGTTCGCCAAAAATTGGGAGATATGCAATCGGGAGCGGTCAGCGACATATCGGGCGTTGTTTCATCCTGCGAACGAGCCATCGCGGCGGCCGAAGAAATGGCCGGCGTGAAAAGAGTGGAGCAAGCGATTATCGGGATCGCGGGCGAACTTGTGAAGGGATCAACCACCACTGTCCACTATGAAAGATTGAAACCGGAAGTCCGAATTGATCTGCCGGAACTCAAAAATATCGTCCAAAAAGTTCAGTGGAAAGCGTTTGACCGTATCCGACAGCAACTCGCTTGGGAAACGGGGCACAACGAGATTGACGTGAAGCTCATCAATGCCGCGATCGTGGATGTCCGTATTGACGGCTATCGCGTGACAAACCCTCTTGGATTTCAGGGGCGGGATGTTTCGATCGGTATTTTCAACGCCTACGCACCAATGGTGCATTTGGGCGCGCTTCAAACCATCGCCGAAGAGCTTGATCTTAATTTGCTCAGCATTGCCGCCGAGCCCTATGCGGTCGCTCGTTCGATGGGTCTTGAAAATACTGTTGATTTCAGCACTATTTTCATTGATGTTGGAGGAGGAACGACGGATATTGCCGTGGTGAGAAATGGGGGACTCGAGGGAACGAAAATGTTCGCGCTTGGCGGGCGAGCTTTCACGAAAAGACTGGCGCAAGAATTGAATATCAATTTCGAGGAAGCGGAAATTCTCAAGATCAGATACGGACGATCCGAGCTTGGACGGGAAGTTGCCTTGAGATTGGAAAAAATATTTGAAGAAGACTGCCATGTATGGCTTGATGGCGTGGAACTCTCTCTTTCCGAATACGCCGAGAATGACCTTTTGCCTCCAAGAATTCTTCTCTGCGGCGGCGGGTCGGCTCTTCCGGGCATAAAAAAGGCGCTTTTGAGCCCTGCGTGGCTCAAAAGTCTCGCTTTTGCCAAACCGCCCAATGTCAGTTTTCTTCAGCCCAAGGACGTCGTGAATATATCGGACGCGACCAGCCTCCTTCGCGATCCGCAGGATATCACGCCGATGGGGCTTGCCAATCTGGCAATTGATCTGGTCGGAGAAGAGAAAGCTCTCTCCGCAATGTTGCGCCGGGCCGTAAAAATGATGCAAAATTGATTCCGCCTCGAGCGGAATCATCCCGAGCATAGCGAGGGATCTCGTAATAAATAACATTAAATATGCACAAAACTCTCCATATCGACATAGACGAAGAAATAACTTCCATAATCGACCGCGTCAGAAAATCCGAGGTGCGGGAAATCATAGTCGTCGCGCCGAAGAACGCTCTGCTTCTCCAGAGTATCGTTAATTTGAAATTGTTGAAAAAAGAAGCTGATCGCAGAAAAAAGCAGATAATGATCATCACGCAGGACAAGATTGGAAAAAAACTCATCGAAAAGGCGGGGATTTTAGTGCAAAGCAAAACGCCGAATGACGAATACCTTGAGGACGGACCGGCGGAAGAAGTTTATGAATCGAAATATACAAAGGAAGCAGCCGAAATAAAACAGGAGTTGCAGGGAGAAGAAAACAAAAGAGATATAGGATCGGCTGATTTTTTCGCCGAATCTGCAAAGGAAAAAAAGCCGGAGGACTCCCAAAAAATTGCGAAAGAAGCGGCAAAAAAGCCGGAAATCAAAAAAATCGAGAAAAAAATAGCTTCTGTTCCGGTTCCGAAAACAAAAAAGATCTCTCGTCCGCGAACAAAGATGTCGGATATTGTGACGGGCCGGCCGGAACCCGAAATAAAAGAGGCTAAAGATCTGATCATACGCGAAGAAATAGTTGAAAACGAAAATGCCGCCAAGCCCTCGGATTTTTTCGTTGAACCTCCAATCGATTCAAATGTCCAGTCTTCAAAAATGAGCCAGGTTTCCATGAAAAAGGCGGAGAAGTTTTTCCGCGGATCGAGACGGATGAAAAAAGATATTGAAGTCGCCAGAGTGAACGGAAATGCAAAGAAATATTTCTTTTTTTTCGCTGGAATTTTCATTTTGTTCGCGGGACTGGCCGGCGCGTATTTTCTTCTTCCCAAAGCGACAATTGCGCTGGAACTCAAAAATCAAGGAAAATCAGCGGCTTTGGATATCACGGCTGACGCGCAAATCGGCAGTATTGACGCCGGGAAAAAAATCATACCGGCGCATCTGGAGCAAACTGATCAAGAAACAACAGGCGATTTTGATGCAACCGGCTCAAAATCCGGCGGCGCGAAAGCTTCGGGAAAAGTCGTGATATACAACGAATTCAGCCCGGAAAATCAACCGCTCGTTGCGACAACGCGCCTTGAAACAGCGGACGGAAAAATTTTTCGGATCACGAAAAATGTGGTTGTCCCGGGTGTGGTCAAAGTTGGAAACGAAACCAAGCCCGGCGCGATCGAAGTGGATGTTGTCGCGGACAAAGCCGGAGAGGACATGAACATAGACGCGACCGATTTCAGAATTTCCGGATTCAAAAACAATCAGTCGAAATATGAAAAATTCTATGCCAAATCAACGAAGCCGATGACTGGCGGATCTGCGGGAGAAACAAAAGTGATCACGGCGGAAGATATTACAAAAGCCAAAGAAGAAATCGCTGTTTCCGCCAAAAAAGCGGCTGTGGCAGCGCTGAAAAAAAGCCTTCCCGCCGATCGCAAGATATTTGACAACGCGGTCAATATTGAAGTCTTGTCCGCTACAACGTCGGATGTTGCCGGCGTGGAAAAAGAAAAATTTTCCGCGACGGCCAAGGTGCGAGCCAGCGTGCTTTCGATTGGGGAGTCGGGTGTGAAAGAAATTTTGAAAAATGATCTAGCCCACCAGGGAGCGAGTGAAGGCGCGATTTCTTTTGACGAACCGGTCAATTATATCTTGAGTGATTTCGATAATCAGAAAAAAACTCTGAAATTCTCGGCCAAGGCCGATGCTAATGCGCTTTCCGGCATAGATATCGAAAATTTCAAAAAAGGAATTCTCGGAAAAACCGATGAAGAAGCGCAAATATACGCCAAAAACTTCCCCGCGATCCAAAAAACAAACATTTCCTTCTGGCCGTTTTTCGTCACCCGCATTCCGATGAATGCGGGAAGAGTGAATGTCGAGGTGAAGTGAGGAGAAAGAAAATAAATGGCCAAAACCGTGAAAATAGCACAATTGTCCCTGTTTTTCACGGTTTTGGCGATAAAAGCGTGAAAAAGAAAGTGAATAGTGGTTGTGAATAGGGATTATAGAAGAAGGTAGGTTATCCACAGGGTAGGCTTGTGCTGATATAATAATAGTGATATAGTGATAGTGTTGGCAAAAAGAGACATAAGCAAAATAAAATAAAAAAATGGCCAAGGACAAAAAAATATTATCAAACATAAAAGAAAATCCCTTTTTTCAAAAAGATAATTTTGTCATATTTAAGTCTGATTGCTTGAAAATACTAGAACAACTTCCGGAAAATTCAATTGATATGATCTTCGCTGATCCGCCATACTTTCTTTCCAACGGAGGCTTTACCTGCAAAAGTGGGAAGATGGTTAGTGTGGATAAAGGCAAGTGGGACGCGACCAATACCATAGAAAATAATTTTTAGTTTATGAATTTATTTTTCGATACGAAATTAGCCGATGATTATTCAAGCTTATCGCAAAAAATAAGGGTTTTAACGGAGAATTGGGTTGATAAGCAAGTCTATTGTCCAAATTGTGGACATTTAGATATTGATAAATACGGAAACAATAAACCAGTTGCTGATTTTTTCTGTTCAAATTGCAAGGAAGAATACGAGTTAAAAAGTAAAAAAGTTTCTATCGGGACGAAAATAGTTGACGGTGCCTATAAGACAATGCTTGAGAGATTGCAAAGCACGAATAACCCGAATTTTTTTCTACTCAACTATAATTTATCTGATTTTTCCGTATTGAATTTTCTTGTTATCCCAAAGCATTTTTTTGTTCCTGATATTATTGAGAAGCGTAAGGCATTATCGCAAACAGCAAGGCGTGCCGGTTGGATCGGTTGCAATATTTTATTGCAAAGTATTCCGCAAACTGGAAAAATATTTTTTGTAAAAAATCGAAGAATTGAATCAAAAGAAAACGTTGTTGCAAATTGGCAAAAAACTCTTTTTCTAAGAGATGAAAAAGAAGTAAGTGTAAAGGGTTGGCTTTTGGATACTATGAGTTGTATTGAAAAACTGGAAAGAAAAGAATTTACACTTGATGAACTTTATGCGTTTGAAAGTTTTTTAAACAAGAAGCATCCTGAAAACAAACATATAAAAGATAAAATTCGTCAGCAATTGCAAGTTCTGAGGGATAAAGGATATTTAAAGTTTATAAATCGAGGCAAATATCAATTAATATGAAACTGAAAAACTTTATAGAAAAACTCGAGGAAATTTCAAGGGAGCATGGCGAGGAATCGGAAGTTATTATGGCCGATGATATTGCAGTTATTGAGCCAGTTTTTTCAGATCAGTATGGTGGCAAAAAAGTTGTAATAACTGATCAAAAATTAAATACAAAAAGGCTTATTTAGTACTTTGCGGCGGCGGCTGGTCTTTAAGAAAATTTTATACTTCCGGGGAATTGGAGAAATACCTCGAATATAGAGATGTGGTATATATAATGGCTCTTGAAAATTTTATTGCAAAAGCAAATAAGGGGGAATTATAATTAAACTTATTTCAAAATGACCAATGAAGCAAAACCAAAAATGAAAGGAGGTGAAAAATAATGGCTAGATACAATAGAAATAGGGGAAAACCGATAACCCAAAAGGATATTCAGGCTGTTAGAATACTCGCAAAGAAAAATACTCCAACGGGAATCATTAGTTTGGATATCGGCAGGACTGAAGATTCGGTCAGAAAAATTGCTTCGAATAATAATATTAGTCTGAAGCCCACAAATCAGAAGCCCTACAACCGCAGAAAAAGCTCGTAAGTAATATAAAAAACAATGCGTGATTGTTACAGCTTTTTCGCCCAAATAGGCAGGTGGAGACGCGGATGAAAAACAGTAAAACAGCGCGAAGTTTCCCAGCTCGAAAGGGCTGGTTTTTGTTTCTATATTTCAACCTATTGACAAAAAATCCTGAAAGCTTATAATAACGCTAGAGTTAAAAAACTTAAAAAGAACGATATTCAAGCCCTTGGATTGATCCGCAGACAGTGAAAAGAAGATCTTCTAATGGGGCAAAGGCCTTTGTTTTTATTTATGTCAAATGACAAGGAAATAATTAAGCTGGACGGGGTGATAAGAGAAACCCTCCCAAGCACCACGTTCAAGGTGGAACTTGAAAATGGCCATGAAATTTTGGCGCATATTTCCGGCCGGATGAGAGTGAATTATATCCGCCTTCTGCCGGGAGACAGGGTTACCGTCGAAATGAGTCCTTATGATCTCACTAAAGGGCGTATAGTAAAACGACTATGAAAGTACGAGCTTCAGTCAAAAAAATTTGTATTAAGTGCAAGATCGTTCGGCGGAAAGGCAAACTTTTTGTTATCTGCACAAACCCAAAACATAAGCAAAGACAAGGATAAAATATGGCCAGAATTGCCGGGGTAAGCATTCCCGATGACAAAAGAATAGTAATCGCTCTCACCTATATCTATGGCGTAGGTCTTTCAAGAAGCAAAGAAACGCTGGAAGCTTTGAATTTGAGCGCGGACACGCGAACCAAGGATCTCGCTGAAGCGGATGTGAATAAGCTCAAAGACTATATTGAAAAAAATTTCACAATTGAGGGTGAATTGAAGCATCAAAAGCAGATGAATATCCGGAGACTCAAAGATATTGGCTGTTATCGGGGCATTCGCCACACGAAGGGACTCACTGTCCGAGGCCAAAGGACACGGACAAATACGCGAACTGTTCGTGGAAATGTGAGAAAAACGGCCGGAAGCGGAAGGCGCAAAGCAGCGGAAAAGACATAGTTTAGTAGCCAGTATTTTGTATATAGTATTTAGTATTCTGTATGGCAAAGGAAACTATTAAAAAAGAGGATATAAAAGCTCAAAAAACTGACGAAAAATCAGAAGTTGTTGTTGTTGATAAAGTTGATAAAAAAGAAGAAAAAGGCGAATCTGTGACCGAAAAAAAAGCTGAATCAGCGGACAAAGAAAGGGCAGTCGAAGTAAAGAAGAAAAAGAAGATTCGCCGGCAAATTCTCAAGGGACAAGCGCATATTCAATGCACATACAATAATACCCTGGTTACTTTTTCCGATATGAGCGGGAAGGTTCTTGCCTGGTCAAGCGCCGGATCTTTGGGCTTCAAGGGAGCGAAAAAGGCTACTCCATATGCCGCGACTCAAATTGTGAATGCCGCCTCAGAAAAAGTGTCCAAATACGGCTTGAGAGAGATAGATGTTTTCGTCAAGGGAGTCGGAAGCGGTCGTGAAGCGTCGATACGGGCTTTGGTGAACAATGATTTTGACATACAGCTAATCAAGGACATTACGCCGGTTCCGCACAACGGATGCCGACCGAAAAAACCGCGAAGAGTATAAACATATGACCAAAATATCCGCCAAATGCAAATTGTGCCGCCGTGCCGGTGAAAAACTCTTCCTAAAGGGCGATCGTTGTGGTACGCCCAAATGCGCGATGATCCGAAAACCGACGCCTCCGGGAATGCACACGCCCAAAGGACGAAGAGTCAACAAGAGCGAATACGGCCAGCAGCTTGCGATGAAACAGCGCATAAAGAGAATTTATGCTGTGATGGAGCGGCAATTGAGAAAATATTTTCAGGAAGTGCAAAACAAGCAAGGTACAGTTGGCGATCTTCTCATGCAAAAGCTTGAAATGCGGCTTGACAACGTGATATACAGGGCAGGACTCGCTTCCAGCCGGCGCCAAGCCCGCCAATTGGCCAGGCACGGCTCTTTTGCGATAAATGGAAAGAATGTGAATATACCCTCTCTTGAACTGAAAATAGGCGACAAGGTGAATATCCGCGAAAACAAGCAAAGTAATGAACATTTCAAGCAGATTCTGCCTATTATAAAAGAAAAAAAAGGAATCGGACAGCCGAATTGGATTGAAATCGATCCCAAGGATATAATTTTGGAAATAAAAGGAAAGCCGACCGTATCCGATCTGGGCAGCGGCATAGATGTTCAAATGGTGATCGAATTTTATTCGCGCTAAATAAATTTTTAATTTAAAAAAAATGCAAAAAATAACGCTGTCTTCGCATCCCAAATACACTCAAATCGAAAAAAACATCGGAAAGATCGAAATTGACGGATGCTATCCCGGATATGGCACGACTCTCGGCAACACTCTTCGTCGGGTACTTCTTTCTTCGCTTCCGGGTACGGCGGCGACTTCAGTGAAAGTCAAGGGCATTTCGCATGAATACTCGACTATTCCCGGCGTGTTGGAAGACGCGATCCAAATAATTCTCAATCTCAAAAAAATAAGATTCCATTCGCATAAAGACGAACCGGTGAAATTGACCCTCAAAGAAAAGGGGCTGAAAAAGATAACTGCCGGTGACATACAATGCCCTTCTGATGTGGAAGTGATCAACAAAGACGCGCTGATTGCCACCATAACGGACAAAAAAGGCGAAGTTGAGATGGAAATCGAAGTCCAAAACGGGCTCGGCTATGTTCCCGTGGAGCAGCAGATAAGAGAAACGAAAGAAATCGGCCTTATTGCGATTGACGCCGTGTTTACTCCTGTGCGAAGAGTGAATTATTCCGTTGAAAACACCCGCGTCGGAAAAAGAACTGATTTTGACAAAATTACTCTCGAGATCGAAACAGACGGTTCGATTGATCCCAGGGAAGCCTACGAAAAAGCGGTCAAGCTTATTGTTGAACAATTCGAAAATATCAAGGATTTTGAAATCGAACAAAAAGAGAAAGTTCAGCCGGAAGTTGGGACAGCCGTGGAAGACAAGAAAAAAGCGGACGAAGCCATCGAAGAAAAAAGAGAATTTGCCAAAGAAGAGTCATTGAATACGGGCATTGAAGCTCTTTCTCTCTCAACAAGAACCATGAATGTGCTTGAAAAAGGAAAATTGAAAACAGTTTCGGATTTGATCGCTCTTAGCGAAGAACAAATAATGGATCTTGAGGGAATGGGTGGAAAAGGAATCAAGGAGATCAAAAAAGCGATCGGTAATTTCGGCCTGACTCTGAAGGCTCAATAAACACATGAAGCACAAAAAAAGCGGTCGAAAATTTAGCCGGGAAAAAAATCAAAGGGAAGCCATGCTCAAGATCATGCTTGGTGATTTGCTTTTGAAAAAAAGAATTACAACCACGCTAGCCAAGGCAAAAGAGCTGAAAATGATCGCGGAAAAAATCATCGGCCGGACAAAAAAACCCGAATCTTTGCGGTTTTTGAAATCAAAACTTCCGCAAAACATTGATTTGAAGACCCTTCGTGGCATTGCTTTGATCGCGGCTCCGAAGGAAAGCGGATACTTGAGAGTCATCAAAAAAGGACGACGCCTCTCTGACAGCGCGCCAATGGCCATTCTTGAGATTATTGACGAAGGCAAAAAAACTGATAAAGAATCCAATAAAGAAAAAGCATGAACAAGAAACCAACATCAGTGGAAAAATATTATCTCTTCAATTGTGAGGACTTCATTTTGGGGCGTATGGCGGCCAAGATCGCTTTTGTTTTGCAAGGAAAAGACAGGCCGGATTTCGCTCCGAACGTCGAGAGCGCCATCGGGATCATCGCGACAAACTCAGATAAATTAAGAGTGAGCGGCCGCAAAAAAGACGAAAAAACATACCATACATATTCAGGTTATCCCGGGGGTATAACTTCCCGAAAACTCAAAGATGTCATTGAGAGAGACTCTCGCCAAGCTGTTTGGAATGCTGTTTATGGAATGTTGCCCAAAAACAAATTAAGAGACAGGTTGATGAAAAAAATGCTTATTTGCAAGGATGAGACCCACGGCGTGGTCAATGGTGAAATCGAAAAGGTTTTTCCCGCTCCAACTGTTGATAAACAAAATAACTAGATATTTTATCTTATGCCCGTCAAAAAATCATTAAAAAAAGAAGAAAAGAAAGCGCCGGAAAAAATCAAACCGGCCGAAAAGTATTTTCGAGGCATAGGCCGGCGAAAGCTTTCTATTGCAGGGGCAAAACTATTTCTTGCTTCGGCAAATGAGACGAATCAGGAATTTTTGATCAACAAGAAGCATTACAAAGAATATTTTCCTCTGGCCGAGCTTCAGGATATCGTTTCCTCGCCCCTCAAGGCCGTTGCAGTGAAGATATCAAGAATAACCATTGCGGTGAGGGGCGGAGGCATGAGAGGGCAAGCTGAGGCTTCCAGATTGGGTATTGCCAGAGCTTTGGTGCTGATTGACGAAACATTCAAGAAGCCTTTGCGGGATCTTGGATATCTCACTCGCGATGCTCGGATCGTGGAAAGAAAAAAAGCCGGACTCAAAAAGGCCCGCCGAGCGCCTCAATTCTCGAAACGATAAAAAATTTGACATAGCCAAAACAATTGATATTATAGTTTAAAGAACATTAATAACTTAACTAGAAAGGAAGGTGTATTAAGTGGAAAAAGATCCCGTTGCTTCTGAAGATCAAGAAGAGACTTCAGAAGATGGGAGGGAAAACATGAAGGCATGGTTCACAGAGAACATGCGAATGATTGTGAGTGTTGTCATCGTTGTCGTTATTGCCGCGGGGATATATACGTATTCGAAAAGAGCGCAAGCTCCGAATGCCCCAAGCAAAATTGCTTCTACCGAGCAAAACGCTGAAGGAAAAATCAGTGTGATCGGCGGAGACAATGAAAGCGCCGATACGGAAAACGCAGCAACTGATCAAGCACAAGTTTCGGAAGAGGTGCAACCACAAGCGCAACCGGCTGAAAAATCTCCGATTGTAGCGCCTCAAACAAGCCAGGAAACAGAAGCTTCTTTTGTGGAAACTGCCGCGAAGGGAGATGGAAGCACAAATCTCGCACGCAGAGCTTTGGCGAACTACCTGGAAAAAAATGCGGATTCGAGCCTTTCGGCGGAACAAAAGATCTATATCGAAGACTCTCTCCGTCGCCAAGTGAAGAACGGACGTTTGAAAGTAGGCGATACAAGGGAATTCAGCAAAAACACGATTGCCAAGGCGATTGAAAAATCCAAAGGACTCAATGAAAAACAACTCCAAAATCTGCAGAAATACGCGCAGAGAGTTCCCGGACTGAAATAGAATTTGAAATAAAGACTGTTCCTTTTGAATAATATTAACCAGAAAATCGGCAACCGCCGGTTTTTTGGTATAAAGATATGAATATGGGTGTACAAACAAAGAAAGATATTCTACTATAAAACTGGTAAGTCCAATATAATTTTTCAAATTATGGCCTCTTTTTATCGCCGTGTGTTTTTTTGGGTATTTGCCATTCTTTTTCTGCTTACGACTCCGGTGGTGATCCTATATTCGCAGGGCTATCGTTTCAATCAGTATCAGGGAATTTTTATCCACAGCGGATCAATCACCGTGAAGTCCACCCCATCAAGCGTGAATGTTTTTCTCAATGGCCAATTACAACCATCTGGGAGACTGGATATGATAAACAGCTCTATAACCTTGAATGGATTGCGTCCGGGAACCTATGATCTCAAAGTTACCGCTGACGGATATGGAGACTGGGAAAAGAATGTTGAGGTCCACAGCGGAGTTTCCACAGAATTTTGGAATATTTTTTTGCCGCAAAAAAATTATTTGCCCAAAGAACTGAGTGCCGAAGGAACGCAGAGATATTTTCCCTCTCCTTTCGGAAAAAAAGTTGCTTATTCCAAAAAAAATGCTGATAATCTTGAAATTTGGTCGCTGGATATGAAAAAAAACGAACCGACGCTGATTTTCTCAAAACCGGGACTGGAATTTTCAACTGATTTGTTGGAAAACGCCGAATGGGAATCCAATGAACAAATGCTGATTGCCCCTATTCACTCAAACGGCCAAAAGGAGTTTCTTGTTTTGGACTCCGAAAATGTCCAAGTACCTGCCCTTCTTTCTGAATTATCTTCTCTTCCCGATCTCGACAAGACCCGCTGGAGTCCCGACAACCAGGAGGCTATTTTTTTCACGGCAGCGTCAAAAGATGGCTTGATGCAAAATCTCTATCGAATTGATTTGGGGACAAAAAATACGGAAATCATTTCCGGGAATGTCAAAGCATATGATCTTTCTGGAAAGACCATATATTCGTTGAAGCAAAATAATATTATATACAAGACAGATCTTAATGGAAAAGGCGAAAAACAAATAACTTTTGAGGCTATTCCTTTTTTCGGGGAAAACCAGCAATCGCGCCTTATTGTGTATGAT
Source organism: Candidatus Moraniibacteriota bacterium (assembly GCA_043802865.1). Classification (GTDB taxonomy): domain Bacteria; phylum Patescibacteriota; class Minisyncoccia; order Moranbacterales; family UBA11712; genus JAPLXD01. The sequence goes on from JAZDKQ010000031.1 coordinate 25,732, forward strand.
GAAGACCGCCAGGCTGTCATTTCCGAAGACGGACAGCTCTTTGTTCACAACAACGGAGTAACCGAAACACTGAAAAAAATAGGGGATGATGTTTTGGGCGCGCAGTTTTCGGATGACGGAAAAAAACTTTTGTACTGGAACAACCATGAAATCGAAGTTTTGTATCTCAGGACATGGGATGTCCAACCGCGCCGGAGTGAGAATGAAACGCAGCAAATCATTCGTTTCTCGACTCCGATCAAAAATGTCTTTTGGTATCGAGACTATGAACATGTTTTTTTCAGTACTCAAAACAAATTGAAGATCGCCGAGCTTGATCCGCGCGATCATCGGAGTGTTTTTGATATCTGGGAATACACTTCTGAAAATTTCACAAGTTCATATGATTCGGCGAATGGAATTTTTTATTTTCTTGATGAGATCAGTGGAAAAAGAAAATTTTTCTATTTAAATATTCCTCTACAGGCAGGATTTTTCGGAGGATAGACCCTGTGGATAACTTTCTTGACTTGCATTTAAAAAAAAATGATATATAATAAAATAAATTCTACAAAGTTATCGCAAATAATTTTTTAGAAAAAATAAAAAATAAAATTGAAGGGAGGTGAAACACAATGGCAAAGAAAAAAGCAAAGAAGAAAGTTGTGAAGAAGAAAAAAGCAGCAAAGAAAAAAAAGAAAAGATAGTCTGAATCAATTTTCTTTTTGCAATAAGAAAAAGGCGCTCATGCTGGGCGCCTTTATGTTTTTACCTCTGTCATGCGCCATTTTCCTGCCAGATCTTTGAAGAATTTCGTCTTGGCTTTTGGCAAGCATTTCTTGATAATTCGGCCTATTTCCGGTTTTTGCTCAGGGCTGAATTCAATAAACAAAGAACAGTGAGCAGTGATCAATATTTTTTTTATCTCTGCAAACAAATCTTTGTAGTGCTGAAGTCCTCTGCGTCCGCTTAGCAGGGCTTTTTTTGGTTCGTATTTTAAATTTTTATAATTTTGCTTATAAATATTTTCAGAAACATAGGGAAGATTGGCGACGATAAGAATATTTTCAAGTTTTATTTTTCTTTTCACGAAATATTCTAGCATATCAGATTGAACAAGTTTTATTTTTTTGTCGACTTTGTGCTTCTTTGTATTCGCTTTCGCAACCCGCAAAGATTCTTTTGAAATATCAATTGCATAAAAATTTGTTTTCTTTTGAAATATTTGCGGAATATTTTTCGCGATTGAAATAATTATGTTTCCAGATCCGGTGCCAACGTCGATGACAGTCAATTTGTCATTCTCGTGCAGAGACGCGATTAATCGCGTCTCTGCGAAGAATTTGTTTATTTTTTTGATAGTTTCTTCAACCAACAGCTCCGTTTCCGGACGGGGAATCAAAACATCTTTGTTCACCAGAAATTCCAATCCGAAAAATTCTTTCTTTCCCGCTATATAGGCAACCGGTTCGCCACTTGCCCTTCTTGCGCAGAAAGAATCGAATTTTTTCGTCTGCATCGCGGACAATTTCTTTTCCGGATGCGCCAAAATATGTTCTTTCGAAAAATTTCCCGCCAAAGACAAAAGAATCCCCATGTCGATTGGGGATAGTTTGTATTTTGAATACATTTTTTGCGTAATTTCTCGTATTGTCATGCCGATATCTTTCTCTTCACGTCTTCTTCTTCAAGCATGTCAATGATTTTTCCCAAATCACCATCCAGAATCGATGAAATATTGCTCCAGCTTTCTTTGATGCGATGGTCGGTGATCCGGTCTTGCGGGAAATTGTATGTTCGGATCTTTTCCGACCGGTCGCCGGTTCCGATCTGGCTTTTTCTCTCTACGCCAAGTTCTTTCGCTCTTTTTTCTTCCCGGGTCGCCAAGATCCGCGAACGCAGAACCTTCAGGGCTTTTTCCTTGTTTTTGATCTGCGACTTCTCGTCCTGGCAAGATACGATCATTCCTGTTGGGATATGCAGGATGCGGACAGCGCTGTGAGTCGTATTGACGCTCTGTCCGCCTGGTCCGGAAGAACAAAAAGTGTCGATGCGCAAATCATTGAGGTTGATTTCAATATCCATCTCTTCCGCCTCAGGAAGAACAGCGACAGTGGCAGTTGAAGTGTGGACTCTGCCCATCTTCTCTGTTTCCGGAACTCTTTGCACGCGATGCACGCCCGACTCGTATTTCATCTTTCCGAATACGTTTTTTCCTTCAATACTGGTGATCACTTCTTTGAAACCGCCGATGGAATTGGGACTCGAGCTCAAGATCCCGGCTTGCCAATTGTTTTTTTCCGCGTAGCGCAAATACATTTTCAAAAGCTGGGCCGCAAAAAGCGCCGATTCATCTCCGCCCGCCCCCGCCCGGATTTCAATGATCACATTTCGGCTGTCGTGCGGATCTTTTGGGACAATCATTTTTTTAAGTTCTTCTTCAGCTTCTTCCTTCTTTTTTGACAGTTTCATATTTTCCTCCATTGCCATTTCTTTGATTTCCGCTTCAGTCTCGCTGTTCACGATCTCGGCGTTTTCCCGCATGTTTTTTTCGATGTTTTCGAGTTCTTGAATTTTCGCAATTGTCTCTTCTAATTCCGCCATTCTTTTCCCGATCACTTTCATTTTTTGAGAATCAGAAACAATCCCGGGCTTTTCCAGCTCGTTTTTCAGTTCGACATATTCATTCTTAATCGCATCAAGTTGATTTTTCATATAGCTAATCCTAATCTTCTCAAAGAAGGGGATATTTGTCAAAAAAGACCGCTCGAGCGCAGCCTTTTGTCGAATATATGCAATAATTATTTTGCAGCCTTGGTTGTCTTCTTCTTGGCAACTTTCTTTTTCGCTACCGGTTTTGCCGGTTTGGCTACTTTTTCAGCAGGCTCGGCTTTCTTTTTTGCTTTCTCCATTTTGTCCGCGAGTATTTTTTCGCTTTTTTCCATTCGCTTCTTGAAGCGGTCGACGCGGCCGGTTGAGTCAACGAGGCGCTTTTTGCCCGTATAAAAAGGATGGCAAGCGCTACAAACCTCGATCTTCATTTCCGGTTTCATGGAGCCGGTTGTGATCACATTCCCGCAAGCACAGGTGATCGTGGCTTCAGAGTTGTATTTTGGGTGGATGTCTTTTTTCATAATTGAATAGCGTTAAATTTACTTATAAATACTAGCATAACATTCAATAATTGACAAGCCCCGGCGCTCTTGCTACAATATAAAGCGTCATAAAACATATCTCTCAAGAGAAAATCCTTGTCCCCGCCGCGGCGGGGTAAATTCGAGAGATAGAAGTAAATAATTAAAGGAAAAAACAATGAAAAACGACAAAGAAACCCCCAGGGAAGGGGAAAAAGCGGCGAGCCGTGAGGAATCAGCCGATTTTTCATATGAGGGCCTTGAACTGAATATCCCGGATATGTTCAAGGCTGGAGTCCATTTTGGACACAAGAGTTCCCGCTGGAATCCGAAAATGCGCGAATTTGTATTCGGCGTGAAAAATGATATTCATATCATTGACCTCGAAAAAACTCTGCCCCTTTTCCAAAAAGCACTTGAGTTTTTGCGCGGCGTCGTTGAAAACGGCGGGAAAATACTTTTCGTCGGCACCAAGCCTCAGGCACGGCAGCTGACTGAAATAACGGCGAAGGAAACGGAAATGCCGTATGTCATGAATCGCTGGCTTGGCGGAACCTTCACAAATTTTTCCGAGATCAAGGGCCGGATCAAATATCTCAATGATCAGGAGAGCTTGAGTGAAAGCAAAGAGGTTAAAAAGTACACCAAGTACGAACAAGGCCGGATCAGAAAGGAAATTGCAAGAATGAACGAAAAAATGGGCGGTATAAAGAAAATAGACAAACTTCCGCAAGCTGTTTTTGTCGTTGATATAAAAGAAAATTCTTTGGCGATCAAAGAAGCCCGCGCCGCCGGAATTCCGACAGTGGCGATGGTTGACACCAACACGGATCCGACGCTCGTTGATTTTCCGATCCCCGGCAATGATGACGCGCTTTCTTCGCTCAAATATATGCTGGGAATCGTTGTAAAAAATATAATGGAAGCGAAAGCAAAAATGAAAGTCGAGAAAGCTGAAGTCACAAAAGATAATAAATAGACCTCAGATATCATCAACTAAGGCAAAGATATCATGACTGAAATAAAAATTTCTGCCCAGCTTGTCAAAGATCTGCGTGGCAGAACCGGCGCAAGTATAATGGAATGTCGCAACGCGCTATCTGAATCAGGCGGCAATCTTGAAAAAGCGATCGAATATTTGCGAAGGAGTGGAAAAGAGCGGGCAGCCAAAAAGGCCGACCGGACAACTGCCGAAGGAGTCATCGCCTCATATGTTCACAGCAACCGGAAAATAGCAGCAATGGTCGAAGTATTTTGCGAAACTGACTTTGTGGCGAAAAACGCTGAATTTCAAGAATTGGCGCATGACCTGGCGATGCACATTGCCGCCGCAAACCCGAAATATTTCTCGTTGGAAAAAATAGACCCGAAAGACAAAGAAGATTTTGAAAAGTTTGTGCGAGAGGATCTGGCAAGCGAGAAATCCGCCTCGGGCGGAAAGCCGGCCGATATCATTGAAAAAATAGTCGAGGGCAAAGTGAAAAAACATTTTGAAGAGATTTCGTTTCTCGCCCAGCCGTTTGTGAAAAACCCTGATATGACGGTCGAAGACCTGATCAAAGAAAAAATTGTGAAAATCGGAGAAAATATCCAGGTTGGAAATTTTGCGAGATTTGAAATTTGAAATCATGACAAGAACCATTTTTCTCAAAATTCGCCGCTGGGAAAGTTCTCAGCCGATTGAATCCGCCCAATCTTTCCAAAAAGGAGATTTGCTGATTGTGGAAACAAACGATGGTCTTGAATCGGCGATCGTGGAAGATATCCGGGAAAACAGCGAAGGGAAATTGCCGGGATTGCAAAAAAGAGAAGCGCCCTTGGCAAAGATCGTGCGAAAGGCAAGTCTGCGGGATATAAACACGATCAAAGAACATCGAGAAAAGGAAAAAGAGGCGCTCGAAAAATGCCGCAAGGAAGTGAAAAAAAACGGAATGCCGATGAAGATAGTTGAAGCAGCTTATTCCTTTGACGGCGGAAACATTGCGTTTGCTTTCGTGGCCGACGGGAGAGTGGATTTTCGGGAACTGGTGAAAACTCTTTCAAAAATTTTCCAGAGATCGATTCGCCTCCATCAGATTGGAGCTCGCGATGAAGCGCGAGAGAGCGGAGGATATGGAATTTGTGGAAGAGGACTGTGCTGTGAGAGGTTCAAGGAAGATATGCCGAGCATCAACTCCGAAATGGCCAAGGCTCAGCAAATTGTCCGCCGCGGATCAGAAAGAATTTCCGGTCTTTGTGGACGATTGATGTGTTGTCTCGCCTATGAAGCCGATCAATACCGGGAAATACTCGAAGAAATGCCCAAAACTGGCGAAGAGATCAAGACGAAAGAGGGAAAGGGGATTGTAAAAGAAGTGAATGCTCTTTCCGGAGAAATAAAAGTGGAGCTTGAAAACAAAAAATATATCCGTATCGCGTCCAAGGATATCTAATATCTTATAATTCATTGCCGCACTATGTTTTGGATCTACTTATCTCCCATCATATTGGTCGCCGCTCTTGCCGGCCTCGTCATAATCATCGGAAATAAATCAGCCGTTCTCAAAAAAACAGACTCTTTTCAAGTGAAATCCGCTTTTTCGGATGACAAGAAACGCGATTGGAAAGACCGCCTGAAATCAATCGGGAAAACAATTCTCCATTTGACGGAAAAACTTCTTGTTCTGGCAAGGATTTCATTTAAGAAGATTGAACAGATTGTCTCAAGCTGGGCAATTCGTCTCAAAGCAAAAAGAAGCGGCCGGAAAATGGAAGATATTTCGCTCGAAAAGACATCGTTTGAAGAAAAATTGGACGCGCCGGAAGCCAACGTGAAAATCGTCCAGGAAATAACGGAAAGCAATGATATTTATGCGGGGCTAGATCAAGGTGGAGAAAAAATAACCTATGTCAACAGCGAAGTGATTTCCCGCCGGAAAATTCAGGATGAACCCGTTGTTATTTTGAAAAAAGAGCCCCTTCCGGAAAATAAAGTTCAAGAAGCGGCGCTCATCTATCGCATTGCGGAAAACCCGAAAGACCTTGAGGCTTATCGCGAAATCGGGGACTATTATATGGGAATCGGCAATATCAAAGACGCCAAAGAGTCATTCAAGATGGTTTTGAAGCTTCGTCCCCGCGATCTCAAAGCCAAAAGCAGCCTTCGGGAAATTGAAATGAAAATGAGACTCGGAAGCTAGCGCCGGGCTCTCAAATTGCCGGCTTAGCTCAGTGGCAGAGCAACTGTTTTGTAAACAGTAGGTCGTCGGTCCGAATCCGACAGCCGGCTCAAAATTGAATATGGGCAGGTGACAGAGCGGTCAATTGTACCAGACTGTAAATCTGGCGCCTTCGGGCTACGGGGGTTCGAATCCCTCCCTGCCCACATTGAAAAAAATCCTTCCTTTAGTGGGATTTTTTTGTTTTTGGAGGATTTGTGATATAATCAAAACGAAAATACAAACAAAATGAATTTTCTCACTTGGCATTATACTGAAGGAACTCGCAAACTGCTTGAAATTTGGCGGAATTATGCAGAGTTTTTTTGGTGGTACTTCGGGATCGGACGGCACTTCCGCACTCTTTTTTCATCTTGGAAAAGGGATATTTCTCGGGTTGGCAGGCCGGGCTTTCATCCTGTTCTCCTGATACAGTCCGCGCTGGAAAACATCGTCACTCGGTTTTTTGGCTCCCTCGTTAGGGCCTTTGTGATCTTGTTTGGCCTGATTTCTGAAATGGCCGTACTTTTACTCCTCCCTCTGATTCTTCTTATTTGGCTGCTTTGGCCGTTGTTTTTGCTTACGGGGATCGGCATCTTTTTTTCTCTGGATGCCGGATCGCCCGCTCCACTTTTTCTTGAAAGTTTGAGTTTTATTTTGGCTCTGGGCTTGATCCTCATTTCCTTCCGTGCGTATCTGGCTGGCAAAAAAAATCTTTTTGTCACAAGTTGGCCTCAGGTCATGGATCAGGAATGGTTTGCGCGGGTCTGGGAAAGGATCGGAAAGGAACCATCGACTATTGATCAACGACTGCTGGCGGATCCGAACGCTCTCAATAATTTTCTCCGAAGTTGCGATATGACGCCCGAAGAGTTTGAGAAATTGATCGCCTTCGAAGCGGAGCGTCAGGCGGAAAAAGAAGAAAAGAGAAAATTTTGGGATAGGAAGAATTTATACGACAGACCGGCAATTGGAGAAAGCTGGACTTATGCTTACACAGTCAATCTTGACCGATACTCGACGGACTTGTCCGAAGGTGATCCGACGGATTATAGGAATTCAAAATTGGTCGGGCGATCCGAAGAATTGGATATGCTCGAACTGATTTTGACCCGCCCCAGCCAAAATAGCGCCCTCATTATCGGCGAAGCGGGAGTGGGGAAGCGGACCGTGGTACATTCTTTGGCGGAAAAAATTCGAAAGAGAAAAGCTGTTCCATATCTTCTTGGAAAAAGAGTCCTTGAGATCAGCCTCGGAGAGATTTTTTCGGGGATGACGCAAAAAGGACAGGTGGAAGATGTCCTGCGGTCGATGTTTTTTGAAGCCGCCTATGCTGGAAATATCATCTTGGTGATTGATAGTATCGGCCATTTTCTCAGCTCCAACCCGCAAAATCCGGGAGAAAATATTTCAGCTGTGCTGGAAGAGTTTCTGGCCGCTCCGACTTTTCAAGTTATCGGTCTTGCAGATACAGCCGAATTTCACGAAAATATCGAAAAAAAGGAGGCTCTTACCAAATATTTCGAGAAGGTTCAACTCGAAGAGATGAATAGTGAACAGACTCTTGCGGTTCTCCTTGATGAACTTGAGAAAGTTGAGGGTGGAAAAATTATCTTTACATATCAGGGGCTTCGGGAAATCGTGAAGCTTTCAGAACGATACATCACCGACTCACCCTTTCCGGAAAAAGCTCTTGATCTTCTCGAGGAAACACTTCTATTTTGGTCGCAATCTTCAGTAGAGCCATTCATATCGCCGCAAACGGTCGACGAAGTCGTTTCAAAAAAGATAAAAGTTCCTCTCGGAGAAATGCAGTCAGTAGAACAGGAAAAGATGATCAATCTTGAAGAAATTCTTCATCAGCGGGTGATTGGCCAGAAATTTGCTATCAAACAAATCGCTGAAACGATGCGGCGAGCGAGAGTCGGAATGGCCAGTGCTACCAAGCCGATCGGCTCGTTTCTTTTTCTCGGTCCGACTGGAGTTGGAAAAACCGAATCCGCAAAATCACTGGCTGCCGCCTATTTCGGGGATGAAAAGAGAATGATCCGACTCGATATGAGCGAATATCAGGGAGTTGAATCGCTTGATCGGCTACTCGGTTCCGTTGAAATAAACATGACAGGCCAGCTAACCAACAAGGTTAAAGAAAATCCCTATGCCCTCCTCCTTTTGGACGAAATTGAGAAGGCTCATCCCAGCATATTGGATTTGTTCCTTCAGATTCTCGACGAAGGCTGGGTGACAGATGCTTTCGGGAAAAAAATAAACTTTCGCAATCTGATCATCATTGCTACATCCAACGCCGGATCCACATTCATCAAGGAAGCCGTTGAGTCCGGAATGGAGGCCGAGGTTATCCAAGGCAAGCTGGTTGATTATGTGATTCGGGAGAATATTTTCCGGCCTGAATTTTTGAACCGTTTTGAAGGAGTGATCTTTTTTCATCCTTTGAACCGGGAGGAAATTCTCAAGATTGCCCAGCTTCAGCTACTGAGATATTCCGCCCAACTGAAGCGAGTGGAAAACATCGACATTCAATTTGATCCGGAAATAACCAATTTTATTGTTGAAAAGGGATATGAGCGCAAATTCGGCGCCAGATCGATTGATCGGTTCATACAAGACAAGATCGGAGACAAAGTCGTCAAAAAGATGATCAGCCAGGAGATCAGAAAAGGAGATCAATTTATGTTCAAACTTTCGGATATATTAGAAGAATGATCCGGGCTGCTACATCTATATCTCGCAGGCTGGTCCGTTATGGACTTTTTTTGATATTTATCATATATTGATAGTGTATGCTGCAGAAAAAAATCAAAGATTTGAAAGTAAAAGCCACTTCTGAAATCAAGAAGACCGCTGATGAACGGGTGCTTTTTGATGTCAAGGTGAAATACTTGGGAAGAAAAGGAATATTGATAGATATCTTGAAAAGCCTCAAAGGCTTGAACGAAAGCGAAAGAAAAACCATTGGACCGTTGGCCAACGAGGCGAGGCAGGCTATTGAAAAAGAAATTGCCAATCGCAAAAAAGAAATTTCAGAAAAAATTGACTGGGAGAAAGAAAAGATTGACGTGACGTTGCCGGGAGAAAAGAATGAAATTGGAAGTTTGCACCCGATCACGATTGTGCGACGTGAAATCGAAGAAATCTTTGCTTCCATGGGTTTTGAAATCACCGATGGTCCCGAATTGGAGTTTGAAAAATATAATTTTGATGCATTGAATTTCCCGAAAGATCATCCGGCACGTGATATGCAAGACACTTTTTGGATCAAGTCACAGAAAGAAAAACTCCTATTGAGAACTCATACTTCTCCTGTCCAAATAAGGTATATGGAAAAACACAAGCCGCCATTCCAAGTGATCGTTCCGGGGCGGGTTTTTCGAAACGAAGCGACGGATGCGAAACACGAACACACATTGCATCAATTCGAAGCTTTGGTGGTGGGAGACAATATTAATGTCGGGCACTTCAAATACCTGGCCAAACAATTTTTCAGCGCTTTTTTCGGAATAAAAACGGACATACGGCTTCGACCCAGCTTTTTTCCTTTTACCGAACCGAGTTTTGAATTTGATATAACCTGTGCAATTTGTTCCGGAAAAGGTTGTTCAACCTGCAAAAACGCCGGATGGATCGAAATCGGTGGTGCGGGAGTGGTCAATCAGAACGTGTTTGTCGCTTCGGGCTATCCTCGAAACAAGTATCAGGGTTTTGCCTGGGGATTTGGATTGGAACGCTTGGCTATGATGAAATATAAAATAGATGATATTCGGCTTTTTCAAAGCGGAGACTTGAGATTTATTAAGCAGTTTTAGTATGAAATATTCATATAATTGGCTAAAAGAGTTGTCCGGGACGAAATTGTCGCCTGAAAAACTGGCAGATCTTTTGATGATGCGGTCGTTTGAGTTCGAAGAAATGAAAAAAGAGGGGAAAGAAACACAGCTTGAATTCGCGATTCTTCCCAATCGCGCTCATGATATGTTGTCGCACATTGGTATGGCGCGGGAAATTTGCGCGGTGGAAGGGCGGAAGCTGAAATCCCCCTCAATCCCCCTTTATAAAAGGGGGAGCGGAGCGGAATCGACTCTAAATATTGAAATAAAAGACAAAAAGCTTTGTTCCCGATATATTGGAGCGATTCTTGAAAACATAAAAGTTGCGTCTTCGCCGAAATGGATGCAGGAAAGATTATTAGTATCTGGAGTGAAGCCGATTAATAATATTGTCGATATCACGAACTATGTGATGCTTGAAACGGGACAACCGCTTCATGCGTTTGACGCAGAGAAGACAACCGTGAATATAATCGTGCGCAAAGCCAAAAAAGGAGAAGAAATAAAGCTATTGGATGAAAAAATATATAAACTCCATGAAAATAATCTCGTGATTGCTGACAGCGAAAAAGCTTTGGCACTGGCTGGGGTGATGGGCGGAGTTGAATCAAGCGTGACGGCGAAGACCAAAAACATAATCCTTGAATCGGCCAATTTCAATTTGACCAATATCCGAAAATCAAGGACGCGCTACAATATCATCACGGAATCTTCGTACCGTTTTGAACGGGACATCGACCCAAATTTGGCGGAAGAAGGTATTTCGCGGGCAATCGAACTTCTTCAAAAATTTGGAGGAAATAATGTGAAAATGACTGCATATGCTGATATATATCAGAAAAAAGTGAAGCCGTGGCAGATAAAATTAAACACTGATTATGTGAATAGTCTTTTGGGCGAAAAGATTCCGGTTTCCAAAATGAAAAGCATTCTTGAAAATCTCGGCCTTGGCGTAAAAATTTCGAAAAATATATTAAATTGCGAGATTCCAACTCGGCGGATCGATCTCAAAACGCAGGAAGACCTCATCGAAGAAATCGGCCGGATATATGGATACGAAAATATTTCCGCCAAAGCTCCGGTGGTTGAATTATCGACGCCGGCAGTCAATGAAAAAATAATTTTTGAAGACAAGCTCCGGGATATTTTGATCGGAAGCGGTTTTTCGGAAGTGATGAGCTATTCTTTCTATGGCGCGGATGACATCGAGAAGTGCGGACTTAGGATTGAGGGACATTATGAAGTATCCAATCCGATGAATCCGGATCAGCAATATATGCGGACAAGTTTGATCCCCGGAATTTTGAAAAACGTTGAACTAAATCTCAAGAACTTTGAAGAATTTTCTATTTTTGAGATTGGACGCAAATATCACGATGAAAAGAAGAATATGCCTGTGGAAAAAACTGTTTTGGTTGGAGCTTTTGTTTGTTCATCAAAGTGGGTTATTGACACAACAAATCCGAGTAATGCTTATTTCGAATTGAAAGGAAAAATTGAAGCGCTTTTCGAAGCTTTATCGATGAAAGTTGAATTTGCCGAGCCGAAAATCGCAGGCAGCATCTGTCATCCAAAACGCAGTGCCGTTATTAAGCTAAAAGATAAAATCGTTGGATATATTTGTGAAATCAATCCAAAAGTTTTGAGCGAGTATAAAATAAAAACTCGCGTGGCGGCATTTGAGTTGAATATCGCAGATATTCTGGAACTAACCCCATTTCAAAAAGAATACAAATCCATCAGCAAATTTCCTTCCGTCAAGCGTGATGTTTCAATGTTCGTCGGAAAAGACACAAAATACAACGAAATAGCGACGAAAATCAACGAAGCGGACAAGAAATTGATCCTAGGAGTTGAATTGTTCGACATTTTCGAAAAAGAAGGCGAAAAAAGCATGGCCTTGCACGTTGAAATCGGCTCCCGCGAGAAAACTTTGACATCTGCTGAAATTGACGGCGTGATGAAAAAGATTATTTCGAAATTGGAAAAAGATTTGAAAGTGAAAGTGAGAAAATAAATGAATCATCCCAAACCAACAAAAATAACAACCCTTTGTTTTGTACGCAAACATCCAAAGATACTACTAGGTATGAAAAAGCGGGGATTTGGTGAAGGGCGCTGGAACGGATACGGCGGGAAAGTGAAAAATGGCGAAACATTGGAAGAAAATATCATCAGGGAAATGCAAGAAGAATGCGGGCTCACGCCGACAAAATTCGAAAAACGAGGCGTATTATACTTTGAATTTGAGGAAATTCCCAAACAAATCATCGAAGTGAACTTATTTTCCATAGACGAGTATGACGGAGAGCCGGTCGAAACCGAAGAAATGAGGCCGCAATGGTTCGATGTCGATGAGCTTCCTTGGAATGAAATGTGGTCGGATGATATTCATTGGTATCCCTTGTTTTTGGAAGGAAAGAAATTCAAAGGCAATTTTCTTTTCGACGGGCAGGAAAAAGTTATCAGACATGAACTTGAAGAAATATAATTTTCAATGAAAGAAATTTCCAAACATTACAACCCTTCCGAAGTTGAGCCGAAGTGGCGGGAATTTTGGGAGAAGAATAATATTTATAAATTCAATCCCAAGGCCAAAGGGGAGATTTTTTCCGTGGACACGCCGCCGCCGACAGTGAGCGGAAAAATGCATATTGGTCACGCTTATTCATACACGCACGAAGATTTCATTGTTCGATATCGCCGAATGAAAGGCGAAAATGTATTTTTTCCTTTCGGAACGGACAATAATGGCCTTGCAACGGAAAGATTGATCGAAAAAATGAAAAATGTCCGGGCCGGCAAAATGGATCGCAATGAATTCATCAAATTATGCAATCAAACAGTCAAAGAAATTACGCCTGATTTCATATTGGATTGGCAAAAAATTGGCATGTCTTGCGATTTTTCAAAGATCTACTCGACAATTGACGACAACAGCCGCTGCGCGAGCCAAAAATATTTCATTGATTTATATCAAAAAGGCCACGCCTATCGCCAGGAAGCGCCGGTGGTTTGGTGCCCGCATTGTCAAACGGCCATTGCCCAAGCGGAACTCGAAGACAAAGAAGTCGAAACTCTTTTCAATGATATCGTTTTCAAGCTGAAAGATAAAAAAAATCTGATCATTGCCACGACCCGCCCGGAACTGCTTTCGAGTTGCGTCGCGGTTTTCGTGCATCCGCGCGATTTGAGATACAAAAAATTAATCGGGCAAAAAGCGCAAGTGCCGATTTTCGGCAACAAAGTTGAAATATTGGCAGACAAAAAAGTGGATCCCGAGAGGGGACGGGCGCGGTGATGTGCTGTACGTTCGGCGACAAAACCGATGTGGAGTGGTTCAAAGAATACAAACTGCCACTTGTTATTTCGCTCGAAAAGTATGGAAAAATGTCGGAACGGGCGAAAAAATACGCGGGACTTTCAGTCAAAGATGCGCGCCAAAATGTCATTGAAGATCTGCAAAAGAAAAAACTGCTAATTGGCCAGAAAAAAATCACGCACTCAGTTAATATTCACGAAAGATGCAAAAATGAGGTTGAAATCCTGAATTCCAAACAATGGTACATCAAAATTCTCGACAAAAAGAAAAAATTCATCGAACTTGGAAAAAAAATCAAGTGGCATCCGCCCTTCATGCGGGCGCGCTATGAAAACTGGATCAACAATCTCGGCTGGGATTGGGCAATCTCGCGCCAAAGATTTTTCGGCATTCCGTTTCCAGTTTGGTATTGCGAGAAATGTGGAGAAGTGAAACTGGCCGATGTTGAAGATCTGCCGGTTGATCCGCTCACCGACAAACCAAAAGGAAAATGCGCGAAGTGCGGAGGAACAAAATTCATACCCGAAAAAGATGTGCTCGACACTTGGGCGACCAGTTCCATTTCTCCGCAGCTTGCTTTGCAATTATTTTTTTCCGAAAAAGATGCGCAAAAAATTATCCCGATGAATCTTCGTCCGCAAGCTCATGACATAATTTCAACTTGGCTTTTCTATACAGTTGTTCGCTCAAACTATCATTTTGACAAAATTCCGTGGAAAAATGTCATGATTTCGGGACATGTCCTTGATTCAAAAGGGGGGAAAATGTCAAAAAGTCTTGGCAACGCGGTTGCGCCGCAAGAAATATTTGAACGATATGGTTCGGACGCTTTGCGCTATTGGTCAGCCGAAAGCAGTTTGGGACAGGATATAAACTATTCTGAAGATGAAATAAAAATAGGCAAAAAAACCACGACCAAACTCTGGAATGCCGCCAGGTTCATGGCGATGAACGTGAAAAAAACGGAATTGCTCAAATCTATAGATATAATTGAGCCGGCAGATGCGTGGATCGTTGACGAGCTGAACAAAACAATTGTGAAAACGACCAAAGCTTTCGAAAACTACGCCTACGCGAAAGCCAAAGAAGAAATCGACAGTTTTTTCTGGTCAAAATTCGCGGACTATTATGTCGAGTTTGTAAAATATAGATTCTTCGGAGATGACGCAAAATCGAAAAAAACGGGCGAAAAAACGATCGCGACCGTATTTTTCAATATCGTGAAACTCTATGCGCCGATCATGCCATTTGTCACAGAAGAAATTTTCCAAACCTATTTTAAACATCTTGAAAAAGTGAAGAGTATCCACATTTCTAACTGGCCGGAAGAAATAAAATTGAAAAAATCACCTGAAATTTCGGATTTTGAAAACGCGATCAAGGCGGTTGATGAGATCAGAAAGCACAAAACAAAGCAAAATATTTCTCTTGGAGCGGAAATTGATTCAATTAAACTAAAAACCAAAGTAAATTTGAAGAAATACGGCGAGTTTTTGAGAAAAGTAGGAAGAGTGGGAAAAATAAATTAACTTGTCATCCTGATGTTTCGACATTTTGTCGGAACGAAGGATCTCGTCAAAATTTGCACGGGATTCTTCCCCCGCCGCCTTTAGCGGCGGAGTCAGAATGACAGCATTATATGAAAATAACCATCGGCAAGCATTCTGGTTTTTGTTTCGGCGTGAGGCGCGCCTATGATTTGACATGCGTCAATTCAAAAGATTGCGATGATGTTTTCATCCTTGGCAAGCTTGTTCACAACAATGACGTTTGCCAAGATTTGTATAAGCGCGGGATCAAGGAAATCAAAGCCTTGTCTGATATCAAAGATGGGACAGTGATCTTTACCGCGCATGGTGTCGGACCGGGTTTCTATGAAAAAGCGAGCGCGAGAGGGCTCAAGATCATCGACACGACCTGTCCAAAGGTGATGAAGGCACAAAGACTGGCCAAAAATTATACTGAAAAAGAATATGTCGTTCTGGTTTTCGGCGATAAAAACCACAAAGAAGTGAAAAGTATTTTTGAATGGTCGGGAAGAAAAGCAAGAGTAATCGGCAGTTTTGAGGAAATAAAAAAAATAAATCTCAATAAGACCAAAAAATACTGTCTCATTTCGCAGACAACCCAAAATGTCGAAGAGTTCAAAAAAATCATCGCCTATCTCAAAAAAAATCTCAAAAATTTTGTTTTTTTCAATACAATCTGCCCATCGACGAACGATCGCCAAAAAGAAGTGCGTGCTCTCGCCAAAAACAATGACGTCGTGGTCGTGATTGGTGGAAAAGACAGCGCCAACTCGAGAATGCTGTATGAAATCTCAAGAGCGATAAATAAAAAAACATATTTCATTGAAAATGCCAGGCAATTGAAGAAAAACTGGTTTAATGGTATAAAAAGAACAGCTATATCAGCAGGAGCATCCACACCCGAGTGGATAATTGAAGAAGTTATCAATAAAATAAATTCACTTGCATGAAACAATCTCAACTTTTCACCAAAACTCAAAAAAACGCGCCCAAGAATGAGACGAGTCTCAACGCCCAGCTTTTGATTCGGGGAGGATTTGTCGACAAACTGATGGCGGGTGCCTATACGATCCTTCCGCTTGGATTTCGCGTGCTGAAAAAGATCGAGCAGATCATCCGCGAAGAGATGAACGCTATCGGCGGGCAGGAAATTTTCATGCCGTCGCTTCAGCCCAAAGAAAACTGGGAAAAAACAGGAAGATGGAGCACAATGGATGATCTCTATAAAGTGAAAGACGCGAGCGACCGTGAATTTGCCCTTGGGCCGACGCACGAGGAAATCATTTCGCCTCTCATGAAAAAATTCGTGAATTCATACAAAGATTTGCCTTTCGCCGCCTATCAATTCCAAAACAAATTCCGGATGGAGCTCCGAGCCAAATCGGGCATTTTGCGCGGGCGCGAGTTTGTCATGAAAGACCTGTATTCATTTCACATCAGCCAGGAAAACCTGGATGAATATTATGAAAAAGCCAAAATAGCCTACAGAAATATTTTTGACCGCGCTGGCATCGGCGAAAAAACATTCCTGACTTTCGCGTCCGGCGGATCATTTTCGAAATATTCGCATGAATTTCAAACGCTCACTTCGGCCGGAGAAGATACTATACACATCTGCAACAAATGCGGCATGGCAATCAACAAAGAGATAAAAGAAGAAACTCCCGAGTGTCCTGAATGCAAAAGCAAGGATTTTCGCGAGGAAAAAGCCGTTGAAGTGGGAAATATTTTTAAACTGGGGACGAAATACAGCGCCCCGTTTGATCTCATAGTCACAACCGAAAAAGGCGAAAAGGTGCCGATCATTATGGGATGCTATGGAATTGGCCTCCAACGCCTTATGGGAACAATTGTCGAGCTCTGCAGCGATGAAAACGGCATCAGCTGGCCGGAATTTGTCGCGCCTTTTCAGGTTCATCTGATCAGCCTCGGAAAAAACGAAGAAGCCGAAAAAATATACAGTGATCTTGAGAAAAACAATATCGAAGTTTTGTATGACGACCGCGAAGACACAAGCGCCGGGGGAAAATTCGCCGACGCGGATCTCATCGGCATCCCGTGGCGCATGGTGGTCAGTCAAAAATCCCTCGCCGGCGGGGGAGTGGAAGTGAAAAAAAGAAACGAAAAAGAAAGCGAGATCGTTGAAATTGACAAATTAAGCAGTTTGATAAAAAAATAAAATAATTTCAATGGACACCCAAAAAACACCAAAAGAAAATCAAAACATCACTCTCGACAAAAAATCCAAGATACTTTTTGCGGTCATCGGAATTTTGATCATTGGCTCGGTCGCTGTGACTTTTTGGCGCTATATGATCAAGCGCGATTATATCGTCCAAGCCCAAACCGATTGCGATCCGGAATCGGAAGCCTGTTTTGTTTGGGAGTGCGACCCGGCCTCGGATGAAGAAGGCTATGCTTGCACCGGCGATCCGGAAAGTGATATCTGGTATTATAAAATAGTCCATCGCAACGCCAAAAATATTCCCGACTGCGATCCGAACAACGAAGATTGCACGGCTCTCGTCTGCGATCCGGGAGAAAAAGACTGCTCTGAAGAGTTGTGTACCCCGGAAAATGTCCCCGAAGACGAATCCTGCAATGATCCGGAGCAATATCTCATAGACAATCCTCCGGAAGAAGAATGCGCAGAGGATGATGAGGAGTGTCTGGCTGAAGAAGAATGCGCTGAAGACGATGATGAGTGTTTGGCGGAGCAGGAAGCAATTGAATGCGAAGAGGGCGATGAGGAATGCTTGTCAGAAGAAGCTACCGACGAAGCTTGCGCGCTCGATGATCAAGAGTGTCTCGATGCCCAGGATTCGGAGGATACGGAAGAAACATGCGCGCCCGATGATCCGACTTGTGGTCAAACGCAAGATTCAGACACAAGTCCCGATAGTTCGGTCATCTTGACCCCATAGTTTGCGTCAAAAGCGACGTAAAAATATTTTATCTGTGTTTATGCAAACTCGTTTACCGGGCTTGTTTTTTCGCTTTCTGTTTGCTATATTTGAATTACTATCTGCTAAAATAAAGTCTAGCAATCATAATTTCTTAGTGAAACACAATGGACGCGAACAAAAATTGGGAAATCCTGAAGCAAAATGATCCGGAGGTGTATGACGCTTTGATCGGTGAAGAAAAAAGGGAGCAAAAGGGAGTGGAGCTCATTCCTTCAGAAAATTATACCTACCCCGAAGTTTTTGCCGCCAATGGCTCGATTCTCACCAACAAATACGCCGAAGGGTATCCGGGCAAACGATATTATGGCGGGCAAGAATACACGGACATTATTGAAAACCTCGCCAGGGATCGCGCCAAAGAGCTGTTTCGTTGCGAACACGCCAACGTCCAGCCCCTTTCCGGATCTCCCATGAACCAGGCCGTGTATTTTGCATTTCTCAATCCCGGCGACACGGTTCTCGCAATGGATCTTTCCCATGGAGGTCATTTGACCCACGGCGCGCCTGTTTCGCATATGGGGAAAGTCTTCAATTTTGTCCGCTACAAGACCCATCCGGAGGAAAAGGGAAGAATTGATTTTGAAGAATTGTTGAGAGTGGCAAAGGAATGCAAACCGAAAATAGTCATGTGCGGATATACTTCCTATCCTCGGGACTATGACTATGCCGATTTCAAGGAGGTGGCCGACGAAGTGGGAGCGATGACGTTCGCGGACGTCGCGCATATCGGCGGGTTGATCGCGGCGGGAGTGATGAGAAATCCTTTTGATTTTGGTTTTGACGTGGTTTCGACAACGACCCACAAATCACTGCGCGGTCCCAGAGCCGGCATGATAATGTGCAAACAGCAATACGCCGCCCAGATCGACAAGTCCGTTTTTCCCGGTCTCCAGGGCGGTCCGCATATGCAAACGGTCGCATCAATAGCCGTCACGCTGGGCAAAGCGCTTGAACCGGAATTCAAGGAATACGGAAAGCAAATTCTGGCCAACTCAAAAACTTTGGCTCAAGAACTTATGGATAACGGCGTGAAACTTGTCACGGATGGAACGGACAATCATATGATGGTGGCGAACACGATGCAGAGCTTCGGCATCGACGGCAAGCTGGCGGAACAAACTTTGGACAAAATTTCCATCACCGTCAACAAGCAGATCATCCCGGATGACCCCAATCCGCCATTGAAACCCAGTGGAATCCGACTTGGCACTCCGGCGGCGACAACACGCGGAATGAAAGAAGATGATATGAAAAAATTGGCAGCCTGGATCATCGAAGCATTGAAGAATAATCAGGACGAAAGCAATCTGGAGGAAATCAAAAAAGAAGTAGGAAAGTTCTGCGTCAAATTCCCGGTGCCGGGGATATAAAATATAGCTGATTTTATTTTGCCCAAACCCCAATCCATGGCCAATGAAACCTTCCATTTCGGCGCGCATCTCACGGCAATTTTCCCCAAAATCGACGCTTCACGCAAAAAGGCTTATACAAGACCCTTTTTTTGCTTTGTGAAACATCGGGAGATCAACTGCTTGACTTGCGCCATTTTTTGGAGTATAATTGAAAGTTAGGTGAAAATAGGGGAATTTTTGCCGAGTCCCTTGAAAATTTGATAAGGAGGTGTCGCGATGAGCGGTTGGCTGAAAAAAGTCGCCGCGAAATGCGCGGCGCAAAAGGGAAGAATCGCAACTTTAGCACTCGGCCACACGGTCTTTCATACCACCGAGCAGATTTTCAATTACGGTATCTATATTCCCGTAATTGGATTTTTGGGCGTAATTTACGGCGGTTGTCTAATGACCATGCTTTCCTTTCTGACCTGTTATGGCATCCTTAAATTCTACGACTGGTCCAAAAAAGACTGGCTCGGAATAGAAGTTGTCAAGGATGTGAGGGATTTCGGTCCGGAGTGGATCAAGAAGCTTCAAGTGAAGTCTATCCTTGGAAAAATTCTTTGGTGGCCTTTTTCAAAAATCATCTTTTTTGTCCTTTGGTCACTTAAAAGGGGTGGAGCCATTGCCTTCTTTGCTCTTAGCATTTACACTGATCCTTTCACTACAACAGTGTATTTTCGCAAAGGATCATTCAATGGCCTGTTAAAAAAAGACTGGTTTATTTTTGTGGCGAGTGTTCTGCTTGGAAATATCTACTGGATCGGCAGAACTTATCTGATCATCCTCGTTGCAAAATTTGGATTTAACTACTGGTGGAAAATATTTTTCACCAACTAAAGCGCGTCTCATTGAGCCGCGCTTTTTCAATTTCATTTAACTAATCTCACTCCCGCTTCAAGCAATTTTTCAAAATTTCTGTTTTTTCTCCAAACTTCCTGAAGTTTTTTGCGTGGATAATCAAATTTTTATATTTAGTCATCGGATTTTCTCGGATGTATTTTTTTACAATTTTTTGAGCTTGATAATTTTTTGCAAATTATCTGTCATATGCTTTCTGATAATTCAACCCTCAGTTCCTCTAGAAAATCATTTTAAAAGACAACTCTTTTTTTGCTATTTTTTTGCTGTTCCTCTATAATTATGATGAAAAAAAATTATAGTTGGTGGGTTACTCCCTATCCTATCAACATTTTTCATGAAACAATACGGCCATATGGATGAGCCAAAAATAGGTTACAGCCTGTTGCTTCCCCCTATTTTATGCTACAATAAAAACGGAGAGGGAATTAGTAGTTATAATAACTAGCTGTTTTGATTTATGCCTGAAGCAAACATTGTAAGGGGGAAAGATGGCAAACTGCGACTTGAAAATTTTTACACGCCGCTTGCGGAGGCGAAAAAAGAAATCCGAAAAAGATGGAAGGATAAGAAGTTAAAAAAAGAAATACTGAAATTTCTAGAAAACGACATACCACCTGTTTTCACAAAAAAGCCAAGAGCAGTGTTTGCAAGGCATGTAGCGACACCGAATCTCGAGCATCAGTATTTTCAGAGGAAGGCTTGTGCTGCTGAGTTGAATCCACTTTTCTTAGAATATCCAGAGGATAAATTTGCGCCAGAAAATGCACCGAAATATTATCTAGGAAAAATATTTTTTCTTTACAAAAGGGGGAAAAATGAAGGGTATGTTAGTTCCTGCAAAAAAATAATAGATTTTGATAAATGCTCCGGTAAGTCAATAAGTAAAATATTTTTAAATCAAGTTAAATTGAAAAAATTAGTTGATTTTCATCATACTATTCTCGATAAAGCCTTACCCAATTTAGATAGATACGACATTTCAAACTGGTATATGAAAAAAGGAGGAAAACCTGAAAAATACTATAAGTATCTGTTTTCTCTATTCATTAGAAATGGCATATTGTTTGAAAATTATTTACTCAATAAAGAAGAAATTGATTTTACAAAAAAAATTATTATACCGTCATTTTCAAAAGTTGAAAAATGTTTTAATATTAAACCATTGATTGTCAGACTTCTTCCGCAAAAAAATGAAGCTGAACCATTCTGGTATTGGTATTCAGGATCTGTTGAAAAATACTTTACCCAATAAATAAAAAATAAATGAATTTTGACCTAGTTAGTACAGTTGAAACGTGCTACACATACGTCAAAGATAATCCTCCTCTTCTATTCTATTCCCATATTCCTACAGCGATAGTTTCTCTACTAATCGGTCTTTTTGTCTTCCTAAAAAATAGGAAGTTACTGATTGGTAAAATACTAATCGCCATTTCTCTCGCATTTTCATTGTGGTCTTTTTTGGATCTGATAATATGGACTAGTTATGATAGCGGCAAAATCATGTTCTCATGGGCTATATTAGGAATACTTAGTGATTCCTTCTTTATACTTAGTCTGTATTTTCTTTATACATTTATTGAAAAAAGAGATGCGCCATTATGGCCTAAAACAATTTTGTCTGCTCTTTTATTACCCGTTATTATCTTATCTTTTACAAAATTAAATCTGCTATATTTCGATATTCCAAACTGTGAATCGACTGAAGCAAATTTTATTATAAATTATAATCATTTACTTCAGCTTTTCGTTGCTTTATGGATTCTTGTCTTGTTTATATCAAAGTATAGGAAATCGGAAAAAGTGGAAAGAAAGCAAATGACAATTGCAACTATTGGAATTTATTTGTTTTTGCTTTCATTTTTCATAACTGATTTTATATCTGTCAAACTTGACGGAGTTGTTGATTATAATTATGAAATTGGCATGTATGGTCTCTTTGGTATGGTTTTCTTTGTAGCTTTTCTTGCCTATCTCATCGTCAAATACAAGGCTTTCAATATCAAGCTCATTGCCACGCAGGCTCTCATTACTGCGTTGATCATCGGAATTGGTTCGCAATTCTTTTTCATTCAAAATACGACCAATGTTATTCTCAACGCGATAACTTTGGCGTTGGTTCTCGGATTTGGATATATGCTTGTGAAATCGGTGAAACTTGAAGTCCAACGAAAAGAGGAGCTGCAAAAACTTTCGGATGAGCTCGCGCTTGCCAATGAGAAACTCCGCCAGCTGGACAAGGCCAAGTCGGAATTCATATCCATTGCGTCGCATCAGTTGCGCACGCCCCTCACTTCGATCAAGGGCTTCGGGTCCTTGCTTCTTGAGGGGACATACGGCGAGATTCCACAGGCGCAAAAAGGAGTGCTGGAGAAGATATATATTTCCAATGAACGGCTCATTCAATTGGTTGAAGATCTGCTCAATATATCCAGAATCGAAGCGGGAAGAATGGAATTTGATTTCCAGGAAGCGCAAATTGAGGATCTCGTCCAGGAAGCCGTGACAACCCTCGAACTGGCCGCCAAAGCCAAGAATCTCTATCTCCATTGGGAAAAGCCGGCGGTTGCGATGCCGAAACTCAAGATCGACATCACAAAGATCAAAGAAGTGATCTCGAATATGCTGGACAATTCGATCAAATATACCCAAAAAGGCGGAATCACGGTTAAGCTTGAAACAAATACTGTCTGGAGCACGGATCATAAAGAACATCAAAGCACTGTCCGCGTCATTGTTTCCGACACGGGAATCGGAATGGATGAGGAAGAAATCAATATGATCTTCGAGAAATTCCAGCGCGGAAAGCAAGTTTCGCACTATCACACCGACGGTATGGGACTGGGAATGTATATCGGCAAGAAAATCGTCGCCGAACACAAAGGCAAGATTTGGGCGGAATCGGAAGGAAAGGGCAAGGGGAGCCGGTTCGTGTTGGAATTGCCGGTGAACTAGTATTTTGTATCTTGTATATAGTATTTAGTATTTTTTTGAATGCCAGATAATTCTTGTAATTTCGTGCCAGATATGGTACGATTTTTTAGTAATTATTGATCTGTTTTACTATGCAAAAGAAAAAGGGGAAAGTCTGCGTGATCGGGCTTGGATATGTCGGATTTCCGCTGGCGGTTCAGTGCGCGGTGAAAGGATATGGGGTTTTTGGATATGACAAGGATGAGAAAAAGCTCTCTCGCATCGAAAAAGGCGAGAATATTGTTGATGAAAAATATCTTGATGAACTCTTGCCAAAAACAAAGATAAATATTGTCCGTGATGAGAAAAAAATAAGCCAATGCGATATATTCATCATTGCAGTTCCCACTCCTGTCGATGAAAAATATTATCCCGATTTAAGTTTTGTGGAAGCGGCCTCTCGAACGGTCGCGGAAAATATGAAGAGCGGCGCGCTCGTCGTTGTCGAATCGACGATCAATCCGGGGGTTTGCGAGGAAGTTGTCCGACCGATATTTGAAAAAGCAGGCTGGGAGATTGGAAAAAGCGTTTTTATTTCCCATTGCCCGGAAAGAATCAATCCCGGAGACAAAAAATGGAATGTGACGAATATTCCCCGAGTCGTCGGTTCTTTTGACGAAATTGGTTTGAATAAATCCGTGAAATTCTATGAAAGCATTATTGATGCCGAAATTATGCCAATGAAAACCATCCGCGAAGCTGAAGCTGCCAAAATTATCGAGAATTCATTCAGAGACGTGAATATCGCTTTTGTGAACGAACTCGCAAAGTCTTTTGACCTCATGGGGATCGATATTGTGAATGTCATCAAGGGCGCCGCGACCAAACCTTTTGCCTTCATGCCCCATTGGCCGTCATGCGGAGTTGGAGGCCATTGTATTCCAGTCGATCCGTATTATCTCATCGAAAAAGCCAAAGAAAACGATTTTGACCACAAATTTTTGAGAACTGCGCGCGCGATAAATAATAGCATGCCGCTTTATACGGTTGAATTGACGCAGGATGCCTTGAACGAGGTCGAAAAGCCGTTCAAGAACACAAATATAGGCATACTGGGTATTTCATATAAGGCAAATGTAGGCGATTTGCGAGAAAGTCCTGCATTGAAAATTATTGAGCTGCTGAAAGGACACGGGGCAAATGTTCATATCTTCGATCCATATGTGCCGGCCAAATCAACGGCAGCCAGCTTGAGCGAACTGCTTGATAGTGTCGACGCGATCATAATCACGGCAGATCATAAAGAATTCAAAGATTTGCAGCCTGAAATATTGAAAAAAAAGAACATCACAGTCGTGATAGACGGAAAAAATTGTCTTAACAAGGACAACATCCAAAAGTTGGGTATTATTTACAAAGGTATAGGGCGATAGAAAGTTGTTTTTGTCTGAAAATCTGATATAATACGGACATAAGCCTTAACTTCAAATTTATGCCTAAAATAATTGTCGTCGAGGATGATCCGATGCTCGGGGAAATATATGAGAAAAAATTCAGCGATGCCGGATTTGAAATGAAGCTAGTAACCAGTGGAAAGGCAGTCGAAGGCGATGTGGCCGCCTATCAGCCCGAAATGGTGCTTCTAGACATCGTTCTTCCTGATATGGATGGGTATGAAATTTTGGAAGCTTTGTCGAAAAATGACGCCACTCGCTCTGTTCCGGTCTATGTTTTCAGCAACTTGAGCGCGAAAGAAGATATCGAAAGGGCGACAACTCTCGGAGCGAAAGGATTCATCACAAAATCAAGTTTCACTCCGTCTCAATTGGTTGAGGAGGTGAAAAAAATTCTTGGGAGTGCTCCGGCTGTGGAAGATACAACTGCTGCAACAAGCGTTCCAACCTCAAGCGGCGCCGAAAAATCTATTTCGAACCAAAAAGAAAAAAACAGTCACAAAGTTCTGATCATTGAAGATGAGGATGTTTTCATTGAAATGTTCGGTGATAAATTGAAACAGGAAGGATTTGAAGTTGTTTCAGCCAAAAACGGAAAATGGGGACTCAAAGAGGCCGAAGAGGGCGGATTCAGTTGTATCTTGCTTGATATGATGATGCCGGCGATGAATGGATATGAAGCTGTCAAAGAACTGCGCGCAAACGAAAAAACGAAAGATACGCCGATCATCATCCTTTCCAATTCAGCGCTTGACAGCGAAGTGCAAAAGGCGATGGAACTCGGAGCAAACGAATATTATATCAAAACCCAAGTGACCCCCGGCGAAGTGGCGGATCGGGTGAAGGAATTGATCAAGAAATAAGTAGCAGCCGTTTCCTAACATTCAATGTTAGGAGCGCCTAACATTGAATGTTAGGAAAATTTATGCAGCGAACTCTGATTGCAGATACAACAAGCAATATTGATCAAACCGTGAAAATTTCCGGCTGGGTGAAAACCCGCCGCGACCACGGAAAGATCATTTTCATCGACCTCCGCGACCGGTCGGGTGTTTTGCAATGCGTGATCACACCGGATAAAAAAGAAACTTATGATTCAGCTCAGCATATCAGAAGTGAATTTGTGTTGGAGCTTGAAGGTTTGGTTAAAAAACGCCCTGAAAACGCTGTTAATCCTGAAATTGAAACTGGCACCGTCGAAATGGAAGTGACAAATATCAATATCCTAAATGAATCCAAAACGCCTCCTTTTGAAATTGAAAAAGATACGAGCGAAGTGAGTGAGAAAGTAAGACTGAAATATCGCTATCTTGATCTTCGGACTGACCGAATGAAAAAAAAATATTATTGAAAGAGCAAGAATAATCAAATTCATTCGTGATTTCTATACGGAAAAAAATTTCGTGGAAATTGAAACTCCGATTCTGACAAAGGGAACGCCCGAAGGAGCCCGAGAATTTATTGTTCCCTCGCGCCTGCATCAAGGAAAATTCTATGTTCTTCCCCAGTCGCCCCAGCAGTTCAAACAGCTTTTGATGGTCGCGGGAATTGAAAGATATTTTCAAATTGCCAAATGTTTCCGGGATGAAGATCAAAGAGGGGATCGCCAGCCTGAGTTCACCCAGCTTGATGTTGAGATGAGTTTTTCCGACGAAAAAGAAATCCAAGACATTTACGAGGAATGCTTAATTGAACTTATTAAAAAATATTATCCGGAAAAGAAGATTACGCAAATTCCTTTTCCAATAATGACCCACGCCGAGGCCATGGGAAAATATAACTCGGACAAACCTGATTTACGCAGTGATAAGAATGACCCGAACGAAATGGCCTTTTGCTGGGTAGTGGATTTCCCGCTGTTTACGCGGGACGATAAGGGAAATCTGAACGCCGAACACCATCCGTTCACCGCGCCCAAGCCTGAGGACATGCATCTGCTTGACTCAAATCCGGACGCAGTTAGAGCGCAGGCCTACGATATTGCTTTAAACGGCAATGAAATAGGTGGAGGCAGTATCAGAATCCACAAAAAAGAGCTCCAGCATAAAATTTTTGAAATCTTAGGCTTGGACGAAAAAACTATTCAAGAAAGATTCGGTCATATACTTGAAGCTTTTGAATTTGGCGCTCCGCCCCACGGCGGAATTGCCCCGGGTATTGACCGTCTCGTCATGCTTTTGATGGACGAGCCTAATATTCGCGAAGTAATGGCTTTCCCAAAAACCGGAGAGGCAGAGGACTTGATGATGAGCGCGCCGAGTGAAATAGATGAAAAACATCTAAAAGAGGTCAAAATAAAAAGAATCTCTTAGTTTTTGATGACCCCAAAACACAAAGAAAAATTGAATAAGATTTTGCTCAAATATATTTATTTTTGTACATTCCTCCTGGGCGTTTCATCGGCCTTTGTTTTGTATATTGAGTCCGATTATTTCAAAATCGGATTTGGCAGCGAAAATATAACTGTTTTCTTTTTAGTCGCATACGGCTTGGCGCTAATTCTGATGCTCAACTGGCATCATCTCATCCGAAAATACGG
>JAZDKQ010000032.1:0-25688 GCA_043802865.1 Candidatus Moraniibacteriota bacterium
TGCGGATTCTTTTTCCAAGAGACTCGCTGGCTTCGTTCATCACGACGCGGATATTATTTTCCGAAAGTTTTTTCAGAATCTCTTTCGCGTATTTTTCAAATTTTTCCGAAACGGGTATGACTTCAATCTGGACAGGGGAGAGCCAAAGCGGAAACGCGCCGGCGAAGTGCTCGATAAGGATTCCCATGAATCTTTCAGGAGATCCGGTTATCGCGCGATGAATCATGACTGGCGTGCGCTTCTTTCCTTTTTTGTCAATATAATTGAGCCCAAAACGATCGGGCATTATAAAGTCGAGCTGGATTGTGGATATCTGCCACTCTCTGCCCAAAGAATCCTTTGCCATAAGATCCATTTTTGGTCCATACATAGCTGCTTCGCCGATACTAATCGTATAATCAATTTTATTTTCAACCAGTATTTCTTCCAATAGTTTTTGTGATTTTTTCCAAACGGCTGGTTTGCCCAAGTATTTTTCCGGATTTTTTGGATCCCAAAGGGAAAGACGGATCTTGTATTTCATGCCGTACGTCTGCATGGCTTTCTTTATGGCTTCGAGTATAGGGGAAAACTCTGCTTTTATTTGATCCTCGCGGCAAAAGCAATGACCGTCATCTTGGCAAAAGCACCTAAGCCGCATAAGCCCTGAAAGCTCTCCCGGTTTTTCGTCGCGATAAAGATTTGCAAAATCCGAGATTCTCATGGGAAGATCTTTGTAGCTCCTTGTTGTTGAAGCGAAAATTTGGGTGTGTTGCGGGCAATTCATTGGCTTCAAGAAATATTCCTCATCGGTATAATGCGAAACAACTTTTAGCATATCACCCTCGAACTTTTCATAGTGACCAGAGACCTTGAAAAGATCGGCCTTGTTCATATTTGGAGTATACACCTCCCGGTATCCGATAGCTGATTGCAATTCATTTGAATAATCAATGATTTCTCGGCGAATGGTTGCTCCTTTGTCTGTATAAATCGGAAGCCCCGGACCAACTAAATCGGAAAAAATAAATAAGCCCAGTTCCTTCCCGAGTTTTCGATGATCTCTCTTTTCCGCTTCTTGCATCATTGCAAGATATTGTCGTAGCTCTTTATCGGTCGCGAATGCCACGCCATAAATTCGCTGAAGCATTTTGTTTTTTTCGTCGCCTTTCCAATAGGCTCCGGAAATTTTGGTGAGCTTGAAAGCTTTGGGGCTTATTTCTCCGGTTGAATCAATGTGCGGACCACTGCAAAGATCAACAAAGTTTCCAGTACGATAAATTGAAACGGTTTTCGCTTTCTTATTTTCTTTCGCGAGATCCTTTATCAATTCAACTTTCAAAGGCTGCTTGGCCTTTTTGAAATCTTTCATCGCCTCGGCAATCGAAATGTTCGCTTTTTCAAATTTGAAATTTTTGTTGACAATATTTCGCATTTTATCTTCAAGAATCGCAAGGTCCTCGGGAATGAGAGTGCGAGGCAGATCAAAGTCATAATAAAACCCGTTTTCGATGTTTGGCCCGATACCAAAGCGCGCGTCAGGAAACATTTCAAATACCGCCGCGGCGAGGACATGAGAGAGAGAGTGGCGGAGAATCTCTATTTTGGGTTGTTTTTGCATAATGATATATTAGTTTTTACTTCTGAATAGTACAATCAAACAGGCTAAAAATCAAATTTTAAAACAGTCCGCAGATGACAATTTCGAAAATGTATTATAATATATAGGCATAAGCATTATTTGCAAAATATGACTTCTTCTCAGCGTACTATCAAGCGACTGATGATAATTTTCGTTTATCTGGTGATATTCAGCCTGGTTGGAACCGGATTCTATTATCTTTTCCGGACTGCGCCGACTTGCACGGACAAGATCAAAAATCAAAAGGAAGTGGGAGTCGATTGCGGCGGGCCGTGCGTTGCTTGCGAGGAGATGCCAAATGCGGAGAATCTCAAAGTGATCGAAAAGGCGATTGTTCCGGGTGAGGCGGGGAAGTATGACGCACTGGTGCGGATCACAAATCCAAATTCTTTGCTTGGAGCGGCGAGATTTGACTATTCTTTCAATTTTTTTGACGGGTCGGGAAAGATTGTCGCCAAGAGTACCGGGTCAAATTTCATTTTGCCCGGACAGACAAAATATGTTCTTGCTTTCAATTTGTCTCCCGAGGTGATTCCGGAAAAACTTGATTTTGAGATCAGCTCGTTTGAATGGAGCAAATTTTCCGAATATCAAGAGCCGGATATCGCGATATATTCGAGAGAGTTCAGCTTAGCGGGCGGAGGAGAAACTGGTTTTGCGAAGCTTCAGGCAAAAATGAGAAATCAAAGCGGATATGATTTCCGCCAAATCACAGACAAGGCCGTGATCAGAAACGGCAAAGGTGATCCGGTCGCAATCAACCAAACTGGATTCAATGATGTTAGGATGAACGAAGAGAGAGAGATCAATTTCAATTGGAGTAGCACGTTTCAGATCGATCCAGTTTCAGCCAGGATCGAAATCGAACCTGAGGTGAATGTCTTTGAAAGCGACAACTATATGAAGCAACACGGCGTGCCGGGACAATATGGCAGCTATGATTTCAGTAATCAATAATATAGGATGATAAAAAATATCTTGAAGCTTGATTGGCTGCTTCTGACTGCCACGCTGCTTCTTGTTGGTTTGAGCTTGGCAACTCTTTTCCCGATCAGCTACACCGGCAGCGGATTCACTCCAAGCGAAGGAAACAATTTTGTTCGGCAGGCAATCTTTTCCATTCTGGGAATTGTAATTTTTTTTATTTTCTCTTTTCTCGATTATCGCGTGCTTCGAGGTTTGTCGCCGGTCTTGTTTTTGACGGGGATCTTTCTCCTTTTGGCGGTTCTTGTTTTTGGAAAGATCATTCGCGGAACTTCGGGGTGGATCAGTCTTGGCTATTTCAATTTTCAGGCGGTTGAATTTTTCAAATTGGTGGTTGCGATCACTCTCGCCAGATATTTTTCCTTGAACGCGAGGACCATTCATGAAGTGAAACATATTTTCATTTCAGGCGTTCCGGTTCTTCTTTCGATCCTTCTGATCCTTGTCCAGCCGGATCTTGGTTCTGCGTTGGTGGTCGTCGGAGCATGGGCGGGGGTGCTCCTCATCAGCGGAGCAAAAAAAAGTTATTTGGCTGTTCTTGTCTTGGCCGGAATTTTGGTGGCTGTTTTGAGTTGGCAATTTTTTCTCAAAGATTATCAAAAAGAAAGAGTGACGGTTTTTTTGAGTCCCGCCAATGATCCGCTGGGCGCCGGATACAATGTGCTTCAATCGATGGTGGCGGTGGGATCCGGAGGCATGTGGGGAAAAGGGCTCGGGCACGGTTCGCAAAGCCAGCTCAATTTTTTGCCGGAAAAACATACGGATTTCATTTTTGCTGTTGTCGCCGAGGAGCTTGGATTTGCAGGTACTGTTTTTGTTCTTGTCTTGTTTGTTGTCATCTTGACAAGGCTTTTTGCGATATCCCGCGACAGCCGGGACAATTTCGGAAAACTGCTGGCGAGCGCGATCGCAATCATCATTTTTATCCAAATAGTCGTAAATATCGGTATGAATATCAGAATAGTGCCGGTCGCGGGACTGCCTCTTCCGCTATTGAGCTATGGAGGGAGTTCACTTTTGACAACATTTGCAATGCTTGGGATCGCCGAAAGCATCTATCGCCGGAGCAGGCAGGGATTCGGATAGGTTGACGAAAAACTTATTTTTTGCTAGGTTTCATTGGTAATAGATAATATAATCCAGATGACAAAAAATATCACGCTTGACGCGAAAATCAGAACGAAGGCATCGGAAAAAGAATCAGGGAAGGATGCGATTCCCGGTATTCTTTATGGCAGACAAATTGAAAATGTGATGCTGTGGCTCGATCGAAAAAAGTTCGGCAAGCTCCATAAGGAAACAGGCGAGAGCACGGTTTTCAAATTAGCTCTTGACGGAAAAGACGAACGAAATGTTTTGATCAAAGAAGTTCAAAAGGACGTTTTGAGCGGGGATCCGCGCCATGTTGATTTCTATCAAGTGCGAATGGATGAGGAAATTGAGGCGGAAGTGGAATTGGTTTTCAAAGGAGAATCGGCGGCGGTCAAAGAATTGGGAGGAATTCTGGTGAAAAATATGGATGCGGTTGAAGTGAAGTGTCTGCCAGGCGATCTGCCACCGGAAATTGAAGTTGATATCACGCCTATCAAAACTTTTGATGACTATATATATGTGAAAAATATTCCGGTCTCTGAAAAAGTTGAAGTGCTTGCTGATGCCGAAACAGTTGTGGCAATGGTGTCTCCGCCGCGCTCGGAAGAAGAACTTGCCGGTCTTGAAACTGAAGTGAAAGAAGATGTGACGAAAGTAGAAGGGGTAGTGAAGGAAGAGGAAACGGCTGAAGGTGAAGAAGCCAAGCCTGAAGAGAAGAAAGAAGAAGAGAAAGATAAGAAAGAAAAGAAATAATCAAATATTTCGAAACACCCGACGCCTCAAAAGCTTCGGGTGTTTTTTTGTGGAGAATGAGATATAATGAATAAAATGAAAAACAATACTCTGAAAATAAAAATATATTTATTTTTTATTATTGCAATTTTTTTTGCATCGAGTTTTTCTTTTGCCGCGGAAAATGATGCCCAGCAGCAGGAACTGAAAACAAAAATCAACACCTTGCGAAATAAGATCCAAGGATATCAAAAAGAAATATACAGCAAAGGTCAGCGAGAAGAAACTCTTCAGGGAGACATAACCGATCTCGAAAAAGATATTGCGAAAATGGAACTGCAGATCCAAGAAACGCAGCTGGTGATCCAAAGCCTTGATCTTGATATTGCCGACAAGCAAGCGGGAATCGAATCAATGCAAAAGGAAGTGAATGCAAAAAAAGAAATGCTTTCTCGATTTATGCAGGAACTTTATGAACAAGGCACTGCAACATCAATTGAAATGACGCTTGGCAGTGAAACTTTCTCGGACTATTTTTTTCAAGCGGACAGCCTTGAATCATATGAAGAAAGAACGAGAGAAATATATGATCAGTTCGTGTATCTGCGCGAAGGACTGAAAAAAGAAAAAGAGGATTTGATCGGACGCAAAGAAGAACAGATGAATCTCAAGGCGATGCAAAATGACCAGCAACATGTTTTGGATCAGCAGAAATCAACAAAAAATTCTCTCTTGAGCCAGACAAAAAACGAGAAGCAGGCGCTTTCATCCCGGATGGACAAATTGCAGGAGGAGTTGAATGCTTTGCAGGCACTCGGCGAACCGATCAACATCGACCAGGCCGTTAGCGCGGCGCGATATGCTTCGGAACTGACGAAAGTGGCGCCGGAATTTTTGCTTGGAATGCTTCGCATTGAATCGGGGCTAGGGACGAATGTCGGAGGAGGGAAATATAAAACGGATATGAACCCCGCGCAGTGGGACACGTTCAAAAAAATTTGCGGCGAACTCGGGATTGATCCGGGCAGTGTTTCGGTATCGCGGCGGGCCTGCTACAACTCGGGCGCGAAAGACGGATGCGGGGGATGGGGAGGAGCGATGGGACCGGCGCAATTTATGCCGAGCACATGGATGGGATACAAAAGCAAAGTGGAAAAGATTACCGGCGAAATTCCGGCGAACCCGTGGGATCTCAAGGATGCTCTTGTGGCAATGGGACTCAAACTCGCGGCGGTGGACGGAGTGACGTCGGGGAACCGCGAAGCTTGGGCGAAAGCGGCGGGGATGTATCTGGCGGGAGGCAATTGGGAAAACTATTCGTGGTACGGGGATCGCGTGTTGTCCTACGCGGACGGATTCAAAAAAATAATGAAATAAAATTTGTCAAGTCCTTTTGGAAACATAATCGCTGAAACATTTGACTTTATGCAAAAATAGTTATATAATAATAGAGTAAGATTCACAAACAAAGGGGATTTTGCGCAAATGGGTGATTTATACGTGGGTGTAAATCGCTTTTTGTTTTTCTCTACGAATTAAATAAACTAAATTTAATTATAGCGGGGTGAGCTTTGACTTCGAGGATGAACCCAGAAAAGCAGTGGGTGAATCAGCTGAATAGGGTGAGCTCAAAAACAAAAACGAAAATATTTTCGCTAGTTTTTGTTTTGACAATAATTTCAGCAAGTGCGCTTTCGTTTTCTTCAGCCAGTCAAACGGCTGCTTCTGATATCACGGCGGAAAATATAATAGGACTTACCAACGCTTCGAGGGCAGGAACAGGAGAGAGCATACTCGCCGCAAATTCAAAGTTGTCCCTTGCGGCGAAGGCCAAAGCGGACGATATGCTCGCGAAAAACTATTTTTCTCATACATCGCCCAAAGGCGTGACTCCATGGAAATGGATCGACGGAGAAAATTATGACTACAGTTATGCCGGTGAAAACTTGGCAATGGATTTTCAATCAGCCGAGAAGATGGAAGACGCCTGGATGAAAAGTCCCACCCATCGGGCAAATATATTGAACGAAAAATACAAAGATATCGGAGTGGCGGTGAAAGCCGGAAATATCAACGGCAGCGAAACAATTCTTGCCGTTGTGATGTTCGGGTCAGGAGATAAAAACAACTCGAGCGCAACTGATGTAAAAAAAGAAATTTCAAAATCAGATAAAGCCGTAGAAGAGAAAAAAAATATTCCGGTGTTGTCCGTCGGTGAGGAAAAAAAAGTTGCTGCCTCTTTTGATGGGCTCATGATCACCAGTCCTCAAGCAGGCGAGCGATTGTCAGGCGACGAGGTGAAAATAGCCGGACGAGCGCAGCCGGGAAGCGAGGTCAATGTTTTTGACAATGGCGATTTTATTTATTTGGCAACGGCTGATGCGAACGGATGGTTTTCTCTTGATAAAAATTTTTCTGAAGGAGAGCATAATCTAGGTATCAAGAGCAATAGCAGGGATTTTCAAGAATATCAGACAAGTTTTTTCGTTGATCAGAAAAAGCCGGAGATCGAATATCATCTTTTTGCCGATAGGAACAATCCGCAGCAATTTTTTCTGGAGACAAGCGCGAACAAAAAGGGCTGTACATTTCAGCTTGATGGAGACTCAAGATATGTCGCCGAGGGGAGCAAAGTATTGTTTGCCATCGACTCAAAGAAATCATCAGCCATATTGCGGGTTTCAGATCAAGTAGGAAACAAAGATTTCAGACAGATAAATATGGCCAACTATTATGCGGGTAGCGGCAACAATAAAAATAATATTTCAGAAAAATTGGCAGCGCTCATGTTTTCTCCGGAAGATGTTTTCGCGCTGAACTCGGGGAGAGAAGCAATGAAGAACAATTTGGGAATAGCGATGGGAGGGCTAAATAATCATTAATTTTTAATAAAATGTGATGTAAAAGAAAAACAAAAGATTCAAGTTCTTTCAAAACAAAATAAAATAAATTGGGTGAAATAAAAAACACCAAAAAGTGTTTGATTAAAAAAGTAAGATGTCCTTTCTTTTTGCCCTTTGGGGCATTCCCGGCAAATTTATCCGCCTGAGCTCTTTCAAAGAACTTGGGCGGATTTTGTTTTGAGTTGATAAAATTATCCTTTTCGTTTATAATAACAATGCTAAAAAACATTGAATTTATGTCATATTTTGAAATAATCGGGGGGAAAAAGTTGAATGGAGAAATTGAAGTGAAAGGGGCGAAAAATGCGGCTTTGAAGGCGGTGGCGGCAGCTCTTTTGTCGCGGGAGAAATGGACGATTACGAATTTTCCCTTTATCGAGGATACAAAGAGAATTTTGGAAATGATCGAAGATCTTGGTGTGAAGGTCAAAAGATCCAATAACAAAGTAGAAATTCAGGCGGATATTATCAAAACAAGCAGACTCAACGACGATCTTGCGAAAAAATTGCGCGCGTCAATCATTCTCGCCGGTCCGGTTTTGGCGCGAACGGGAAAAGTGCGGATGCATCATCCGGGCGGGTGCGTGATCGGAAAACGGCCGATCGATATGTTTCTTGACGGATTCCAGAAATTCGGCGCCAAGGTGAAATGGGAAAACGCGCATTTTCAAATGAGCGCGAAAAAAATCAAAGGCGCGAAAATATTTTTTCCGAAAGTAACTGTCACCGGAACGGAAACGATGATGATCACCGCGGTGCTTGCCGAAGGCGAAACAATTCTCGAAAACGCGGCGATGGAGCCGGAGATTCCTATGCTCGCTGAATTTTTGAACAAGTGCGGAGCGAAAATTTCCGGCGCCGGAACGCCGACGATCAAAATACGTGGAGTGAAAAGAATTCGAGGCGGAAAATTGGAACTCATTCCCGACCGGATCGAAACAGGAACATTCGCGATTCTCGGCACTCTTGCGGGAGGAAAAATAAGAATCAAAAAATGCAATCCGAATCACGTCCGATCACTGCTCGTCAACTTTGAAAAAGCGGGAATTAAATTTGAAGAAAAAAAAGATGAGCTGGCCGTATTTGGAACAAAAAAAATAAAACCGATAAATTTGTCCACGCATGAGTATCCCGGGTTTGCGACCGATCTCCAGCCTCCGTTCACTTTGCTCATGACGCAGGCCAAGGGGTCAAGTCTCATCCATGATGCTATTTTTGAAAATCGTTTTATGTTTGCAAACGCGCTCAATCTGATGGGCGCGGATATAAAAATGAATGATTCGCATCGAGTGACAGTCAACGGTCCGTCGAGATTTTCCGGAAGGAAAATTGTGAGTCCTGATCTTCGGGCCGGGATCACTTTGGTTTTGGCCGGTCTCATCGCAAACGGAAAAACAAAGATCGAGAATATTTATCAAATTGATCGCGGATACGAGAAGATTGAAGAAAGGTTACAAAAATTAGGCGCGGATATAAAGCGCGTGAAAAAATAAAAACAAAAGAAGCTTGTAATTCGTAATTTGTAATTAGGATTTTTTTGTTATCCCAATTACCAATTACCAATTACTAATTACAAAATTTTGTTTATCAAAAAAATCGGAATTGATCTTGGGACCGCCAATATTCTCGTGTTCTTGCCGGGAAAGGGAATTGTTGTCAATGAGCCGTCGGTAGTGGCGATCTCACTTATTGACAACAAAATCTTGGCAGTGGGCAATGAAGCGAAAGATATGATCGGGCGGACTCCGGAGGCGATCATGGCAATGAGGCCGCTAAAAGACGGTGTAATTGCGGATTATCGGATAACTGAAGCAATGCTTCGCTACTTCATAAACAAGGTGAGCGGGGGTTTTCGACTTATCCGACCCGAGGTCATGGTTTCGATACCGGCCGGCGTCACATCGACGGAACGGCGCGCTGTCGTTGACGCGACGGTGAAAGCGGGCGCGAAGACGGCCTATGTCGTCAAGGAGCCGATTCTCGCGGCAATCGGAGCGGGAGTTCCGATAAACAGCGCGGCGGGGAATATGATCGTCGATATCGGCGGAGGGACGAGCGAGGTGGCTATTATATCTCTCGGCGGCGTGGTTGCGGCGCACAGCGCGCGAGTCGGAGGAAACAAGATCGATCAGGCGATCGCGGACTTCATCAAAAAGAAACATGGACTGGCGATTGGAGAGCGG
The DNA here is from genome assembly GCA_043802865.1 of Candidatus Moraniibacteriota bacterium. Classification (GTDB taxonomy): domain Bacteria; phylum Patescibacteriota; class Minisyncoccia; order Moranbacterales; family UBA11712; genus JAPLXD01. Next base: position 9,516 of record JAZDKQ010000032.1, read on the forward strand.
ACGGCCGAAGATATCAAGATCGCAATCGGCAGTGCGATTCCTCAAGTGAAAGATGAATATGTGGAGGTGCGCGGACGCGACCTCATCGCGGGTCTACCAAAAACGATCCGGATTTCTTCGAATGAAGTAACGGAAGCCATACAGGACGAATTGCGCGAGATCATCAACGCGATCAAAAAAGTTCTCCAGGAGACTCCTCCGGAGCTTGCGGCGGATGTGATTGACAAGGGAATGATCCTTTCCGGCGGCGGAGCGCTTCTTCGCAATATGGATCAGCTCATCTCGAAAACGACGGGCGTGCCATGCTATGTCGCGGATGACCCGCTTTTTTGCGTAGTGAAAGGAACGGGCATCGCGCTTGAAAATTTGGATATGTACAAAAGGATGATAATGCTGACGAAATAAATATGACGATTGGGATCGACGCTTTGCGGGCGTTCGTGAAAAACAAAACAGGGATCGAGGAATATTCTTATCAAGTTATAAAAAACTTGCGCGAACTTTTGATCAATGAGCAAGTAATTTTGTTTTTGGATCAGAGAGTGAACGAGAAAAAATATATTGATTTTGATTTGCCAGAAAATTGGAAAGTGAAATTTCTTCGTGCGCCGATTTTTTGGACGCAAGCGCGGTTGTCGCTCGAAATGTTGTTTCATCCGGTGGATGTTTTATTTGTCCCGGCGCATACGGTGCCGCTAATACACCCAAGAAATACAATCGTCACAATTCACGGACTTGAATACGAATTTTGTCCGAAAGCCTATTCTTTGTTTGGAAGATTATATATGCGCTGGTCGATCCGGAAATCGTGCCATTGGGCAAAGCGTGTGATTGCAGTGAGCGAAAATACAAAACAAGATTTGATGCGGCTATATAAAGTGTCGGAGGGAAAGATTGAAGTGATATATGAAGGAATTGGCAATAGCAATTTTCAATTTTCAATTTTCAATTTTCAAAAAATTTTCAATGACAAAGTTTTCAAACCTTATTTTCTGTTTGTTGGTAGATTGGAAGAGAGGAAAAATATTGTAGGAATTATTTCTGTATTCGAAATACTGAAAGACAAATATAATTTATCGCATAAATTGGTACTGGCAGGAAAGTTTGGTTATGGCGGGGAAAAAATTAAAGATAAAATTGATCAAAGCAAATATAAAGACGATATTATTTTGCCCGGGTATGTTTCTGACGAGGATAAATTCGCATTAATGAAAAAAGCCGACGTGTTTTTATTCCCGACTTTCTATGAAGGTTTCGGTCTGCCGATTCTTGAGGCGCAAAGTGTTGGTACGCCGGTGGTGACATCGAATATTTCTTCGATGCCTGAAGTTGCCGGCGAAAGCACGGTTTTGGTTGACCCAACAAAACCAGAAGAGATCGTCGAAGCAGCTTATAAATTAATTTCGAACGAATTCTATAAAAATGATATAATAGAAAAAGGATATCAGAATATAAAAAGATTCAGCTGGGAGAAGTGCGCGCGAGAAATTGCTGATATTATAAAAAAATAAATGAATATAAATAAACTAAAAATCGCTCTCGTCCATGATTTCCTCAACCAATATGGCGGGGCGGAGAGGGTGCTTTTGGCGCTGCACGAGCTATATCCGGAGGCGCCGATATATAGCTTACTTTACGACCCGAAAAAGATGCGGGGGAAATTCAAAGACGCGGACATTCGGCCATCATTTCTCCAGAAGTTTCCGAAGTTTTTAAAGAAGCGGCACAAATATATGCTACCGTTTATGCCGACGGCGCCGGAGACTTTCAATTTGCGCGATTTCGATCTCGTAATTTCTTCGTCAGGGGCTTGGGCGAAAGGCATCATCGTGAAACCGAAGACAATTCATATTTGCTATTGCCACAGTCCGATGCGATATGCCTGGGATTGGAACGAAAAATATCTGAATGAGCAAGGATTGGGAAGCGGACGGAAAATTTTCGCGCGGATGCTTCTCAACTATGTCCGGATGTGGGACAAAGCGGCGGCGGATCGTCCCGATTTTTTCATTGCCAATTCGCGCTCGACGCAAACAAGAATAGAAAAATATTATAGACGGGAAAGTGTGGTCGTTTATCCGCCGGTTGATGTAAATTTGGAGATTCGATCTCCAAATGGAGATCGAATCTCCACGAACGATTATTTTCTCATTGTTTCCCGTCTTTCTCCGTACAAAAAAGTCGAAGTCGCGATTGAAGCGATGAACAAATTGGATTTGCCGCTCATTGTGATTGGAGAAGGGGATCCAAAATATGTGAAATATCTGAAATCGATCGCCGGGCTGAAAACGAAATTTTTGGGATGGAAATCGGACGAGAATACGAAAAAATATTTTGCCTCTTGTCGGGCGTTCCTTTTTCCGGGTGAAGACGATTTTGGAATCGCGCCGGTTGAGGCGATGAGTTTTGGAAAACCGGTGATCGCTCTTCGGAAAGGCGGAGCGACAGAAACGATCATTGAAGGCGAGACGGGCGAATTTTTCGACGAGCCGATGATCGAAGTTTTCGCCGACGCCGTGCGCCGGTTCCAAGAAAACGAAAAAAAATATGATTCCGCCAAAATACGCGCGCAAGCAGCAAATTTTTCGAAAGAAAAATTCGTGGAAAATATGAAACGGGTGATTGAGGAGATGGTGAATGATTATAGAAGAAATGGGGAAATTTAGATTACAATATAAATTATGCTTGATTCTAAAATAAAAATCTATCTTGACCGGCTGGCGGAATCGGTGAAGCGGCCGAGTTCGTATATTTTCGCAGGGGCGGGCGAGGCGGAAAAAGAAGAAGCGGTTTTTCATTTTGTTTCAAGGCTTGCCGGAAAGTTTGGCGATGTTGATTTTTTGGAGAGAGTGAAATCGAAAAATCATCCTGATGTGGTGATCATCGAACCGGAAATCGAGGAAAAGAAAGGAAAAACTAGAGAAAAAGAAATAAGCATCTCTCAAGTCCGGGAGGCGCTGGAAAAGTTCAAGTTTTTTCCATATGAGCTCAAAACGAAATTCTGCATCATCAAGAGGGCGCAAAAAATGAACTCCGAAAGCTCGAACGCGCTTCTCAAGTCTCTCGAAGAGCCAACAGAGAGTGCGATCTTCATAATCTTTGCGGACAGCGTGGAATCGCTTCTTCCGACAATTGTGTCCCGCTGCGCTATTTTGCGATTCCCCGAAACGAGCCTTCCGCAGTGGAACGAGGAAAATCGGGAGCAATTCAAAAAAATATTTAGAAGCGAAATTTTCGAAATATTCGAATATATTGAAAAAAATTCAAAAAACAAAAAAGAACTTATTTCTATTCTGAAAGACTGGGAGCTTATAATGGCGGAAAGTTTGAGAAAATTGATTGTTGATCAGGAGGACAAAGGCAATTTGGGAAAAGTGAAAAAAGTGATAGAATTGATCAAAGATACGAGAGAATCGATCAACCGGCTTGAATACACGAACGCGAACGCAAGGGGAGTGGGAGAAGGGCTAGTTTTGAGAATGGGATAGACTTTTTCTTGTCATTCCAACCGACCCGCCTTAGTGGGGAGTGGAGGAATCTGCGTGCGTACGCAGTGGCTAGCTATTTGTTAATGGACGCAGATCCCTCGGTTTCATCTCGAATATTCGTCGAGATTCCGCTCGGGATGACAGTATGAATATTAATGTTATAATAGTATTATGAAAAAAATAAAAAATACAATCTTAACCCTATCTTCAATCCTATTCCTCGCCGGCTGTTCTCTTGTCTCCAGTTCTTCCGACGGGGGAGTTTTCCGCTCGGATGACGGCGGGAAAAGTTTTGTGCAAAAAGTGAAGATCGATGAAAAAACGGCGATTGGCTCCGTGGATGTGTTGAGCTTGGCAGTGAACCCGCAAAACGGGAATGAAGCATATATAGGTACGAAGTCAAACGGCGTGCTCAAAACAACCGACGCCGGAGAAACGTGGCAAGCGGTCAAAGTTTCTCCGAATGCTGTGACAAAAGCTTATGCGATTGCGATCGATTCAATAAATTCAAACATAGCCTACGTGGCGGCGATCGCGGATGGGCGGGGAAAAATTTTGAAATCTGTGGATGCGGGAATGGACTGGAAAGAAATATATACTGAGCCTTCAAGCGGCCCTTTTGTCCTTTCTCTGGCGCTCGATCCGAACGACCCCCAAAAAATCTATGCGGGAACGACAAAAAAGCAGATTATTTCTTCGGATAATGGAGGGAATACTTGGAAAAACTTATATACCGCTAAAGCAGAAATTACTAAAATTGCAGTTGATAATTTCAACTCCAGTCTTGTTTATTTTGCGATCAACCAAAGTGGGCTTGTTCGCACGAAAGATGGCGGAAAAGGCTTTGAAAATCTCGCAGAGCAAAAAATATTTACCGATAAAGTAATACCTAATAGAGTGACAGCCATAGCGGTGGACCCGAAAAAAGGAGATTGGATCTATATTGGAACGGATGCCGGATTGCTTCGGTCGAAAGATGGAGGAGACAATTGGGAATTGGTGAAAGTTTTGAATAGCCCCAAGGAAAACGCGATCAGAGGAATTGCGATAAATCCTCAAAATTCTGACGAAATTATCTATGGAGCGGCGCAGGCTTTTTATAAATCCGTGGACGGCGGTCAAAGCTGGGCGACGACACAGCTCAATGGAAGTCGGACAATCGAAACTATTGCGTACAACCGACAGAATCCGGGAATGATATACGTAGGAATGAACAAGAGGTAGCTATTAAAAATTATTATCAAAAAAATGCTAGAACAAATTGTTTCCAACACAAAACCAAAGATGGAGAAGGGAATAGAACGGTTCAAAGAAGAGATAAATAAGCTTCGCACCGGGCGGGCGAATCCGGCGATGGTGGAAAATTTGACGGTCGAATATTATGGGGCGAAAAGTCCTCTGAAACAGGTGGCGAGCATCAACGTGCCCGAACCGCGGCTTATCGTTGTTCAGCCGTGGGACAAGGATAGCCTTGTGAATATTGAAAAAGCGATCAATGAAGCGCAATTGGGGCTCAACCCCGTGAATGACGGCAATGTGATTCGGATTGCCATTCCCGCGCTCAACGAGGAACGGCGGACGGAGCTCGCGCGGATACTTGGAAAATACGCGGAAGATGCCAAGGTTGCTGTGCGTCAAGCGCGCGAGGAAGCCTGGGACGAAATTCAAGATCTCGTAAAAAACGGAAAGCTGGCTGAAGACGACAAATTTCGCGGAAAGGATATGCTGCAAAAAAGCGTAGATGAATACAATGGGAAGATCGAAGAGATACGCGAGAAGAAGGAGAAAGAGACGATGGAAATATAGATAAAAAGATATAAAATATGTTTACGGTAATAGTGTTTTTAATAATTCTTGGTCTTCTTGTTTTTGTCCACGAGCTTGGGCATTTTTTGGTTGCGCGGCGCAACGGGGTGATGGCGGAAGAATTTGGCTTCGGTTTTCCTCCGCGTATTTTCGGCTTGTATAAAGCGAAAAACGGCAAGAGGAAGATAGTTTGGGGTTCGAAAAATGTTGAATCCTCTGACACGATATATTCCGCCAACTGGATCCCGCTTGGGGGGTTCGTGAAAATAATGGGCGAAGATGGAGAGGAAAACAAAGATCCGAAAAGCTTTGCGTCAAAAAAACCATTCACGCGGGTGAGAATTCTGGCGGCGGGAGTGGCGATGAACATTTTTTTGGCGACTGTTTTGCTTTCGATCGGATATTTTGTCGGGATACCGCAGGCCGTTGAAGATACGGCGGCGGGAACATTGAAAGATGAAAAGATCCAGATCATTGAAACAATCCCGGGAACGCCGGCTTCGCAGATGGGGATCAAAATTGGTGATCAGATTGTCGGCGCGGTCGGGGACAACAATCAAATTGCGAGTTTCAAGACAATTGAAGATGTTCAGAACTATATAAACGCAAACAAGGGCCAAGAAATAAATTTGGAAATAAAAAGAGGCAATGAAATGATGAAGATCAAGGGCACTCCGCGGACGGATTTTCCCGCTAGCGAAGGATCGCTTGGGATCAGCCTATTGAAGACCGCTGAAGTTTCTTATCCATTGCACGAAGCTATTTGGCGGGGAGTGCGTTCGACTTTTGACCTTGCGGGGATGATCATTGTCGCGTTTGGAGGATTACTCTGGAAATTGATCACCGGCCATTCGGTCGGGATGGATGTTTCCGGTCCAGTTGGAATCGCGGTGCTGACCGGACAAGTGGCAAAGCTCGGTTTCATATACATTTTGCAGTTCACGGCTGTTTTGTCGGTGAACCTCGCGATTATCAACATTCTGCCTATTCCCGCGCTTGACGGGGGGAGGATTCTCTTTATACTGATTGAAAAGCTCAAGGGCAAGCCCGTAAGCCAAAAGTTCGAAGCTCGCGCTCACAACATTGGGTTCGCGCTTCTGATTACGCTTATGGTCTTCGTTACATTTCGGGATGTGGCGAGACTGGATGTTCTTGAAAAATTGAAAAATCTTTTCTGATAGAGGGAGGAAAAATATGGCGCCGTTTATTTGTGCAGATGAAGACAATTTAAGATTGGTTCGCAGAATTGCGCCAGCGGGTCTTTGTGGGTGTGGCGGAAAAGTTGAATGTCTAATCTCCAGAAAGGATATGGAGGTCTGGTGGTGTGAAAAATGCTTCAGGCGGTATGACACGAAGCAATATCTTACACTTGGCAAGTTTCCTGTTGCGAAACCGAAAAAAGTCCATGTGCTGGGTATTCCCAACTAAAATATCCAAGAAAATTAAACAAAGGCGATGTTGCGTGTTGACATCGCCTTTTTTCTTTGTTACACGAATTTTGACACAATATTCATTACAGGCTAATATTAGGTACTAGGAACGGAAAATAAATATAAAAATAGCTCAAAATTCACATATCGTTGAAATAGTTTTTTTATATTTTGTTAAATTATGCTTTCAAGAATTTTCGGAAAATTTTCAAAGAATATGGGGATTGATCTTGGGACGGCCAATACTCTTGTCTATGTTGAAGGCCGGGGAATTGTCATCAATGAGCCGTCGGTTGTGGCTGTGAACAAAAAAACGGGACAGATTCTTGCGATCGGATCAGAGGCGAAAAAAATGGTTGGAAAAACTCCCTCGCATATCGTCGCGACGCGGCCGCTTGTGGATGGAGTGGTCTCTGACTTTGAGGCGACGGAACAAATGCTTCGCTACTTCATCGAAAAAGTTCACCAGGGAAGCTTCGCGTTTCTTCCGCGGCCGCAGGTTGTGATTGGAATTCCATCGGGTGTGACGGAAGTTGAAAAACGGGCGGTTGTTGACGCGGCTGTGAACGCCGGAGCGCGAAAAGCCTACCTTGTCGATGAACCGATGGCGGCGGCGATCGGAGCGCGTCTTCCAGTGCAGGAGGCGTCGGGGAATATGATCGTTGATATTGGCGGGGGTACGACGGAAATCGCGGTGATCTCTCTCGGCGGCGTGGTCGTGTGCCGGAGTTTGCGCATTGCGGGAGACGAAATGAACGAAGATATCATCCGCTATTCTCGCGATGAATTCAATCTTTTGCTCGGTGAAAAAACAGCCGAGGATATCAAAATAGCGATCGGAAGCGCGTACGAACTTGATGAAGTCCTTGAAATGCCGATGCGCGGACGCGATCTCGTGACAGGTTTGCCAAAAGAAGTAATCGTCAATGATTCGCAAATTCGCGAAGCAATATTTCGATCAATAAAAATAGTTGTCAATAATATAAAATCAACGATTGAAGAAACTCCACCCGAGCTTCTCTCGGACATCATGCAAAGGGGGATCATTTTGGCCGGCGGAGGGAGCTTGATCCGCGGTCTCGACAAATTGATCGCCGAACAAACCGATATGCCGGTGCGGGTGATGGACGATCCGCTCACGGCTGTTGCGCGGGGCACGGGAATCATCCTTGAGCATCTTGAAGAATTGAAAGATATTTTGGCGGAAACACAGTATGATAAGGTGCGATTCTAACTGTTGGTAGCTGGTATTTAGTATCTTGTATTTGGTATTTTGTTTTAAAATAGCGACAAAAATTATACCAGATACCAAATACTATATACTAGATACAAATCATGACTTTCTTTTCCCGCAAAAACATAAAATTTTTATCAATAGTTTTTATTCTGTTGGTCCTGATCTTTGTGAGCTTTCGCGGGGCGGACAATCCGCTCAAAGGATTTGTTTTGAGTGCGTCGAGCCCTTTTCTCAAGACTTTTCGAATATTTTCCGGCGGGACAGCCGACTTTTTCAGTTTTTTGGGATCAATCGGTGAACTCAAAAATGAAAACGAAAAATTGATCCAAGAAAACCAGGAGCTTCTGGCGGAAAATGCGCGACTCAAAGATATCGAGAAGGAAAACGGAGTTTTGAGAAAAGAATTCGGACTTGCTCCGAAAAAGAAGTTTGACCTTGAAGCTTCTTTCGTCATTGCCCAGGATCCGCAAGGACTGGGAAATTATATCATCGTCGACAAAGGAAAGGACAAGGGCATAAGAACAGGCATGCCGGCTGTTGTTTCGGATGGAATTTTGATCGGCCGGGTGACCGATGTTTATTCAAACACCGCGAAGATCACTCTTGTCACTGATCCGGCGAGTGCAATCAACGCGGAAGTGCAGAATTCCGGTGCAAGAGGTATCGTGAACGGGGAGTATGGCTTGGGCACAAAAATGAATATGATCTCCCAGGCGCAAGAAATCAAAGAAGGCGACGCGGTGGTCACTTCCGGGCTCGGCGGCGAAATGCCCAGGGGTCTGGTGATTGGGAAGATTAGCCGAATAGATCAGTCCAAAGACAAGCTTTTTCAGGAAGCGTCAATGTTTCCGGAAGCCAATTTTTCGGACTTGAGAATCGTTTTTATGGTGAAAAAATGGTAGTCTCTACGAATTACGAATCCATACGAATATACGAATAAATAAATTTCATAAATCATGAAAAATTTTATTCTTTTCATTTTTTGCGCGATTGCTGTTTTTTTCCAGCTCTCCGTCGAAGGCAGCTTTTTTTCTCCCGAGAGGATTCCGGATTTGGCTTTGGCGCTTGTGATAACCCTTGTCATTTCGATGGGTTTTGAGAAATCAGCGCTATGGCTCGTCTTCACGGGACTCTTGATCGATGCCGGATCGGGAACGATTTTTGGAACAGCGGCTCTCGCATATGTTTTCATCGGCTGGGCGATCTCACATCTTGCGGCCGTTGCGGACATCAGATCCCGAAAAATTCTTTTCGCCTTGTCTCTTGGCGCGATCACCGCTTTTTCCGAAATAGCAAAAGATCTGTTTTTTTGGGCAAGTTTCCGCCTCAAAGACTACTATTTGCACCAGTCATTCGGAACGCATATAAATTTTTTCAGCTTGGACTATTTTTTCAAAATAATCTATACGGTTTTGGTCGTTTATTTCATATACTATATTTTTCGCAGATCGAGCCGAAGATTTTTGCAAGAGCCGATCAGCCTGGCCAGGAAAAAAAGATTTTAAAAAAATATGTTCGAAAAATATTCCAAAAAAAAGCGCCAGCTGCGTGGCAGAGAGATCGAAGATGTGACAGAGCATTTCGAGGGGCTTGATGAGACGCGAGCAGTGGGAGTCGAAATGTCCGGAGACCGGACAAAGTTTTTTCGAGGGATGGTTTTTTTGGTGATCGCCCTTTTGGCCTTGAGGATATTTTATCTTCAAATTGTGAAAGGTTCCTATTATGGCGAAATGGCGCGGGAAAATCGTATCCGGTCCATCATCATCAAGGCGCCAAGGGGACTCATTTTCGACCGAAACGGGGAAAAGCTGGTGAACAATGTTCCCAGTTTCGATCTGATCGCTATCCCGGCCTATGTTCCAAAGGATCAAAATGTGCGAGGACAGGAAATGGAGGAAATTGCCGGAATTTTCAATATGAACAGTCAAAACGTCGAAGTGATCGTCGGTTCGCAGGACTCGGTTTCATCGAATCCAGTCTTGATTAAAGAAAATGTTAGTCAGGACGAGGCTCTTGTATTTTTGGAAAAATATGCAAAGCTTGCGGGTTTCATGCTGGATGAAACTTCGGTGCGTGAATACAAAGACGGAGAATATTTCTCTTCTGCGATCGGATATAGCGGAAAAATAAGCAAAACGGAACTCGTGGAACATCCTGAGTACTTCATGACTGACTATATTGGAAAGTTCGGGATTGAATACGGCTGGGAAAAAAATTTGCGAGGTGTCAATGGAAAGCAGGATGTTGAAGTCGATTCGACAGGCAATTTGAAAAACAATTTTGGCGTGGACTCGCCGATTGCAGGAGATGATTTGACGCTGGGCATTGATGCGGATCTTCAAAAAAAATTGCAAGACAGTCTCAAGGCGAAACTGGAAGAAACCGGGACGAAAACTGCGGTCGCTGTGGCGATTGATCCGAGGAGTGGTGAGATTCTTGCGCTCGTCAATCTGCCGAGCTATGACAACAATTTGTTTGCCAAAGGGATTTCGACAGAGGACTATCAAAAATTGATGTCTGATCCGGACAAGCCCATGTTTAATCGAGCGATCAGTGGGGAGTATCCGCCCGGGTCGACTTTCAAGCCTCTGGTGGCCGCTGCTGCGCTCCAGGAGGGGACCATCAATGCTGGCACGACTCTGGACTGTCCGGCGGCGATCAATATTGGCAGCTACAGATTCCCTGACTGGAAAACGCACGGTCTTTCCGATATCAAAAAAGCAATCGCGGAAAGCGTGGACATTTTTTTCTATGCGATTGGCGGAGGCTGGGGGGATATCCAGGCTCTTGGCATAGATAAAATAAAACAATACGCCGATAAGTTTGGTTTGGGATACAAGCTGGGGATCGATATTCCGGGAGAAGCGTCGGGGCTCGTTCCGACCCAGCAGTGGAAGCAGGACAACATCGGCGAGAAATGGTATTTGGGAGATGACTATCATTGCGCCATTGGGCAGGGATTTGTGACGTCAACGCCTCTCCAGATCGCGAATTATACGGCCGCTGTTGCCAATGGAGGGACGGCATACAAGCCACACCTGGTCTCTTCGGTCAAAAAAGCGGACGGGACGGAAGAGAAAATCTCGCCGGTCGTTTTGAACAAAAATTTCATATCAGCGGCCAATATGCAGATTGTTCGCGAGGGAATGAGACAAACAGTGACGTCCGGAACGGCGCAGCCCTTGAAAGATCTGCCGGTCGAAGTGGCGGGAAAAACGGGAACGGCGCAGTTTGGAAGCGAGAACAAAACGCACGGATGGTTTGTTTCCTTCGCGCCCTATGGCAATCCGACGATTGCCATGGCGGTTCTGGTGGAAGGCGGTGGAGAGGGCAGTTCCACGGCCGTTCCAATCACAAAGGACGTGTATCAGTGGTATTTCGGGGGACGTTGACAACCTTTTCTTTTTCGATTATCATTCTAATCGTTATATCCCTTATCAAAAAAAACAATGACAAAGTTAATCACTCCCGAGGGACTCAAAAAACTCAAAGAAGAATTGGCGATGCGAAAGACTGAAATGCGCCAAAAAATCGCGGCTATCATCAAGGAAGCCAAAGAGCAGGGCGATTTGAGCGAGAACGCGGAATATTCCGAGGCCAAGAGACAGCAATCCGACAATGAAAGGCGGGTAATGGAACTTGAAAACGAAATTCGCACTTCTGCGGTTTCGAATTTTGACGCGAAAAGCGAAGTGATCCAGATGGGATCGAAAGCGAGAGTGAAGTTCAATGGCGATGAGCAGGAATTCAGAATTGTCGGGTCAAACGAGGCTGATCCAATGAGCGGAAAGATTTCCAACGAATCGCCGATCGGCCAGGCTTTGATGGGCAAAAGTGCGGGAGAAAAGATGAAAGTAAGCACGCCGGCGGGAGAAAAAGAGTACACGGTATTGGAAGTGAAGTAATTTTTGTTGAATTTGCGAACAGCCTTGTCTTTATGTGATGGGGTTGTTTTTTTGTGGGAAAAAGATATAATAGAAAAAGAGAAAAATAGTAACTTTCGATGAATTATGCTTGATGGAATAAAAGAGATAAAACTGAAAAAGCTCGAAAACTTGCGAAAAGCCGGTATTGATCCATATCCGGAAAAAACTGGACGAAAAATGGCGAACAAGGAAGCACTGGATAAATTCGATAATCTTCAAGAAAAAGAAATAATTTTGGCCGGGAGAGTGAAATCGCTTCGCCCAATGGGTGGATCGGCGTTTGCTCACATTGAAGACGAATCAGGAAAGATGCAGGGTTTTTTGAACCGAGATGAGATGGGAGATGGGATTTTTGATTTATTTATCAAAAGCGTTGAAATTGGTGATTTCATCAAAGTGAGCGGAAAATTATTTTCCACGAAAACGGGAGAAAAAACTCTTCGGGTGAAGAGCTGGAAAATGCTGGCCAAAGGCTTGGCTCCCGTGCCGACGGAATATTTCGGCGTGAAAGACACGGAAGAGCTTCTGCGTCGTCGCTATCTTGATTTGATGATGAATCCCGAAACGCGCGAGCTTTTCCGCAAGAAAAATATTTTCTGGCAAACGGCGCGGGCATTTCTTTCCAAGAAGGGATTTTTGGAAGTGCAGACGCCGGTGCTGGAAAATATTCCGGGTGGAGCGGAAGCTGAACCGTTCGTCACTCATCACAAGGCGCTTGACCGCGACTATTTCATGCGAATCTCGCTTGAATTGCCGCTCAAAAGGCTTTTGGTCGGCGGATATGAAAAAGTTTTTGAGATCGGCCGGGTTTTTCGCAATGAAGGTGTTGACCGTGAACATCTGCAAGAATATGACATGCTCGAATTCTATGTGGCCTACACAGACCTCAAAAAAGGGATGAAACTGGTCGAAAAAATGTTCAAAGAAATTGTGGAAAAAGTTTGCTCCAATATGGAAACGGAATATGAAGGCAATAAAATAAATTGGAGAGGTAAATGGGAAACAAAAGACTATTTCAAGCTGTTCAAGCAAGAAACGGGAATTGATCTCGGCAAGGAAATTTCAGCCGAAGATCTGCAAAAAAAAGCGGACGAGCTGGGCATCAAATACGAAAAAAATTATGGCAAAGGGCGGATGATCGACACAATATACAAAAAAACCGTCCGGCCGAAACTGATCCAGCCTTGCTTTCTGGTCGGCCATCCGATCGAAGTTTCGCCGCTAGCCAAAAAAGATCCGAAAGATCCGCGAAAAGTATTGCGTATGCAGGTTCTTGTTGGTGGATCAGAACTGGGAAATGGTTTTTCAGAACTCAATGATCCGATTGACCAACGTGCGCGGTTCGAGGAACAGTCGAAATTGCGCGCAGCGGGCGACACAGAGGCCCAGATGCTTGACGAAGATTTCGTCGAAGCGCTCGAATATGGCATGCCCCCGGCTCTTGGCTTTGGATTCTCGGAAAGACTATTCGCATTTTTGCTGAATAAATCAGTTCGGGAAACAGTGATTTTCCCGCCAATGAAAGAGAAATAATTTTATTTACTAACTTTATGCTAGACATCAAATACATCCGAGAAAACAAGGACGCTGTGAAAAAGAATTGCAAGCTGCGCAATATTAAGGTCGGCATTGACCGTTTTTTGCGCTTGGATGATGAGCGAAAAGAGTTGATACAAAAAACAGATGAACTAAAGAATGAAAAAAATCGTCTGAATGAGGAAATGAAAACCACGGTTAATAAAGAAGAAGCAATAATAAGGGGGAAGGCAATCAAAGATCAATTGTCAGAATTGGAACCAAGGCTTGAAAAAGCTGAAAAAAAATGGAAGAAGCTTTATATTCAGATCCCCAATATGTCGCATCCTGATTCGCCGATCGGGAAAGACGACAGCGAAAACAAGGAGATAGAAAGATATGGCGAGCCGCCGAAGTTTGATTTCGAACCGAAAGGACACGAGGAGCTGATGAAAGATCTGGATCTTATTGATTTCGAACGCGGTGCGAAAGTGGCCGGAGCAAAATTTTATTTTCTCAAAAATGAGGGAGTGCTTCTCGAGCAAGCTTTGATAAATTATGCCCTTGATATTTGTGTTCAAGAAAAATTCACGCCATTTACGACTCCCGATCTTGCCAAGGACAAGATCTTGCTCGGAGTCGGCTTCAATCCTCGCGGAGAAGAAACGCAAATATATTCCGTGGAGAATACGGACTTGAATTTGGTTGGGACAGCCGAGATCACAATGGGCGGGTATCATATGGATGAAATAATCAATGAAGAAAAGTTGCCGTTCAAATACGTTGCTTTCTCACATTGCTTCCGGACTGAAGCGGGATCATACGGCCGGCATAGTGCGGGACTGTACCGCGTGCATCAATTCTCGAAAGTGGAAATGTTTGCCCATACTTTGCCGGAAAAATCTGAAGAAATGCATACCTATTTCAAAGAAATGGAAGTGAAAATATTCAAGGGGCTGGGTGTTCCGTTCCGAGTAGTTGATATATGCACGGGAGATCTTGGCGGACCGGCCTATCGCAAATATGACCTTGAAGCTTGGATGACATCCAGAAATGATTGGGGTGAAGTAACATCGACATCTGACACGACGGATTATCAGGCGCGGCGACTTAATATCAAAGTAAAACGCGCGGACGGCAAAAAAGAATATCTGCATATGCTCAATGGCACGGCAATTGCAACTTCCCGCGCGCTGATCGCCATCATCGAAAACGGACAGCAGGCTGATGGCTCGGTCGTGATCCCGGAAGTTTTGCGAAAATATATGCCGGGGAATATGGAAGTGATTCAGGTGAAAAAATAATATTTTCGCTTTCTGCTATGATCGATAACAAAAAGATCAATCTTTCACCGATAAAAGATATGGAGCTCCGGGCGTCTCGCATTCCCGGAGTTGTTTCGCTCGCGCAAGGCGTGCCGTCTTTTGATACGCCGGATGCCATCAAGCGGGCGGCGATCGAGGCGATCGAGAAGGGGAAAGTGGCCAAATATTCGCTCGCGCCGGGAATTCTTGAACTTCGGGAAGTCATCGCTCAAAAACTTGAACAAGAGAAAAAATTTTTCGATTTTGAAGAAGAAATCATTGTGACAGCCGGGTCAATCGAGGCGATCACGGCGACGATGCTGACGATTCTTTCGCCGGGGGATGAAGTTCTTGTTCCTGATCCGACTTATACGTCATACCAGCCGGCGATCAGAGTGGCGGGGGGTGTTCCGGTTTTTGTGCCTCTTGATGAAAAAAATCACTGGTCTTTCGATATTGCGGAACTGGAAAAAAGAATCACTCCAAAAACAAAAGCGCTTCTTTTTTGCAACCCGAATAACCCGACGGGGACGATTTTCACGCGCAATCAGCTCCATGCGGTGGCTCAGCTCGCTATCAAACACGATTTTTATATCTTGAGCGACGAGGTCTATAAAGATTTTATTTTCGACTCGGAAGAAAAATTCTATTCTCTCGCTGAAATGCGTGGAATTCGGGACAGATTGGTCTATATCTTCTCCTTCTCCAAAGCTTATGCGATGACCGGTTGGCGAATCGCGTATCTGGCGACGCATCATGATTTTGCGAAGAAAATCCTGGGTGTTCACGACGCGCTGGTCACTTGCGCGCCCGTGGTTTCGCAGTATGCGGCGCTGGCGGCACTCGAAATGGCGGACGAGGAACTCGCGAAATATCATGCAATATACAAGCAAAGGCGGGATTTGATCTGCGAGAGACTGGATAAATTGAAAAATATATTTGAATATCAGAAACCTGATAGCGCATACTTCGTTTTTCCGCGCATCAAGAAAGATATTTTGCAAAAAATAGCTCCGGGTGGCGGTTCGAAAGAATTTGCGATAGAATTGCTAGAGAAGGCCAAGGTGGCTACCGTTCCCGGCGCGGCCTTTGGTCCAAACGGAGAAAATCATATCCGGATGTGTTTTGGGCGCAGCAAAGAAGATATAAATATCGCGTTTGATAGAATGGAGAAGTATTTTGAGAAATTTTAAATATTAGACGATGAAAAAATATTTTAAGTTATTTGTCCAGTTTTATTTAAAAATACTGACTAAGTTCGTTTTATGGCGGCACGAGCCTTTTGTCATTGCCGTGGCGGGAAGCACGAACAAAACTGTTGCCAAGGAATATATTCTCAAATTTCTTCGCGAAAAGTATGGTGAAAAAGAAGTGCGGGGAAATCCGCGCAGCTACAACACTGAAATAGGCTTGCCACTCGCAATTCTCTATCTCGAATCGGGGGAATCCTCCTTTTGGAAATGGTGG
>JAZDKQ010000033.1:0-3793 GCA_043802865.1 Candidatus Moraniibacteriota bacterium
AGCGCGTAACAAGCGGCGTGGGAATTATGGACAACAAAATCTCCCGCTACAAAATTATGCGTGCCTTTTATGGTTAAATCATAAGTATTTTTCAGGCCGATTTTTTTTATCTCGACGATTTCATCCCAATAAATATCCGACTGGGCGTAATCAAGAAGTTCCTTGTTTTTTAATATCTTCCCTATGTTTAGCACGGTTTCTCTAAGATATCCTTTCTTTTTCCTGTCGTTGAATAATAATTTTTCCGCAAATTTGTATTTTTTGGCGAAGGGGCGAAGATCGAATCCTTTTTTGCGGATGGCTTGGACTATCTTGTCTTTTATCTCACAAGGGATAATGTCCCTCGACCCTCGTGCCGAGCCGTCTTTTATTTTTCCGTTTAAGATAGGATGATTCCGGATTATTTTTTTCAGATCCAGTTTCTTTCGCCCGATTAAAAATTGTCCGGGACCTTTTTGAAAATTGGAGATATTGTCATAGCGATTGATTGTCAGCGTATAGCCGATTTTTTTTAATCCGCGGTATTTGAATGTTTTTATGTGGAGCGTGCTTATTATGTTCAGCCTCAATAAGAGATGTTGCAATTGGCGGACCAGTTTTTCGGAGGAAGTGGCGTAAAATATCTGGGGGTATCCGTTTCTTCTTATGTTTACGCATCCGTCGCCTTGAAACATCTTTCCAATAAGGAGGGAGAGTTGCGTGCTGTTCAATTCAAAAACGAACGCGGGCAATTCTTTTTCCAAAGCGCCGCAATAGTGGATTCCTATGGACTTCACCCATTCGACGGCTTGGGATTTTTCTTTGAGATTTATCCGTCCGGCGTATATAGAAATGGCCGATTTGCTTCTATCGGCAGTCGCTTTGGTATTTTTGAATTTCTCAAGACTGGTGGAATAATCTTTTATTTCCAGATTGTTTTTGGAATAAAAATAGAAGCTGTGCGGGTGGCACAAATTTCCTTCTGCCATCAAATATCCCAAAACTGTGAGCTGGTGTTTTTCGATCGGATACTTCTTTAGTCCTAAGGGGAAGTTTCGGTTCAAAGCTATGCGGTCTTTGAGTTTCAATTCCTCCAATTTTTTCCAGCCGGAAAAAGTCAAAAGCGGATGGTTTGCGGTCGCATCGATACTTTTGCCAAGGCGAGTTGTGATTCTATAAGTTTCCTTTTCGCCATTGGCGTATATTTTGGTTATCCCGGATTTCTTAAGCTTTGTGCCGTCCAAAGTCAAAACAGAAGGAAGTTTCCCCCCGCCCTTATATCTAGCGTAGAGTTTTTCAATCGTGTATTGTTTGCCGGTTTCGGGGTCGGTGATTATAGTCTCGCCAGCCAAACACCGGTTAAAACCGTAGCCGGCGAAAGGTTCGATAAAGGAAAAAACTTTTTCGCCGACGGCCCGGCCAGCTCCTTGGCGCACGCAGCCTTCGATGAATTTTTGTTTTTGTTCTTGGATGAGCGCGAACACTTTTTTCCCCATCGCTTTTCGGAGCACATCCGCTTCGCCTAGAGTAAATCCGGCCAAGGCTTGCGCGATTTGCATCACTTGTTCTTGATAGACGGCCACGCCGTAAGTTTTTTCCAAGATATCTTTCAGGCACGGATGCTGGTAGCGGATTTCTTTTTCTCCGTGTTTTCTGGCGATAAAGTCCGGAATCCAATCCATCGGGCCCGGGCGGTAAAGCGCCACCATAGCAATGATGTCTTCAAAAACATTGGGCTTTAAGAGTTTCAGATATCTTTTCATTCCGGAACTTTCCAATTGGAAGACGCCGGTGGTCTGGGCTTTTTGAAGAAGGGCGAAAGTTTTTTTGTTGTCGAGCGGAATATCGCTGATGAGTATATCTTTTCCGGCGGTTTTTTTGACGATGCGCAAAGTATTTTGGATAATGGTCAGGTTTTTGAGTCCCAAAAAATCCATCTTGAGAAGCCCGATTTTTTCGATAAAGCTGGATTTGGTGGAAGAAGAATATTGCGTGACCATGCCTTCTTCTTTGCCGATGATGCGCTGAAGAGGAGTGTATTCGGTGACCGGGTCTTTAGTGATAACCACGCCGCAGGCGTGCATCGAAGCGTGGCGCACCACGCCCTCCAAGCGCCCGGCGCTGTCGATCAGTTTTTTGGCGTCCGATCCGCTTTTATACAAATCGCTGAATTCTTTCACTTGGGTGAGCGCTTCGGAAATTCCCGAGAACATCGGAATGAGTTTGGCGGTTTTATCGCAAAAATCGTAAGGAATGCCGAGCGCCCGGCCGGCGTCGCGGATGGCGGCGCGGGCGGCCATTGTTCCGAAAGTAATAATTTGGGCGACATGATCATCGCCGTACCTTTTCCGGACATAGTCCAAAACTTCCGCGCGGCGGTTGTCGGCGAAATCCATATCCACATCTGGCATGGAAATTCTTTCCGGGTTCAAAAATCTTTCAAAAAGCAAATCATATTTTATCGGATCGATGTCGGTGATGCCGATTAGATAGGACACGAAACTGCCGGCCGCGCTCCCACGGCCCGGTCCCACGACGATGCCTTGCGATCTGGCCCAATTGACGAAGTCTTGGACGATCAAGAAATAGGAAGCGAAGCCGGTTTTTTTGATGACGGAAAGTTCATAATCCATTCTCTTTCTATGTTCGTCGGTAACCCGATTCCCGAATCTTTTTTTGAGTCCTTCTTGAGTGAGTTTCAAGAGGTAGGTTTCGTCTGTGAAGCCTTCGGGAACATCATAATAAGGCAATTGGGTTTCTCCCAGTTTTATCTCCAGATTGCATTTGTCCGCGATTTCTTGAGTGTTGCTCAAAACTTCCGGGATATCTTTGAAATGCTCGGCCATTTCTTCGGGGCTTTTCAGATAGAGTTCGAAATCCATCAGGTTCATCCGGTTAGTTTCGGTGACCTTCTTGTTGGTTTGGATGCAGAGCAAAATATCTTGGATCCCGGCGTCTTCCTTGTTGACATAGTGGATGTCGTTGGTGGCGACCAGCGGCAGATTATGTTTTCTCGCGATTTCAATAAGGCCTTGGTTGGCGAGGGCTTGTTTCGGAAATTTGGGGTGATGCTGGAGTTCCAGATAAAAATCGCCTTTGCCAAAAATTTCCCGGTATTCCAGCGCCAACCTCTCGGCTTTCTCCATATTCCCGCTGGCGGCGGCGGACGGAACTTCTCCTTCGGCGCAAGCGCTAAGACCGATGAGTCCTTCCGCGTATTTTCGGAGAAGCACCCGGTTGATGCGGGGCTTGTAATAAAATCCGTCCAAGTGGGCGATGGAAATCAATTTCATCAGATTCTTGTAACCCTTTTCGTTTTTGGCGAGAAGAATGAGATGGTAGCGGGTTTTGTCTTCTTGGGTGTTGTTTTTGCTAAGATAATCTCCGGCGGTGACATACATTTCGCAGCCGATGATGGGCTTGATGCCTTTCTCTTTGGCTTTCATGTAGAATTCGATGGCGCCATAAAGCACGCCGTGATCGGTGATGGCGAGCGAGTCCATGCCCAACTCTTTCGCGCGGTCAAGAATATCGTCCACCTTGGCGAGACCATCGAGGAGGGAATAGTGGGTGTGGACATGGAGATGGGTGAATTTAGGCATATATATTAAATGACAAATTTCCAATGACGAATGACAAATAAATTTCAAAATTCAAATGTCAAATTTTTGATCTTTGAAATTTGCCATTGATTTGATATTGGGAATTTGTCATTTGCCATTAAAAAATAAATAAAAAACCACTAATTGATAGCAGTCTTCGAATCTGGTTTAAGATTATTAATTTTAAGCATATGGTTTTCTTATCCTCCTTC
>JAZDKQ010000034.1:0-2748 GCA_043802865.1 Candidatus Moraniibacteriota bacterium
CTCGCGGATAAATTTCATTCTTTTTATAACGATTGCAAGGTGATCGATGAAAGCAATTTGGAGCAAACGGCCGCGCGACTGGAGCTTGTGAAAGCCGTGAAAATAGTATTGGCTGAAACTTTGCGATTGATGGGAATCAGCGCGCCAAATAAAATGTAACGATATAAAATGGGCAACTATTACAACAACGACTGTAGCAACGCTCCCAGGAAGAAGATGTTTCTCGACATTGAAACCTTGCCGGCGCCGGAGCATATGCATGAAGTCTTGAAAGAAATTCACGCGTACAAGAAAAAGAAGAAGACTCGAAACGGGGAAAAATATGCGACCAGTTTTGAAAGTTTTCTAGCGGGGACGGGGCTCGATGGAACATTCGGAAGAATTCTTTGCGTTTCATACGTGATCAATGACGATATGATCCATTGCATCTGCGATGAAGACGAGAAAAAAGTTTTGGAAAATTTTTGGAAAGCAGCGAAAGATGTCGATCTCTTTGTCGGTTTCAATATCATTGAGTTTGATATGAAATATCTCGTCCAGCGCTCAATCATTCACGGCATCAAACCGCGGACAAAAATGCGTTTGAGTTTTGCGAAATATCGCAGCGAACCGATGTATGATGTCATGCACGAATGGAACCAATGGAGCTTCGGCCGGGGAGTGGGGCTCGATACGCTGGCTCGCGCGCTCGGACTTGGCTCATCAAAAACCAACATGGACGGTTCGGAAGTTTTCACCTATTACAAAAAAGGAAAAATAAAAGAAATCTGCGCCTATTGCAACGCAGATGTCGAGGTGACAAGGAAGATATACAGGAAGATGAATTTTGAGTAAAAACTATCGTTTTATTTCTTCTTGCGCGTCGTTTATTCGCTGTTGTTCTTTTTCGACACTCTGATTTATGTTTTGCTTCACACTATCGAGCGTTTGTTGATAGTTCTGGATCGTCGGCGCTGGGACATTGAGCTCCGGCGCCTCTTCATCGATGCTATTTTGCACGCGCTGCATTGTTCTTGAATACGCATAGATAGTCAGCAAAACCACCAGAACGACAGAAATCAAAAGAACAATCATTGTGAATCCAGCCGAACGAGCATTTTTTGTTTGCATAAGGCTTATTATAGCACAGAAAGAAGTTGTGGATAACTCTGATTTGACAGTGATATTATGTAGTGATATAGTGATATTGTCGCATAACTCATAAAATAAAATAAATGGACAAAAATCTCACCGACAAGCAAAACTTGATTCTTGAAACGATCCGCGAAATGACTGACAGCGGGCAGGGGAACCCGACGGCGTATAGAATCAGCAAATATCTCCAGAAAAAAGGGATGAAAGTTGAGTCCGTGAAAAGCGTCGCGCAGGTGATCGAGGCGCTCGAGAAAAAAGATCTTGTGAAACGGGATATTTTCCGCAAAATTTTTCTCGTTGAAAACGAAAATATGCCAATGGGGTTGGAAGGAGTTTTTCAGGTGCCGGTCTATGGCCTTGCGTCCGCCGGGGACGCGCTCGCGTTTGCCGAGGACAATATTGACGGGTATCTCCAAATTTCGGAGAGTCTTCTCGCGCCGAGCGCCAAAGCGCAACTTTTTGCGGTGAAGACGTTGGGCGATTCAATGAATAAGGAAAAAATAAACGACGGGGACTATGTCATCTTCGAAAAGAAAGACAGCGATTTTGATTATAATAATAAGATAGTGGTCGCGGTTGTAAACGGTCTGGCGACGATCAAGCGATATGAGAAACTGGGAAACGGCGTGAT
Organism: Candidatus Moraniibacteriota bacterium; assembly: GCA_043802865.1. Classification (GTDB taxonomy): domain Bacteria; phylum Patescibacteriota; class Minisyncoccia; order Moranbacterales; family UBA11712; genus JAPLXD01. Next base: position 1,766 of record JAZDKQ010000034.1, read on the forward strand.
TGGACTTTTTCCGAATTCGATGAACACGTTCCACCAGCCGATATATATTCACGAATCGGATTCATTTTTGATCGCGGGCGTTTTCCGCAAAGTTTTGCCCGTGAAGTTTGTGAGTCTATGAGCGAAGAATGTTGCAAAATTATATCTCCCGTTGAATGGGAAAAAAAAGAAATTGTCTGGCGCGACAAGCCGTTTTTGAAGTCGCGCTATTTCGCGTTTCTCCATGTGCCGGTGAATATCGGCGCGAAAATCACCGAGGGGATGAAGAAAATCGAGGAAGCGGGACTTCAAGCGGAACAAATGGTGCTTTCGAAGAACGACGGCTGGTTCGGCGCGGATATTTTGATCCCGATCAAAACCAAAACGGATATATTCGAAATGGAAATGATCACGGGACGGTTTTTCACGCGTCTTTTTGACGGTCACTATGGCGATATGCGGCGTTGGATCCGCGAAACCCGCATCTGGTGCCGCGAAAAAGGCTTCGAACCGGAAGAATATATTTTCTGGTATGCCACCTGCCCAAAATGCGCCAAAAAAAGAGGCGACAAAGCGCAAGTGGTTGTTTTTGCGAAAGTGGAGTGAGAATTGACTTCTGAAGAATAAGTTGCTAAAACAGAATAAAAGCAGTTCATTCTAAAATTTCAGTCAGGAGGCTGAGGCCATGAGGAAAGCGATGGATAAGATCATAGCCGGGCAATGTCAGCTTTCTGACATTTGCGATCAATTGAGGTTGGATAGCAAAAGAATCGTTCTGACCACAGGTGCGTTCGATCTTTTGCATGAGGGACATCTCCGATATCTTGAGGAGGCAAAGAGTTTCGGAGATGCATTGGTTGTTGGAATCAATAACGACCAATTTGTGAAAAATCTCAAGGGTCAGGAGCGTCCAATTATTGATGAGGCTGCGCGGGCATTCATGATAGCCGGATTTGAATGCGTGGATTATGTTCACATCTTCGGAAATCGGCTGGAAATCGTTA
>JAZDKQ010000035.1:0-15362 GCA_043802865.1 Candidatus Moraniibacteriota bacterium
CCGACCACCCGTCCAGTGATCTGAAGCGCGCTCACAATCGGAAGGCCGCTTCTCACAAGAGTGCTCAAATTCTCGGCAAAACGAGCCAGATATACAAACCTCAAAACTCTTCCGATCAGAGGAATTTTGAGCTTGATCACATCAAACTCTTTTTCCCCGTCTTCCGTGCGTACATAGTATATGAGTCCGGAAATCACTGCAATAATAATGATCAAAACCGCCCACCAGTATTGCTGCATAAAATCACCCATCCAAATGATAATTTTGGTGGTGATCGGGAGCTTGGCGTTCGTCTCTTTGAGCATATCAGTGAGCTTTGGGATAATGAAAGTGATCATCAGAAATGTAACAGCGAAAAAAGCAATCAATATGAACGCCGGATAGTAGAGAACTCCTTTTATTTTCTGGGTCAGGATATAGTTTTTTTCGATGTTGTCGGCAAGGCTTTCAAGAGATTGTTGAAGGCTTCCGGAAACCTCTCCCGACTGGATCATATTGACATAGAGATCGGAAAAAACTTCCGGATGCCTGCGCAGGGCTTCGGAAAGCGATTTTCCTTCATCGACATCCGCCAGAACAGTCGACAAGATGCCGGCAAAATATGAATTTTCCGTTTGTTCAATGATTCCCTGAAGAGCCGACAAAAGCGGCACTTTGGCCTCAACCATCACGGCCATTTGCCGCGAAAAAATGACAAATTCTTTTCCACTCACGCCTTCCCACATACGAGAAAGGCCCAGAAGAACACCTGATTCTTTCAACGGATCAAGAGCGGTGACGATCAAATTGTGCCTTTGCAAAAGTGCCGAAGCGTTGGAAACAGACGATGCTTCCACCACGCCTTCCTGAACCGCTCCGGCCTGATTGCGAGCTTTGTATTTGTATTTCATATAAGGTTCCCTAACATCCAATGTTGGGACGCTCCCAACATTGGATGTTAGGACACTATCTCAATAATATCTTGAGCTCTTCTTTGTCCGGAGAATATAGTTCCGCTTCCTCCAGGGATATTATACCCTCTTTCACCAAATCCGACAAAGAATGATTAAGCGGAATCATTCCTTGTTCCCTTGAAGTCTGAATTATCAAATCAATCTGATGGGTTTTTCCCTCCCTGATGAGGTTGGCCACCGCGTTGTTGTTGTGCAAAATTTCGATTGCCGGCACCCGTCCGCCATCAATCCGATTGACCAGTCTTTGAGAAACGATGCCCAAGAGCGATTGGGCCAGCTGCATTCGGATCTGATTTTGTTGAAAAGCCGGAAAAACATCGACGATTCTGTCTATGGTTTGGGCAGCATCATTCGTGTGGAGAGTGGCAAAAATGAGGTGCCCGGTTTCCGCCGCCGTTATCGCCGTGCTGATTGTTTCGACATCGCGCATCTCTCCAACCATCACCACATCGGCGTCTTCGCGAAACACCGCCCGGAGCGCGGAGGGAAAATCCAGAGCATCCTGCAGGATTTCACGCTGACCGATGATGCACATATCAGGATCGAAAATATATTCAATCGGATCCTCAATCGTGATGATATGATCCTGTCGAGTGTGATTGATGTTGTCAATCAGCGCTGCGAGGGTTGTTGATTTTCCATGTCCGCAAGGTCCAGTGATCAGCACAAAACCCTGGGATGGCTTTGTGAATTCATAGAGGGCGGTAGGTATATTCAGCTCTTCAAGCGTCTTTATTTTGTTTGGAACCATCCGGAAAGCGGCGCCAAGACTCCCTTTTTGAAAATATACATTCGAGCGAAAACGAGCTTTTCCTCCAAGATCCACTGAAAAATCAATTTGCTTTTCTCTTTGGAGCCTCCCCCATTGCTCTTCATTCAGAAGTACCTTTGCGGCCTCTTCAATTTCTTGAGCCGTAAGTTTGCCTTCTCCGCTTATTGGATACAATTTTCCGTCGATACGAATGATCGGCGGACGCCCCACGCTCAAGTGAAGATCCGATCCGCTCTGCTGAGCGACCATTTGAAGATAGTTGTTGATTTTCGCTTCAATTTGCGTTCGATTCATCTCGTTATAAATTATTATTTTCCTTGAAAACAGATTCGACTTTTTCAATCACTTCGGCCGGCGTGAAGTGCGATTTGATGAGATAGTTTTTCACTCCCATTTCCCTCACCTTTTGAATACTTTCTTTCTCTCCGATGTTTGTGAGAAGAATCACCGGGATATTTTTCCATTCCTCATTTTTCTTCACTTCCTCGAGCATCTCAATCCCATTCATGATCGGCATCAAAATGTCGAGCAATATCAGATCAATTTTTCCTTTTTTGAGTTCGGCCAGCCCTTCTTCGCCATTTTGGGCCAAAATAGTTTCATATCCCATTTCGGAAAGCTTGGCAAGATAGACTTCTGCGACAAAATTGTCATCCTCGACGATCAAAATTTTTTTCTTTTCCATAATATTTGATTATTTTTTATCAATCTTTCTTCAGTCCATTTCCAAAAACCCTTCTTCCGTCACCCTCTCCACCTCTTCTAAAGTGGTGAATCCTTTGAGCACCTTGAGTATTCCATCTTGTTTCATTGTGACCATTCCCTGTTTCGCGGCAATTTGGCGCAGTTTTTCTTCTTCGACTTTTCCGCTCAAAAGATCGTTCACTGCTTCATCTACATAAAAAACTTCGAAAATACCGATTCTTCCTTTCATCCCTTGGCCCCCGCACTTTGGACATCCTTTGCCCTTCCAAATTTTCAATTCTCCGGTAAAACCGTGCGCTTTTTTTTCCGCTTCCGGAATCTGACTCAAAACATTTTCGATCTCCTTCCTCGCCAGCTCGCTCATCTTCACTTCTTCGCGGCAATTCAAACAAATTTTTCTCACCAATCTTTGCGCCACCACCGCCCTCAGCGACGAAGCGACCAAAAACGGTTCGACTTTCATATCAATGAGACGCGGAATGGCTCCCAAAGAATCATTCGTGTGGAGCGTAGAAAGAACAACGTGTCCCGTCAGGGCCGCGTGGACCGAAAGTTCCGCCGTTTCAGCGTCCCGAATTTCTCCAACCATCACGATATCCGGATCCTGGCGCAAAATCGAGCGCAATCCCGAAGCAAACGTATATCCGATCTCCGGCCTGACTTGGCTCTGATTAATGCCTTCAATGGCATATTCAATCGGATCTTCCAGCGTGATTATGTTCACACCTTCCTTGTTGAGAATACCAAGGATCGAATAGAGAGTCGTGGACTTTCCTGATCCGGTCGGACCGGTGATCAAAATCATTCCATACGGTTCAAAAATGCTTTTCTTTATTATATTATAGTTTTTTCCCACCACACCAAGCTGTTCAAGGTCCAAAAGACCCTTCTCTTTGTCAAGAACCCGCATCACCACTTTTTCTCCCATCGATACCGGCAAAGTGGAAACCCGAAAATCGATTTGCTTCTTGCTTTCGGTGATCCGGAAACGGCCGTCTTGCGGTTTCCTTCTTTCATCTATTTTCAAATTGGAAAGAATTTTGATCCGCGACACGATCGCTGGCCCGATTTTTTTGGGAAGCACGAGCGAATTGTGAAGAATTCCATCCAACCGATAGCGCACTCTTATGCTATCTTCAAGCGGCTCGATATGAATGTCGCTGGCCGATCCTTCGATCGCATTCCGAAGAATCACCTCAACGATTTTGGCAACCGGCGCCTCTTCAATTGTGACGTCATCTTTTATTGCTTCTTTTTTTTCTTCACTCGGCTTTTCTTCCTCTCCTATGGTATCCAGTGCTTGCTGAATGGAAAAGGCCGGACCGGTATAGCTAACCAAAGCGGATTCAAAATCTTTTTCCGAAACCGGGATCATCTCCACGCTCAATCGATTTTTTTCCGCCAAAAATTGGAGAGCGTTCTGAACTTCTATGCTGTCCATATCCGCTACCGCCACTCTCAAAACCTTGCCATCTTTTTCAAAGGGTATGAAGCGATATTTTTTTGCGGCTTCATAAGGAACTATCTTTATAACCTCTGCCGGTATTTTGAGATGCTCCCAGTCTATTTTTTCTTCGTTTTTGCTCCCGCCTGCATCGTTATGCGAAGCATTGCGGGCAGGTTCTTTATTTTGAGATTTAACCATTTTTCCATTCTTTCCTGATAAAAATTACTTAAAAATATTCCTTTCTCCAGCCGGGGACACCAAGGGAGCGGCATAAGGGGCATAGATGACTTCTTTCAATTTTTCAATCGCTTTTTGATTGAGCTGTCCTTGATTGGCCATACTGGCGGCAAGCGTGGAATCACCGGTCTGTTTCCCTTCCTTGAAAAAGGCATTCACTGAGACAGTGAAAGACAAGAGATCGGAGGTCGCCTGATCTTGCCCTTGATTTTCGACTAATATGGAACTTTCATTAATATTGGAAATGCGATTCATATCTTCAAGATATTTGAAAAAATCCAAAAGTTGTTCCCATGTCCCTTTGGCCGTCATCGAAACATTGATCATTTTGATACAGCTGACATATGGACTGACCGGATCGCTTGACATACTGCCCGGAACTCCCGCAACGGTTCCGACAGGAGGGCTGCTTAGGGCTGAAGCAACCGACCCGTCCGCGGCCGCTCCGCAAACATACAAAGAGTTTTCCGCGCCGGAAGCTCCCTTGACAAGAGTTATTCCTGACAGCAATATTCCGCTACGACTTGCCTTACTGGTCAACTCGGAAATATATATATCTATATTTTCCGCGTCCGGAAGTGCTGTCTCGACAAGTGTTTTCTCATCTCCCAATGACTCCCACGCTGATTTCAATCCTTTGAGATTTTGGCTTTGCCCATTCAGATCATCCAATTTGGATTGTTTTTCAGAAAGCATCTTTTTTGTTTCGTTCATCTCGGAAAAGGCCGGTTTGATAAGAAAAGTGAGAACAACAACCGTCAACACGAGAGAAATCGGAAGAACCAAAATCTTTAATCTCATTAACTGATTGATCATATTGTTTTATTTATTTAATTATTTTTGAAACGACGATTTGTTCATCTTCAAGCTCGCATCAAACGATATTCCGCCTTGTTGTTCCGTTCCCTGCCCGGCATTTTTGAATTCAAATGAGTCGAGTCCCGGAAAACTCTTGAGAAGGATCAACTCGCGCGCGAGAGCGTCAAGACTCGTCGCTGTTCCGCTGATTTCAACAAGACCGCCTCCCGCCCCATCTTTTTTTCCGGAAAATTTGTTGAGGCGAACCTCGGGAAGGATATAACTGCCCATTTTCACGAGCAGACCGTCCCAATACGGATGATCATCGACAACTTTGTCCAAAAGATTCAATCTTTCCTGAAAATCAATCGCGTCGGAAAAAGCCGTTCCGTTTATTTCGCTTTGCTTTTCAGCTATGGACGCATCGATCGCTTTTCCTTGGCTCACATATCTCCCTTTGAGGAAGAAAACTGCCGCATAAGCCGCCGCGACAAAAACAAGCAAGATGACCGAAAGAATTAACGCTGATTTTCCCGTCAAGGATTTTTTCTCAACAATTTCCGGAGAGGACAAATTTATGTTGGTGACCATTTTTTTGTTTTTATTATATTATTTATGATAAATTTTATTTTTCACTGTCAAGCCCGCGCATAGCCAGTCCCAGCGCGACAGTCAACTCCGGAGCGATTTCTTCCAAAACCGGCAAATATTTTTTGGATACTCCGATTCGCGCCAAAGAATTTCCCCTCTGGCACTCCAGCCCCATCTCACGAGCAAAAAAATTGATCAATGTGCTCATCTTTGCGGTTCCGCCCGTAAAAATAACTTTTTCTATTTTCTTGAGCGGACTTTTTTTGTGATAAATTTCCCGAAGCCGTTTCATTTCATCAGTGATCATGCCAATTACAGGCGCGATAAGACGGCTTGTTTCTCCTCGCGGATCAAGGAGATTGACGCGATCTGACTTTTTCAGCTTATCCGCCCGTTCAAGATCGATTCCAAGGCCACTGGCAAGGGATCTGGAAATTTCTACTCCGCCAACATCAATATTCCTAGTGACCCTCACCACCCCGTCGCTGACTATTGTGAAATCAGTCGCCCTTGCTCCCAGATTCACAATCATAAAAGTGCCTTTGTCGTTTCCGATAAGCGCTCGGGCAGCGGCGAAATTTTCCACTTCCATTGCCTTCACCTTTAATTTGACGGATCTGGCAATTGATCCATATTTGTCCGTAGTACTTTTGGGAACCGACACAACCATAATTTGATTTTTTCGGCTTTGATTGGAGGTTCGCCCTCCCTCAAAAGATTTTTCCTGAAAACTGCCGACTATCTCCCAGCCCAAACTCACTTCTTCAAGATGAGTGGGAATAAATTTTGCCGCTTCGAACCTGATCGCCTGCTCGATTTCAGTTTCGGGCATTTCCGGGAGCTCAACAAAGAATATGAGAGAGAGGAAACCGGGTATCCCCACAACGGCGCATTTGGTATCAAAGCCTCCCTGTTTCAAAACAGCGTCCAATACGCCCTTTGCTTGAACATCCAAAAGTTCGAGGCCGCTGGATTGGAGGAGCGATCCGGAATCATAGGAAATCGCATAGTTCACAAAAACAGGCAAGTTGTTTTCCTTTTTCAGTTCAACTATCTTTATGCCGGTCGTTCCGAGATCCACACCCAAACATCTGTTTTTTTTTGAGAATATTCCAAACATCAAAATTTTTTGTTTTTATCCCCCGCTTGCTTCAATACATTCTAACACGTTTTTTATGTTAAAATAAGTATACCATAAAAAAAGCAATCAGGAAACAACTTGTCCACACCCCAACATTCAACAACAAAATCCCTGAAAAACGCAATTCTTGACGCGCTATTCCCCATTCTTTGCCTATCTTGCGAAAAAGAAGGTTTTTGGCTTTGCGACAGTTGCGCCGCGCAAACAAAAATTTTGGATTTTCAAGTATGTCCGATCTGTGAAGATATGCTAACCGAAAAGGGATACCTGTGCTCCGCCTGCCGCGCCTCTCAAAAATCAAACCTTGACTCGCTGATCACAGCAGTTTCCTATGAAGATCCCACTACAAGGAAACTGGTGTACAATTTCAAATACCGATTTGTTGGTGATATTTCTTTGCTTTTGGCGAAATTTATCTGCAAAGCGCTGATACGAAATGATTTCCCTCTCCCGGACATCATTTCGCCCGTCCCCCTCCACCCGAGAAGATTGCGCTGGAGAGGGTTCAATCAAAGCTTGCTCCTCGCTGAATATATCGCCGAAGAATTGACGCCTCTTATGAAAATCAAAGTCTTGGATATTTTGGAGCGAAAGAAATACAGCCAACCGCAAATGCAAGTCAAGAATTATCAGCAGCGGTTGCAAAACGTCCAACATATTTTCGGGCTGAAATCGGACACAAATCATGATCTGATAAAAAATAAAAGAATTCTTTTGATTGACGACATTGCGACCACCGGCGCGACTCTTAAAGAGTGCGCCAAGGTTCTGAAACAATTCGGCGCGAAAAAAGTCTTCGCGGCGGTTGTGGCGAGGCAAACGGTGAAATAATTGTCAAAGTCAATCTTTCGTGCTAATTTTTATGTGTTGTGGAGAGGTGGCTGAGCGGCTGAAAGCCATAGGTTGCTAACCTATTATACGATATTTATCGTATCGAGGGTTCGAATCCCTCCCTCTCCGAAAATATAAGCTGGAGGTGTGGCAGAGCGGACGAATGCACCAGTCTTGTCAGCCCGAGGCTGATCCGCCTTGGGCGGAAAAACTTAAAATAATGGAGAGGTGGCTGAGCGGCTGAAAGCACCAGTCTTGAAAACTGGAGTGCCCGCAAGGGTACCGGGGGTTCAAATCCCTCCCTCTCCGCCAAGAATAATCACACAAACTTATGGATCGCATGAAGCCAAAACATGAAATAGCAAAAAGCGCCGAGCCCAATGTTCCGGCGAGTTTTTCGCAAAATGACGAGCCTGTTTTCGGCTGGGAAGCCCCGGAATACGAATATATCGAAAAACACCCGAAATGGTATTGGATAATGGGGATCGCCTTGCTCGCCATCATCGTCTATGCCATTGTCACTAACTCCGTTCTGATGGCCATCACTTTCATTATGATCGGGATGCTCGGGTATGTGTACGCCGAGCGCGAACCGCGCCTGATTCGGATGGAAATCAATCCGGATGGCGTGATTGTTGACAAAATCATGTATGAGTACGATGATCTCAAGAGTTTTTGGATATTCTATGAAGTGGAAGCCGGCTTCAAAGTCTTGAGCCTTCACAGCAAAAAAACTTTCCTGCCACACATTCATATTCCCATCGGCGACGTCAATCCAATTTTGATTCGCGAAGTATTGCTCAATTATTTGCCCGAGATTCGCCAGGAAATGAACATTGTCGACAGGCTTTCTTTGATGATCGGGTTGTAAAGATACATACGCCCTTGTCGTCCAACGGATAGGACGTAAGCTTGCGGAGCTTGAAATTGAGGTTCGATTCCTCACAAGGGCACAAAAATATCTTCGCCTCCATAGCTCAATGGATAGAGCGCAGGCCTCCGAAGCCTGAAATAAAGGTTCGACTCCTTTTGGGGGCACTATGAGCCACCTCCAAACTTCACTATCACAAATCTCTTTTATTGAAAAAAACTACTTGAAAAAACTGGAAAAACTCGGGCTTGGGACTGTTCGTGATTTTTTGTATTGTTTCCCCGCTCGATATGACGATTTTTCGCTCGCAAAAAAAATCAGCGAGCTGAAAGTGAACGAAATCGCGACAATCGAAGGAAAGATAAAATTAATTCGCAATATTCGCACTTGGAAAAAACGAATGACGATCACTGAAGCTCTCGCTGAAGACGCTAGCGGATCAATGCGGATTGTCTGGTTCAATCAGTCATTTATCTTGAGCAATGTGAAAGAAAACGGGACATATCGCTTTAGCGGAAAATTGATTTCAGACGCGAAAGGATTGCATATTTCCAATCCCGCATATGAAAGCGCCGCTCGCACACCGACCAACACCGGCCGGCTTGTTCCAGTCTACGCGGAAACACGCGGAATCACTTCCAAGTGGCTACGCTGGAAAATCAGCCAGCTGCTCAAAAACTATTCAAGCGAAATCCCCGAAATTGTTCCCAACGCGATTCTCAAAAGACAAAAGTTGATCGGCATCCAGAAAGCGATCCAAGAGTTGCATTTTCCTGAAAATATTAAAAGCGTGAAGCTGGCGCAAAAAAGAATCGCCTTTGAAGAGATGCTTCTCATTCAACTCGCCGCTGTTCGCGCCCGAAAAGATTGGAAGGAATCGACATCCGTTCCAATTGAATTTGATGAAAAATTGGTCAAAAAATTTGTCGCGACGCTCCCTTTCAAATTAACCGACGCGCAGAGAAAATCATCCTTTCAGATCCTGAAAGATCTCGAAAAAAACTTTCCAATGAACCGGCTTCTTGAAGGCGACGTCGGATCGGGAAAAACAGTTGTCGCCGCCATTGCCGCCCTCGAAGCGATGATGGCCGGATATCAAACCGCCATTCTCGCCCCGACTGAAGTACTCGCCCGCCAGCACTTCGAAACTTTCGGGAAAGTTTTGAAAGATTTTTCGCAAAAGATCGGCCTCCTGACAAACAATGAGTCCCGAACATTTTGGAAAAAAAATACGCGAAAAAACTTTTTAGGAAAAATAAAACGCGGAGAAATCAAAATTCTAATCGGCACGCATGCCTTGATCCAAAAAAGTGTAGAATTTAATAAATTAGCCCTCGTGATCATCGACGAACAGCACCGATTCGGCGTGAATCAAAGGGCATATTTGCAAAAACAAACTTCCAGCTTGAAAGACGGATTGAAAAAATCAATTCCCCATCTTCTCTCGATGACCGCGACACCTATTCCCCGGACACTGGCGCTCGCCTTTTTTGGCAATCTTGATATTTCACTTCTGGATGAAATGCCCAAGGGAAGGAAAAAAATCGTCACGAAAATCATCACACCGTCCAAACGGGAAGAAATATATAATTTTATTCGCGCTGAAGCTGAATCCGGCCGGCAGACATTTTTCATTTTCCCCCTCATTGAAGAATCGGAAAAGATCGCCGGCAAGGCCGCGACGGAAGAGCACAAAAATATTTCTGAAAATATTTTCCCGGACTTGAAGATCGGCCTCTTGCACGGACGGATGAAGTCGAAAGAGAAAGAAGATGTGATGATAAAGTTCGAGAATAAAGATCTCGACATTTTGGTTTCCACTTCCGTCATTGAGGTCGGCGTGGATGTTCCAAATGCGACGATAATAGTCATTGAAGGCTCGGAAAGATTCGGCCTCGCCCAACTTCACCAATTCCGCGGACGCGTCGGCCGGAGCGATCATCAATCATATTGCTTCTTATTCACTGATTCGAATTCTGAAAATACTTCGAAGAGACTCCGCGCCTTGATCGATTCCGAAGACGGCTTCAAACTCGCAGAATATGATCTCGAAATTCGCGGCCCCGGCCAATTTCTGGGAACGCGCCAATCCGGCGTTGCCGACAGCGCCATGCAATATCTCGGAGATATAAAACTAATCCAGCAAGCCCGCCTCGAAGCCCAAAGTGTCTTTGCCCTCGACCCGAAACTCGAAAAATTCCCGGTCCTCAAGGAAACTTTGGAAAAAATAGACCAGGAAGTGCATTTGGAATAGCGCTTGTCATTGCGAGGGAGCGTAGCGACCGTGGCAATCCCAAGCCACACTACAAAACACGAGATTGCTTCGCTTTGCTCGCAATGACAAATAAATTTCGCAAATAAAAAGGGGTTAGACCGTAGCCTAACTCCCGTTACTCCCCCCCCTTTTTTTTTCTTTATTCAATTTTTAATTCCCCTCATCTGAATTCGCCAGTCAGTGATAACACGCTGGCGAACTCGGATGAGGAGGGGATCACAAGCTTGGCCTGTGATCCCCCGTTTTTCTTTACTTGCGGAACAGCCTCCGCAGCCCCATGTGTGTCATTGTTTTTTTTGACGAGAGAACATTACCCGTGATACCGAAACTCTCGACCCTTGCTTTCGCTCTCGCACGCGGCAGGATTTTGCGTTGCCCAGACGCTTTAGCCGCGGCCTAGTGCTTTTGCGCCTTAGCGCATTCAACGTTTTGTTAATATCATACACTTCCCTCCTTTCCGCCGCTTTTTCTGGTTGAAACTCTTAAGCGACTGTTTATTTTCTAATGCAGGTTAGATGGTCCGGTGGCAAGGATGAAATACCCAATGCCTAAAATAAAATTTAATCCCATTTGAAAGAAAGATAGCTTACTCCCTTCACTGCCCGCATGCAGGGCGAAACAAAGAGAGGCCATCAAAAATAGCAGACCGCCCATGAAAAACGCAGGTGGTTTTGGCATAGAAAAACCAAACACCATCTCAAGCACCCACCGGCCAAATACTGCCAATACTGCCAACGCCATGAGATAAAAAGCGTATGACTGTAGAGACCAGTTAGTCCAGATTGATGCGGGATCGAGAAATTGACCATTTTAAAGTACAACAGGTCATTGTATCACACAAAAACCGACCTGTCAACCCCGTTAGAAAAATTTTTCTAACGGGGTCAATGACCGGAATATTGCGTGAAACAATTGGACTATTTTGCTTTATATAAGCCCTGTATCGCAAAGACGCCCCAGCGGGACGTCTCTACTTTTTTATTCCGTCGTCTTTCCGTCGAATTCGTCCGTTGTGTCGGCCTCGGCATCAGCTTTGGTCGCATGAACAGTTCCGTCGAGATGCTCGGGAGGAGAATAGATGGTATAGAGTTTCATCGGCTCGGATTCCGAAGTATTGATGAAATTGTGTTTCGTTCCGGCCGGAACGACGATTGCAAAATTGTCGGCAATATCATGCTCGACGTCGTCAAGGATCGCCTTGCCCGTCCCCTTTTCAATGCGGATAAACTGATCAAGCGTGTGCGTCTCTTCCCCAATATCCTCCAATGGCTTGAGACTCATCACGACCAGCTGGCTGAACTTCGCCGTGTAGAGGACTTTTCGAAAATTTTCGTTCTCCAAAGTTTCTTTTTCGATGTTCGCGACGTAGCCTTTCATGGGTTTGATTTTAATAATTATGGTTTTATTATAGCAAAGATTATTACACTTGAAATATTTTTTTCTTTCTCCAGAATTAATCACCGCTCGGCCGGATCTGGATATTTTGCGCGGAAAGACTTCCATCCGGGCTGCTTTTGCCGCTCACCATCACCTGCTGGCCGGTTGCGAGATCCGACGATGTCCCGCTAACCGCTTTCCCAATTGTTGTCGAATCGGAGAAATAAACAATCTTTGATCCGCCGTCTCGCGTTTTCACGGTGATGCTTTTGTCATCTTTTGACATAATATCGCCGTTGATAAAATCTCCTTGACTGCCGTTCTGTCCGCCACCGCGATTCATGCCCATTCCCTGCCCGCCGCCTTGACCCGGACCTCGGTGCTGGCCATCCGCCCCTTCTCCGTTCGCCCCTCGCAAAAGATTTTGTTTCGCAAGAGAACCCTTTTCATAGACGGTTCCTCCGTAAAATGCTCCGCCACCGATAATAATTACAGCGACAATTGCTATAATTAAAATTTTTTTATTCTGCATAATAGTCGTACTAATAATATAATTTTAAAATAATTTATCAATGTCTCAATTTAAAAGAAATTATAAAATTAAAGCATTATTTAAAAATTAAAAATTGGAAATTAAAAATTTCTCGCTATTCATATCTCAACGCTTCGATCGGATTCAAATTCGCCGCTCTTCTCGCCGGGTAAAAACCGAAAACAATTCCCACCACAGCTGACACGCCGAAAGCGAGAAGAACTGCCGAAAAAGATATCTGGGCGTTGAGGCTCACAAATCTGTTCACGGCGAACGATGCTACCCAGCCAAGCAGTATGCCTATTGCTCCGCCCAGAAATGTAAGCACGACTGCTTCCGCCAGAAACTGCAGGTTTATATAAATCTTTCTTATTCCAACCGCTTTTCGAAGGCCGATCTCGCGCGTTCGCTCCGTGACGTTCGTCAGCATCATATTCATAATTCCGATTCCTCCCACCAGAAGCGAGATACCCGCGATTGAAGAAAGAAGAATGGTAAATGTACTTGTGATGCTCGTGGCGGTCGCAATAATGTCGTTTTGGTTCATGATACTGAAATCGGCTTGCGTTGGATCTGTTATTTTGTGGCGTGTTATAAGTAGATCCGAAATTTGCTGCTGAACCGAAGTCATAAAAGCCTGATCCGTGGCGGCGATACTCACATTAGACAAATAATTATTCCCCGACAAAAAATGCTGGGCGGTAGCGAGCGGAACATAAATATTGCTATCGGGATTGCTGAAACCGGAGCCCCCTTTTGCTTCCGCGACACCGGTTACCTGAAAATCAACGTTCTTTATTTTTATCGATTGGCCGACAGGATTGACGTTTACGCCAAATAAATCATCCCTCGCCGTTGGACCAAGGATTGCCACTTTGGCCGAGCTTTTTTCTTGCTGATCGGAGAAAAAAGATCCTATGTTCATTTTTACATTCCGGACCGCGAGATAATCCAGCACGGTTCCGACTATTTGAGTATTGGTATTGTTGCCTTTCGCGGTCACCTGATACCGTCTCGATACTTCAGGAGCGACCGCTTTCGCGTTTTGCACCTGGCTTTTAATCGCATCAGCGTCCTCGAGTGTCAAGGTCTGGGAACTGCCCGCTCCCTGGCTGATTCCGCCCACCCGTTGGGAACCGGGCATTACGATAATCAAATTAGATCCAATAGACTCGATATTTTTTTCAATAGTGCTTTTCGCCCCTTGTCCGATGGCCACCATCGTTATTACCGAAGCAATTCCAATAACGATGCCTAAAATTGTGAGGCTTGACCTGGCTTTATTGCCGGAAAGAGAACGAATTGTTTCTCGAAATAGATCAATGAGCATTGTTTTTTATATCCTTTTCTATTAAGCCGTCTCTGACGGAAATTATCCGCCGCGTAAACTGGGCGATCTCCATTTCGTGAGTGATAAGCACGATAGTATGTCCCTGGCTGTTGAGCTCTTGAAAATTTTTCATTACCACACGGCTGGTTTTCGTATCAAGATTCCCCGTCGGCTCATCCGCCAGAATAATAGACGGGTTATTTACGAGAGCGCGGGCAACAGCCACGCGCTGCATCTGTCCACCCGAGAGCTGATTTGATAAATTCAAAAACTTATTTTCCTCAAGTCCGACATATTTCAAGGTTTCGCGGGCCTTTGCTTCCCTTTCTTTCATCGGCACGCCAGAATATGCAAGCGGGAGCATGACATTTTGAAGAACCGTTGTGCGAGGCAGAAGATTGAATGACTGGAAAACAAAACCGATTTTTTCTCTCCGTAGATCCGAGAGTTCGTCCTCGTCCATAAGTGAAACTTCTTTTCCTTCCAGAAAATATTTTCCGCTGGTCGGCGTATCGAGAGCCCCAAAAATATGCATTAGTGTCGATTTTCCGCTACCCGAAGGTCCGATGATAGCGACGAACTCCCCTTTTTCGATTTTGAGAGTGACCCCATCGAGAGCGACTGTTTCAACATCACCGTTTTTATAAACTTTTTTAAGATTTTTGCATTCAATCATAGAGTTTAATCGGCGTGTCCGCCGCCGCCCATACCGGGAAGTCTTAGTCCGCCGCTTCCGCCGCCGCTTCTGTTTGTGCTTGAAGTGCCGGTAGTAGCAGATGAAGTGCTTGAATTGATGGTTTGCGTGACAACCTTGTCTCCCGCATTGATACCGCTTATGATCTCCGTATCAGTACTGTTTGAAAGTCCAACCTGTACGCTTTTCTTTTCGGGAGCATTCCCGGAAAGCACTTCTACATAATCGCCGCTCCCGTCATTCTTCACCGCGTTTGCAGGAACAATGAGGACGTTTTGTTTGACATCCGTGATAATAGAAGCGGAAACGCTCATCTCCGGCTTTATGCGATTATCCAGCGCATCAAAACCTATAGTGACGTTATATGTGACAACCCCTTGACTGATTGTTCCAAGTGAATCCATTTTTTCAACTTTCCCCGACGCCTCGAAGTTATCTAGTGCATCCAACTTCAGCATCGCCTTTTGCCCTATGGAGACATTGGCGACATCCACCTCATTGACCTGGACTTGGGCCTTCATCGTACCCAGATCACCAATGACAATCGGCGCCTGAGAAGTGCTGCTTGAAGACAATCGGCTCAAATCATCTCCGTTTTTGATATTCACCGCGTTAACTGTGCCATCTATTAGCGCCGTTACCCTTCTTTTGCCAGCCTCGGTCAGTGTATTGTTATAATCCGCTTGAGTGGCAGTGAAATTTTTTTCTGCCTGGGTAACTTTATCCTCCGCCGTATCGATCTTTTCCTTCATCACTTTGAGCTGTCTGTCCGTGTATGTTCCGGGAGTTTTGTCCTCCTTCTTTTTTG
>JAZDKQ010000036.1:0-35771 GCA_043802865.1 Candidatus Moraniibacteriota bacterium
AAAAAATTTATTGTTTCGAAGTTTTGCCTCAATTTTTTTGGGGTCAAATTTCTACTACCGAGTATGCCAACTGGCAAATTTCCGGAACAACGCGTTGGAGTTTTGGTGGACATCCAGAATATGTACTATTCCGCCAAGGTCCTCTATAAGAAAAAAGTCGATTTCAAAGAAATATTGAAAGCCGGCGTCGCAAGCCGAAAACTGATTCGGGCGATCGGATATGGCATCAAAACCATCGAGGGCCTTGAGAAAAATTTTTTCGAAGCTCTTCAAAAATCCGGATATGAAGTCCGCACGAAAGATCTTCAGATATTTCCCGGCGGCGCGAAAAAAGGGGATTGGGACGTCGGCATCACCGTTGACGCCATCAAGCTGTCCGGACACATGGACGTGATCGTTTTGGTCACAGGCGACGGCGATTATATCCCGCTCGTTGAATATCTCCAGAACACCAAAGGCTGCCGCGTTGAAGTGATCGCCTTTGCTGAATCAGCCTCGACAAAACTGATCGAGGCCGCAGACGATTTCATCAATTTGAGCGAAAACAAGAAAAAATATTTGATATAGAAGTTAATTAACACATTCCGCCGGTTCTAATAACCAATCGCACACAATTGTTGCCAAGTCTTGGCGCCAACTGTGTGTCATTCGTTTGTTAGCACTGCGACGGAAAAACTTTTTATGGAACCGAAAAAATTTGAGACCGAAATTGCCGGAAGAAAACTCGTCGTTGAGACGGGTCTTTTGGCCAATCAAGCCAATGCATCCGTGACCGTCCAATATGGCGACACCGTTGTTTTGGCAACCGCCGTGATGAGCCCAATCGCCAGAGACGGAGTAAATTATCTTCCGCTGATGGTTGACTATGAAGAGAAATTCTATGCTTCCGGAAAAATCAAAGGAAGCCGATTTATCAAACGCGAAGGACGACCGACAGACGAGGCAGTGCTTAATGGCCGCTTGATCGACCGGACGCTTCGTCCACTATTTGATCAAAGCATGCGAAACGAAGTGCAGGTGATCGTGACCGTTCTTTCTATCGACCAGGAAAATGATCCAGCCCTTGTGGGAGCAATCGCCGCTTCAACGGCGCTTACTATTTCAGACATCCCCTGGAACGGTCCCATCGGAGCAGTGCGAATCGGAGAGAAAGAAGGCAGTGTTGTTATCAATCCCGTGAACGGAGACAACGCCGCAAGCTCCTATAACATTTTCGCCTGCGGTGTCGAGGGAAAAATAAATATGATCGAGACAGGCGCGAACGAAGTCGCCAAAGAAAAACTTTTTGACGCCTTTGTCGAGGGACAAAAAGTGATCGATCAAATCGTCGTTTTTATCAAAGACATCCAAAAAGAAATTGGAAAGTCAAAATCCGAAGCGCTCCTCATCGCGCCCGATGCTGAATTCAAAAAAGAAATTCTTGAAAAATTTGCAGATATGATCGCTCCGGCTCTGTATCAAAAAGATTACGCTGTTCAGACAAAACTGCAAAATGAACTCTTCGCCGAAGCCGCCAAATACGTGAAAGAAAAATACCCGGCGGATTCAAACGCGAAAAAAGAGCTTGCGCTTGCCGTGATCGATTCTGAAATGGAAAGTATCTTCAAAAAAAGTGTTCTCGAAAAAGATGAGCGACCGGACGGGAGAAAATTGGATGAAGTTCGTCCGATTTCATGCGTTGTCGGACTTTTGCCGCGAACGCACGGCAGTGCGCTTTTCACGCGCGGAGAAACACAAGCCCTCTCGATTGTCACGCTCGGCGGACCGGGAATGGAACAGATCATTGACACAATGGAGCTCGACGAGAAAAAAAGATTTATGCATCATTACAATTTTCCGCCCTTTTCCGTCGGAGAAGTGAAGCCGATGCGCGGACCGGGACGGCGCGACATAGGTCATGGGGCGCTCGTTGAAAAAGCGCTCACGATTGTTGCCCCCGACAAGGACGGCTTCCCCTATACGATTCGAACGGTGAGTGAAGTGCTTTCTTCAAACGGATCTTCTTCGATGGCCAGCACTTGCGCCTCAAACCTCGCTCTTCTGGATGCAGGCGTGCCGATGAAGGCGGTAATCGGAGGAATTTCTGTCGGCATTGTTGTGGGCACAGATGGAACATACAAACTGCTTTCCGACATCCAAGGACCGGAGGATCACTTTGGCGGAATGGACTTCAAGATCGCGGGATCAAAAAAAGGAATCACCGCTATTCAGCTTGACGTGAAGGTGGACGGACTCACATCTGATATGATCCGCGATACTCTCGAGCAGTCCGAGAAAAATAGGACTCAGATCATTGATGTCATGAACGAGACCATCAATGCTCCTCGCGCTGAAATGTCTCCATATGCCCCAAGAATCATCATCATCAAAATCAATCCGGAAAAAATCCGCGATGTGATCGGACCGGGCGGAAAGATTATCAATCAGATAATCGACGAAACCGGAGTGGAAATCGACATTGAGGACGACGGATCAGTTTTCATCACCGCCGGCAATCCGGAAGCGGGAAAGAAAGCATCGGACTGGGTGAAGAATCTCACTCGCGAAGTGGTTGCCGGAGAAATTTTCCAAGGACGCATCACGCGCCTCATGAATTTTGGCGCCTTCGCCGAAGTCTTGCCGGGCCAGGAAGGACTCATTCATATTTCCGAAATATCAGAGCAACGAACCGAAAAGGTTGAAGATGCTCTTGAGGTCGGGCAAATGGTAACCGTCAAAGTAAAGGAGATCGACAATCTTGGAAGAATGAACCTCACTATGCGAGGATTGGAAAATAGTGTAAAATGAATTTACGCTAACAATATAAACACAAAAACAAATGTTTCAGCTCAAAAATTCAGGCTCGGGATCGGGAGAGCCCAGCCTCGCGAACAAATTGCCGAATTTTCACGGCAAGGTGCGGACATTCAAGGAAGACACCGAAAATTTCGAAAAAAAAGGAACAATCAAAAATGTTTCTGAAGAGGAAAGTAGCTTCCCGCTTCCGATTGAAAAAAATATTTCTCCTCAACAGTCTTTGACCGGCGAGCAGCCCCGCCAACCGCAACCGATTTATCCCAAGAAAGAAGCTCCGGCAGAAAACCCTTTTCAATCAGTGCCGACTCCGCCGCCTCTTTCTTCTTCAGGTTCCGATATTTCCGCCTTGAAATCTTCTCCTTCTCAATCGTTTTTTTCTGAAAAACCACCCGCTGTGAAAAGTATTCTTCCTTCTCAAGCCGAAACGCAGCCCTCTCCCCAAAAACCAAAAAAGGCAATTTTTGTTTCACTTGCCATCCTGCTTGCGGTGATAATCGCCGCGGCGGGATTTTATTATTATTGGTTTTATATCAAAGGCGCTGCTCCCGCGATCCCTGTAGCTGACAAAACCGCTTCACCCGAAACCCCGTCTCCTGTCATTCCTCCCGACAATACTCAAAACAAAAATTTGCGAAAAATGATAGTCGACATATCCCAAAATCCAACAGGGATCAAAAATGCCGCAATGACATTCGCGACCGATTTTGTCGCAACCGCTTCAGAAGGCGACCTGATCGAAGTGAAAGTACTCAATAAAGAAAATCAGCCAATTGGCAAAAAGGATTTTTTTGCCGGCTTTGGCATCACTGTTCCGGACGCGATAGCAATGAAACTTTCAGAGGATTATAGCCTTTTTGTAAACAAGGCTGGAAACACCGCTAAGCTGGGACTTGTTTTCAAAACTGTCACATCATCAGAGCTCGCTTCGGAAATGAAAAATTGGGAACCGACGATGGCAAATGACCTGAATTCTATCTTTGCCGGCCAAATACCGACTGGCGTGGGACCGTTCAATTCCAGCCGATATAAGAATGCCGATATCCGATATTTCAATTTTTCAAGCCCGGGAGACACTTCCCTTGATTATTCCGTGATCGCAAGCTTCCTGGTTATCGGAACCTCCAAGGACACAACTCGAGCCACTCTGGACTATATGTCGGAGAAATAGTAGCTGGTATTTTGTATCTTGTATTTTTTATATTTGAGGTCAACTTTTGAAACTTTTTTAGCATTTCAAATACTAAATACAAAATACCCTATACCAACTACCAAGAAATATTTGACCTTTCTCGAAAAATCTGCTATACTGTATATGTACCTTGAAAAACTACTGGTTATCGAGTTCCAATCACAATTTCCCCCTATTTGTGATTGGAACTCGATAACTTCTCTATATCTAGCTTTTCCCAACGCGGAAAGGGTAAAAAACAAAAATAAATATTTTTGTGAATTTTCAAAAATAAAAAACAAAAATAAAGGTTCTTTAACCGTAGAGAGGTATCGATAACAGATGACATGTACACAAAATGTATGTCGCCGTATGACACTCTATGCGCTTTCACCCGGCGCAGGTTCTCGGCTTTGACATACTGGTATATGTCAAACATCGGGCGCCGCCGCCACTTATTATTATTTGCGGGCGCTTGCGGCGCCCGATTTCAGATATTTTCAATTTCATATTTCAAGTTAAACAGACGGCCTTCCATGGCGGTTTTTTTGTTGGCGGAAATATATTATGATTGAAGCATATGTCTCAACCAAATCAATCCAAGGAAATCGGGAATCTCGGCGAACGAATCGCGGCCAATTATTTCAAAGCGCGGGGATGCGAAATTTTGGAAATGAATTTTGAGAATCATTTTGGATATCGGATTGGAGAAATCGATGTCGTCGCCCGCGACCTGAAGAATAATGAAATAATTTTCGCCGAGGTGAAAACTCGCCAAAAGGGGACGAGCAATTCATCCGCGCCGGAAATTGCCATCAGTCGGGGAAAATACAGAAAGCTCTCAAAAATAATTTCCGCGTACCTGCGAAAAAATAACCTGATCGGCTCAAATTATCGCCTCGACGCCATAGCGATTGAGCTTGATATGAAAACACGAAAGGCAAATTTGAAACACTTGAAATACATTTATTATTGATGCTATACTAATCAATATCTAATACTAACTCAAACCCATGATCAACCCACAAATTCAAGAAGAGCTCAAGCAAAAACTTTTGGAGGAAAAAGAGAGAATCGAAAAAACTTTGTCGCAGACTGAAGCGAACAAAAAGGGAACAGACCGCGAGTATGAAACGAAATTCCCGGAAGTCGATCGCGATGAAGAAGCCAATGCCGATGAAATGGATATGTACGAAAGCAATCTCTCCGCCGATGAAGCGATGAAAACGGAACTTGGAAAGGTTGAAAAAGCTCTCGTGACTATGGACGCCGGAACCTATGGCTTTTGCGCGAATTGCCAAAAAGAAATTCCACTCGAGAGGCTCCGCGCCTATCCACAAGCGGACACTTGCATCGATTGCGAGGGGAAGTAAGCGCTGAAAAGCGCTTGAAATTCCGTCACTCGCCCCAAATGAAAGCGAGCTTGCATTTGTGCCTCGCCAGGAATTATAAATTTTAGGGAGGGAAAAATGAAGCTAAATACAAAATTGTTTTTTCTTTTTTTGGTTCTGGTTTCGGCCGATCAAATTATCAAAAGCATTTCATCCTTTCTTGTTTGCAATAAAAATATCGCATGGAACATTCCAATTGCTCCGGCGATTTTTTATTTTATCTGGATCGCAATAATCGCGTTTTTGATTTCAATATTTTTCAGAGCCAAATCTCCCAACCAGAAAATATTTTTGATTTTCATTTTTTCCGGCGCGATATCCAATATCCTCGACCGAGTTAGATTGGGATGCGTTGTAGACTATATCGATCTCAAATTTTGGCCGGTTTTTAATTTGGCGGATGTGTATATCGCCGTGGGCACAATATTAATTGCCCTAGCCATAACGCGAAATAAAAATACAAGATACTAAGTACCAGATACAAAATACAAAAAGATGTCTTCAAAAGTCCTAAGCGCAACAACTCTCGGTCTCACCAGCCACCTCGTTGAAGTTGAAGCCGACACGCATCCGGGTATGTATGTTTTTTCGATCGTGGGACTCCCCGACGCAACGATCAAAGAATCCAAGGATCGCGTGAACGCCGCCATCAAAAATTGCGGATTCAAACCACCCCATATGTGCGGCCACGTGACGGTGAATCTCGCCCCGGCCGATATCCAAAAAGTCGGGCCGCTCTATGATCTGCCGATCGCGCTCGGATTTTTGCTCGCAACAAAACAAATCGATTTTGACGCCAGCGGCAAATTGTTTGTCGGCGAACTTTCGCTCGACGGAAAAATCCGCCCCGTGAACGGCGTTTTGCCAATCGCAATGATGGCCAAAGAAAAAAATATTTCCGAAATTTTCGTTCCCCGCCAAAACGCAAGCGAGGCCGGTATTGTGAAAAGTCTCCAGGTTATTCCGGTTGAAAATCTCAAAGATCTCGTCTCGCATCTTCTTGGCGAGAAAAAAATCGCTCCGCATCCCGAACAGGATCTTCAAAAATTATTCGAGACGCAAACATATCATCTTGATATGGCGCATGTCAAAGGACAAGAACACGCCAAACGCGCACTCGAGATCGCCGCGGCCGGAGCGCACAATGTCCTTTTTTCCGGGCCGCCGGGATCCGGAAAAACGCTTCTTGCCAAAACTTTTCCCTCAATTCTTCCGCCACTCACGTTTCCGGAGGCGCTTGAGATCACCAAGATATTTTCGATCGCCGGAAAACTGCCGCGCGAAGTCGCTCTTGTTTCGGAGCGTCCGTTCCGCAGCCCTCATCACAGCGCCTCGGCGGTCTCGCTTGTCGGCGGCGGACAATTTCCCCGTCCGGGGGAGATCAGTCTCGCGCATCGCGGAGTTTTGTTTCTAGACGAGTTTCCCGAATTTTCCCGAATGGTCTTGGAAAATTTGCGCCAGCCGCTCGAAGACGGGAGTATTTCTGTTTCACGCGCTCAAGCCACCCTTTCTTTTCCGGCTCGCTTCACCTTGATCGCCGCGATGAACCCCTGCCCGTGCGGAAACGCGACTGATCCCGAAAAATTGTGCGCCTGCTCTCCGTCAAATATCATCCGCTATCAGCGAAAAATTTCCGGACCCATTCTCGATCGCATTGATATTCACATCGAAGTCCCGCGACTCAAGTTTGATAAACTTTCAAGCGAAAAAATGGGGGAGAACAGCGATTCCATTCGCCAAAGGGTCATCGCCGCGCGGAATAGGCAACAGACCCGATTTGAAAATATGGATGGCGTGATCGCCAACAGCGAAATGTCGAGCCAACAGATGAAAGAACACTGCAAGCTCGGAGAAAAAGCATTGGATCTCCTTCGAAAAGCCGTCAATCAGCTACAGCTTTCGGCCCGCGCTTATCACCGCATTATCAAAATAGCCCGCACAATATCCGACCTCGCGGGTTCCGACAACATCGAAATCCCGCACCTTGCCGAGGCGATTCAATACAGGCAAAGACAGGCGTGAAGCCAGGCTTTTTCTTTTTTTCGAAATAGTGTATATTATACAGCTAGCTAGGGCTGTTTTCTTATGAAGAAAAAATTTGCATTATTTTTGGTTTTTTCGGCTATTTTGGCTGCTTCTTATCTTTTCTGGCCTTTTGGCAAAAGGAGTTTTGACATCAAGCAGCCGTTCGCGGTTAGCATCACTGACAATGGAAATTTTTTTGAAACCAAGGCATTGGCAATGACGGTTTCTGAATTTTTAGCCAAACAAAGCATCGCGCTTGGTGAGAAAGATTACATTTTCCCCGCATTGGACGCGAAAATTTTTCCGGGGTCAAAAATAATAATCGAGCGGGCGATGTTGGTCACAATTGAAGTAGACGGAAAAAATATCAAAATTGATACGCTCGGAACAAATGTCGGCGATGCGATCAATGAAGCTGGCATAGTTTTGTCGCACGCGGACAAAGTCACGCCGGACAAAAATTCACTGCTCGCTCCGAATCTTGCCATCAAAATTACCAGAATAAATTTTGAAGAAATGACGCTCGAAGAAGACATTCCTTTTCAGACAGTCGAGAAAGAAGACAACACTGTCCTGTGGCGAAAAAAAGAAACAAAGCAAAAAGGAGAAAAGGGAGTTCGCGAGAAAACATACAAAGTGACTTATACCAATGGCAAAGAAACAAATCGTCTTTTGCTGGGAACCAAAATAACAAAGTCGCCAGTATCCCAAATTGAAGTCACGGGCACAAAGATCATCGTCGGGAAAATCCAGTCGGGATCAGCAACATGGTATGTGCACGGCGATGATATGACTTGCGCGAGCCTCACCTTTGCCAAGGGGAAATATCTGCGCGTGACGAACCGCGCCAGCGGAAAATCGGTGATTGTTCAGGTGAACGACAACGGGCCGTATGGAAAAGGCCGGGTCATCGATCTCAACAAAAAAGCTTTCCAAAAAATCGGCGACATCGGCGCGGGAGTGATCAATGTGAAGGTGGAAGAGATACTTAACTAATTTTCAATTTTCAAACAATTTTCAATGACTAAATTTTCAAACAAGAAATCATTGGGTCAAAACTTTTTAACCAGTGATTCTATAGCTCAACATATTGTGACTTCTGCTAGCTTATTGAAAAACGATAATATTCTTGAAATTGGACCAGGGAAAGGAATTCTGACAAAATATTTGGCTGACTCAAACGCCCATATTTTGGCGATTGAAATTGACCAAAGATTGATCGAGTCACTCAAAAAACAATTCAAAAATATTGAAATTATCAATGAAGATATTTTGAAAATAAATCTGCCCCGCTTGATCGAGGAAAATAATTTCCAAAGATACAAAGTCGTCGCCAATTTGCCGTATTATATCACTTCAAAAATTATTCGATTGTTTCTGGAGACAAAATATCCGCCATCCGAGATGATTTTCATGGTCCAAAAAGAAGTCGGAGAAAGAATCGTCGCGCTTGATGGAAAAGAAAGCATACTTTCAACCTCTGTGAAATTTTATGCCAATCCAGAAATTCTTTTCGAAGTTGAAAGAGAAAATTTTGAACCCGCGCCGGAAGTGGATTCAGTGGTGATCAGAATAAAAAGAAAAGAAAAAATCCCTGATGTAGATACTAAAATTTTCTTCTCGCTTGTCCGCGCCGGATTTTCAGCAAAACGAAAAATGCTCGTGAATAATTTATCGTCCAGCTTAAATCTACCAAAAGCTAAAATTTCAGAAGTATTGAAAAAAGCCGGACTTGATCCGACAGTGCGGGCGGAAAAATTGAAAATGGAAGACTGGATAAGACTTTGCAAAAATATACTTCCATAAGCCTTCTCCCCTCAGATGAGGGGAGGATTAAAAGAATTCCTCGAGGTCAAACCTTTAACGCCGGCCAGAAAACCAGACAGGCCATTAAAATCACGTAAAAAAACAAAAAACCAAACACCCAAATATGCACCCGGCGCGGTGATATTTTTTTGTTTTGGAGAATCCAAAATGAAAGAGCGCCGAGAATCATCGCTGGAAGAAACAATATTTTGGCGTTGAGCCAGACCACACTCAAGGCATAGGAAATGAATATCCCAAATCCAATGGCAAAGCGCGCCCAAGTCTCGCCGAGAAGAACCGGAATCGTCCAAACTCCGTCCGACCGATCGCCCTCAATATCTTTCAAATCTTTGATGGGAAGAGACATTGTGAAAGCGAAAATCAAAAGCCAAAAAACTTGATGGGGGAAGCGACTGATGTTTTGCCCGTCGGTGAGAAGCATGAAACCACTTGAAAATAACAATGCCAAGGCGAGCGCCGAAAGGAAACTTGCGACAATTGGAAATCTCTTGAGGCGAAACGGCCAGGCGGAATATATCCAGCCGATAGCTTGATAGGCGAGAATCACCAAAAAGAATTTCACGCCGACCGTGATCGCAAGAATGAGCGAGAAAACAAAACATATCCAAAAGAGTTGGCGATAATCTTCGCCCGCTACCTCTCCCGTCGCAAGCGGCCTCCGCGCATTCGTCATCTTGTCGATTTCCAAATCAACTTGATCGTTGAGGAATACCGAAGCCAACCAGGCGAAAATAGTGGCCAGAATCAAATTTGACAACACGAAAAAAGAAAAGACATTTATGACCATATTGCCGGGAAAATAGAAAGCGCCCAATCCCACCCCGGTCAAAATAAGTCCCGCGTGAATCATGATCTGGATCCAGCGAATATTTCGCGCAATGGGCCAAAATTTTTCTCTGTAATATAGCCAAAAAAAGAAAATTGCAACACGCACCAATAAAAACGCATAAATCAAATTCATTTTGACATTGAGCGCATTCAAAAAATCCGTTTCGACTATGGAAAAATAGCTTGCCGGAGTGAGAAAGAGCCCGGCAATATCGAAACTTTCAACCAAAAAGACGCTCTTTTTCGGCAAAAAATAGAGATAGGCCAGCCAAGACGGGAAAGAGCCAAGAAAAAACAAAATTGCATAAGTAAAAATACCCGCTAAAAAGGCTTTGATTGCTTTTTTTTGCTTTATATAAGCATAGACCATCACAAATATGATCGCCAGCGCCACCTCAACCCGCACTCCATAGGTGATCCCGATGCTGGCGTTGTTCCCAAAAAAAGACAAAAAGCGCACAAAAAGACCTTTGAGACTGTCAAAAGCATAGAAACTCCAGCAAAAGTTCTGCCCGCACCAAATTTTGTCGATAATTGGCGGAAAAATGACGAGCAAAAACCCCCAAAGAAGCACATTTGCCACTTTTTTCAAGCTTTCTTTCAGCCAAAAAGTGAGGAAAATCAGCACCAACAGATAGGAAAAAGCGAAAAATAGATAGGCGGCCAGCGTCGAACCGATGAAAGGCGTGAGCGACTTGTCCGCAAAGCCGGAAAGGAGATTTTCCCCGATCATTCGAATGGCAATAATCGCCGAAAAAGCGGCCAGCCAGCCGGTGAGGGTGAGGGGATAGTTTTCTATTTTTTCTATTATTTTTTGAATTGCCCGCAACATAGATTTTTTTAATTTTTCTAGTTATAATATCTATAGCACAGTCTAACCTAACTTATCAACATTTTCTTTTTGTTGACGCTTGAAAAATGTGGTATAGTAAAAGCAATAAACCCCGTTAGAAAATATAGCAAATATATTTGAATCTGGCGGGGAAAACAAAGGGATAATTAATATTTTTTAACAGGGTGAAAAAAACAAAAATTCTAGCCATGCTTGCTGTGAGTTTCGTTGTGCTTGCGACGACACTTTTTGCGCTGGCTCAAAACCAAAATAGCAATTCTCTTTTTCTTGACAGTGACCAGGACGGACTGACGGATCAGGAAGAAAAAGCGATCGGTACCGACCCATTGAAAGCCGACACGGACGGCGACGGATATTCGGACGGGAAAGAGGTTGAAAGCGGATACAATCCATTGAAAGCCGCGCCGGGGGACAAGCTTGTTGGCACCACGGAGTCCGCGACCCCCGCAAGCAGTACTCAAAATGATAATACGGCAACAAATTTAACCACCGATTCTGCATCCACCGATCAAAACTCCGCCACCGGTCAAGAAGACACGGCAAATAGCGCTTTAATGGCACAACTGGGACAAAACGACATTTTGAGCACTGACGTCGCGGGCGATTTGAGCTCCGACCCGAACAATCCCAATCTCACCAACGAAATGATCGGCCAGCTGATGCAGCTCACTAAAGACAAGGCGACAACCGACAGCAGTTTTGCCGATAATCCGACATTTTCTTCCGCTGATCTCACTCAAGTGACGCAAGGCGCGCTTGAGACAGTGGACATCACAAAAAGTCTTCCCGAGGTGAAAGACAGCGATATGCTTGTTCTCGCGCCCATCGATGACACAAAACTTTCGCCGGAAGAAATCAAGACGAAGCAAAAAACCGAAATTGAAAAATATCTCGCACAAATGGCTTTTTTACTCGCCTCTAATTCACCGTTCCCTGTTGAAAAAATCAGTGATCTCACTTCAAGCATAAATTCAGAAAGTTCTAGTCTCATATCGGCCATTTCAACTGGCGACATTTCGAAAATTGATTCATATGCTCTAAAGGCTCAAGCCGGTATCGACCAAATGAAAAAAGTGGCGGTGCCATATGTTTTGAAAGAGATTCACAAATCAACGCTCCAAATCGCCATTTATACTCTCAGCTTCAAAGACCAAATTTCTCTCAATGCTTCTGATCCGATGAAAAGCCTCGCTGCTGCTTCAAGTCTTCAGGCCGTCGCTGCAAAATCAATGGAACTTCAGGATCAATTTTCGCAAATTTTGAGTGATTATGATATAGAATCCGTGGATTATCCTCTATAATAGAAATGAATAAAAAAATACAAAAAATATTTTCGACTCTGCTCCTTTTTGCTTTTCTGAGTCTGGCTTTCACGCCTTCTGCTCGCGCGGATACTTGGGGAGCGAATATGATGGCAGCAATTTGGAAGCAAACTACGGAGCAAATGGTGAAAAGCATCCAGGATACGCTGCTCGCCAACCTCAAAATGGCGGCTCTGCGCATCATTCAGTCCCGGCTTATGTCTTTGCTCGGCTCAAGCGGCAACAGCATGGTTCCGGGAGTTACCAATTTTATCATCAGTGATTGGAAAATGTTTATCTATGGTTCAGCGTCGAAATATTCGACCCAGGTGACGAACGATTTTTTCAGAAATCTCCAAGCTGGCAGCACCGGCGCTATAAACCAATATGTCATCAGCCCGGCCCAAAGAGCGGTAAATGTCAACTATTGGAGTATGCGGCCGGATCTTCAAAACTATGTCGCCGGAGGCGATGCGAGCAAGATTTTCAATACGGGAGCGGCCTCGAACCCTTGGATGGCCTGGCGGATGGCCGCAATGCCCCAAAATGATCTGGCTTTCACTTATCTTCGCGCCGAAAGCTACAAGCAAGCCGCCTACAATCAGGAAGCGCAAGCCAGGATGTCGGAAGGCCAGGCCGGACAAGGTTATAAAAGCAAAGAAGCCACAACCTCGAGCGGAGCCAAGGTCACCGTTCCGTCTGGATCAGATTACAAAGGTCAAAATATCACCACCGCCGGCTCTGATATTAAAGAATTGGCAAACGAAGTAACAATCCGCATGAAAACTCAAATGCTCTCTTTGGCGCGCAGTATCCCGGAAGTCGTGACCGCGATGGTGAACCAAATGCTCACCCAGGTGATACAACAGGGCGTAACGAGTATGACCAGCTCGGGCGGGAGCGGATCATCATTCAATATGTCTTCAATGACAAGCCAGATGACGGGTCAAGCGCAATCTCTGATCCAAAGCGGTGTCCGCAGTGCCGCCAGCCCGAATATGTTTTTTGGGAGGTAATATAGAAATTAGAAATTTTCCCGATGTCTTTTTTTGAAAAACAAAAAACAATATTATCTTCATATAAAAAACTTTTCGCATCCCCAAAACCGAATAAGCGCTGGGTTGTTTTTTTTGTATTGCTTGCGTTTTTGTTTTTGGGATCTTTTCTCGCTCTCTCAAACAAATCCCGAGCCGCTTTCACAATGACTCCTGAGCAGCGAGCAACTTTTACAACAAATTATCAGAATCAACGAATATCGGTGGGTTTAACCGCTTATACGGACCAACAAATGAACGGTATGATAAATACTTATCAAAATCAGTATTCTTCATTTGATGAAGCCCTGGGAGCGCTTAACGACGATAGTGCAGGAGAGGCACTAACTAATAGCGCGGATGTTGGTGGCCAAGTTAATGTCGAGGGAGAGAGTATTTTTGTTAAAATGGCACTGGCGGCTGTTATTGCAGTCTTATCAATCATCGTCTTCTTTCTTAAATTCCTTGTTAGCTGGGCAGGAGGGCTTCTTGATCTTGTTCTTAGGCCGGAACTATACCAGTTCGTTAATAACGACATGATTAAGCAGGGGTGGGTAGTTGTTCGTGACGTCTGTAATCTATTTTTTCTTCTTGCCTTACTCTTTATAGCTATCTGCACAATTCTCAAGATAGAAAAATATCACGCCAAAAAGACTCTCCTTATGCTGATTATCATGGCGTTGCTTATAAACTTCTCAAAACCAATCGCCATTTTCATTTTCGACGGATCACAACTGTTGATGAATTTTTTTCTTAGCCAAATTAATGCCAACCAGCAGTCTGCAACAACGATGTATACATCTGCTTCACAAATTGCGGATTCGGTATATAAAAACATACCAAGTTATTTTAAAGGTAGGATGGAAAGCTCCGAACTTGCATTGGTATATCTTTTTTCCACGGTTTTCCTTTTCATGCTTGCTTTGGCTTATATAGTAATTGCTCTTTTTCTGATAATCCGGATAGTCGCCGTTATGCTCCTAATAATCGTTTCACCCCTTGCCTTTTTTGCCACTGTTATTCCCGATTTCAACAAAATATCCAGCGGATGGTGGGACGCTTTGTTCAAATATTGCTATTTCGGACCTGCGGCCGCTTTTTTTCTCCTTCTCGCCACAAAGTTGCAAGGAAGCCTTCCAAATCTCGGCAATATGAATATTGGAGGTGACCAAGGAACATCAATGATAGTATCAAATATGGTTCATTATCTCACCGTTATTGTCTTTCTTTATGCTTCAGTTATTATGGCCAATAAATTCGGAATATATGCCGCAGCCGGAATCATAGGCAATGCGAATAAATTTATGAAATGGGCGGGCGGAATGACCAAAACCGGAGGCGTTTGGGGATGGGGATCAAGAAGATCCGGAGTCACTGGCGGAGTTTCTCAGGCTTTACAGCAATCGAAATGGCTTCGCTCATTGACAAAGGCAGGACGTCAAAAGGGTCAAGCGGAACGGGAGGCAGCTATCGCTTCCGGGCTTGGAGTCAGAGAAGCGAAATTCAAAAATCTCCAGAAACAATCCAAGGAAAAATATAAAGACGCAGACAGCAGCTCCGTAATTGCAGACGCCGACGCGGGTAAAATAGAAGCCGTTCTTGAGGCAGCCGAAAGAGGAGATATGGATGACTTGAAGCGACTTTTCAATCCAAAAGTGTTAGGGGCAATAGCCGAAACTCCAGGCCTTCGCGATCATCTGCGACATCTTTACCGCAAAAACAATCAAACTCAATTTGCCGCGACGCTGCAAACTTTGATCCCGGATCAGAACCGAACAGGATTCAGTGAAATGGAAAACGCAGAACATTATGCCAACAAGGAGCTTAACAGAATAGACACCAGTAAAATAGCTAGTGTCGACTGGGAAGACTTCGCCGCAAATGAAGGTCATGTACCAGCACAGTTCCTGCCTGTTTATAAAGAAGCTCTGCGCAAGCGCCTTGAAAGTTTGGCGGGTGTCAACCCATCAAACTTCGTAGATGTGGTGTCAAATTCAAAGGGGAGGAATATAAACTTTATCATGGATAACAAAAATAAGACCGACTTCGGAAAAATTATTGAAGATGCCAAGAAAGCGGCTCAGCAACAGAGTTCGGGCGCAGGCGCTGGAGCCGCCACTTCTACACCGCCTCCTAACGCACCATGGTCTTAAACAAAATTAATAGTCAAAAAGAAAATCAATGAAGGCAAATTTTTCCAGCTTATCTCAACAATTTCAATCGATTATATTGACAACCCCTGTTTACACTCCGGGAACTCAAAATCCTGACGCGGAAACCGAGCAGCAGGTCGTCGAAAGGCAGGACAGGTTTTTGAAATTGCCTAAAGGAACCAGATGGAAACTGGCCTCGTTTGAGATTGGGAATAAAATAGAACTCATTGGCCAAAAATACGGGTTTGAGCTGTTGCGCCTCGCGAATATCACGCGGCTTGTTCGGGAGTATTATTTTGGCGAAGTGCGGTTTGAGAATTTTCCGACGGAAATCGAGAAAAGAATGGGCGTGAGTTTGCTGACAGCGCAGGAAATCACGAGGTATTTGAAACAGGAAATCATCGACTGGGATCCGTGGGCGGAATACATCGCGAGCCTGCCGAAATTGCCGATTCGCGAGATTGTTCAACAATATCCCAAAATTGGGAACACGGAAATCACCTCGGGGTATATCGAACTCAAGGGTTCCGAAGACCTCGAAGACCCGACAATCAAGAATTGGCTCAAAGATTTTGTCTCGCATCTCGGATATGATCGCCATTCACAGATGGATCGCACGCAATATTTGTTTCACAGCGAAAATGGGAAGAACTTGAACTCGCAAGATCGCGAAAAATTGGGTATAATACTCAAGTCCTTCGACGAAAAGATTCCGCTGCCGGTGGATGAAGAGAACGGAGAGATTGTGTTTGATGGATTGATGAGTGAGCCCGCCCACCCGCCGCGGGCGGAAAGCGAGATGGGTAGGCAAGAATCATTTATCAAGTCTTACGCTCCGGTATCGCAACCGCCAAGACAAGCGCCTGCGATACCGTCCAGGTCAAGAGAAATAAATTATACTGAACCGGTTCCCAGGCCGCCGAAAAACGCGCCCCAGCCTTTGTCTCTTCGACCCGCTTCGCCGCAAGAAAATATCCACCCCAATCTTGTTTCGCAACCAAACTTACAAATAAATTCCAAAATAGATAAATATTTTTCCGCCCCTGAATCGCCGGATATTCCAGCCATAAAAATCCATAGCATTACTGAACACAACGAACCTAGGGTCGCACCGCAATCAGCTCCCCGCCCAAAATACAAAATCATTGATCCGTTTTTTAGCAAACCTACGCCCGAACCGAGGATAGATGGAAATATCGTGGATCTGAGTGAACAGTAAACAACAAATATCATGCACGCAGGAGTGCCCCAATTTATCGAGATCGAAGATCAGATTGCTTTCGGACTCACCGGGAAGCAACTCTTGTGGATGGGCGGTGCGGTCGCCCTTCTTGTCGCCTCATACGGTTTGTTCAACCGCCAGATTTTTTTCGCCGTCGGATTTTTTATTGTCATCATTTTCGGCTCCTTCGCTTTCTGGCGGCCGCAGGGCGTTTCAATGATCACTTTCGTTGGTTTCACGCTCTATTTTTTCATGAAATCCAAAAAATATATCTGGAAAAGAGTTTATACAGGCCAGGATATCGATATGAAAAAAGCGGCTCTCGCGCAGAAAAAAAATTCTCCAATGGCAGTCACGCCAAAACATCTGCCTAGCACAGGCCTGCTCAAGAAGATTGCATGGGAATTGGACACGAAAAAATAATATGGAATTATTGCACTCAAAAAAACTGACCAAGGGCGAAGCA
The DNA here is from genome assembly GCA_043802865.1 of Candidatus Moraniibacteriota bacterium. Lineage (GTDB taxonomy): Bacteria > Patescibacteriota > Minisyncoccia > Moranbacterales > UBA11712 > JAPLXD01. The sequence continues at coordinate 17,065 of JAZDKQ010000036.1, forward strand.
ATGGGCAAGGCTGCTCAAGATTTTGTCGATATCGCGGAAATAAAAGACGGGGTCGCGGTCCTCAAAAACGGAACACTGCGCGCGGTTCTGATGGTTTCTTCGATCAACTTTGATCTCAAATCGACACAGGAGCAGGAAGCGATTGTCGCCAACTATCAAAATTTTTTGAACTCCCTTGATTTTCCGATTCAGGTTGTGATCAATTCCCGAAAGCTCGATATCAATCCATATCTCGCCATGCTCGACTTCAAAGAAAAAGAGCAGCCGAACGAACTTTTGCGTTTTCAAATCGCCGAATATCGAAACTTCGTGAAACAAATGGTGAACACATCCGACATTATGACCAAATCATTTTTCATCGTCGTCCCTTTTGCGCTCACTGAAGGAAAAAAGGAAGGTTTCATCGACCGGATCCGCACGGCGCTCAATCCGAAACAGATAATGATCGAGAAAAAAATGGAATTTGAGAGCTACAAGGGCCAGCTCTGGCAAAGAGTGGATCACATCACAGCCGGCCTTGGAGGAACGGGCATCCGGATGACAGCTCTTTCGACAGAAGAGCTGATCGAACTCTATTTCAACGCCTACAATCCGGGAATGACGGAAAATACGGAATTAGCCAATGCGGAAGAGTTGAATATAAATCGTGTTTAATCATCATGTTCGGACTCAACAAGAAAAAACAATCTGTTCCCGCGCCGAATCAATCTGATGCCGACATTGAAAAGACCTACCAAGAGGGTCTGGCTTCGGTTGTTGATCTCATCGCTCCCGCCGCGCTTCAGGTGACAACTTCGCATATTCAAGTTGGCGATACTTTCGCCAAGACGATTTTTGTCACCACCTATCCAAAATTTCTCCAATCAGGCTGGTTTTCGCCAATCATCAATCTCGACCAGCCGATGGATATCGCGATGTTCATCCACCCAATTGACACGGTTCAAATAATGAAGAGCCTGCGCCGCTCGGTGACACAGGTTGAATCCCGAATGCATCTCGATCAAGAAGCCGGAAAAGTGCGCGATCCGATGCTAGAATCCGCCCTCCAAAATATCGAGGAATTGCGGGACAAGCTCCAGCAAGGAACTGAAAAATTCTTCCATTTTGGCTTGTATATGACTATTTTCGGCAATACAAAAGAAAACATCGAGAAAACGGCCATGTTTATCGAATCATTTCTTGAATCGCGCCTTGTCTATGTGAAAGAAGCAGTTTTTCGCGCCGAACAGGGCTTTTGCTCAACCTTGCCGCTCGCCAACGACGAACTGTCAATCTCGAACAATATGAACAGTTCGCCGCTCGCGACAACCTTTCCATTTGTTTCCTCGGATCTTTCTTCAAATACCGGCGTCCTCTATGGCGTCAATCTTCACAACAACAGCCTCGTGCTTTTCGACCGCTTCCAGATGGAAAACGCCAATATGGTGATCTTCGCGAAATCCGGCGCTGGAAAAAGCTACGCCGTGAAACTGGAAATTTTGCGCTCGCTGATGATGGGAACGGAAGTGATCGTCATTGATCCGGAAAATGAATACCAATATTTGTGCGAAGCCGTCGGCGGAAGCTTTATCAATATTTCTCTCAATTCCGATTATCACCTCAATCCTTTCGAACTCCCCAAAATACCCGAAGATGAAGATCCCCGCGATGTCTTCCTCAACAACATCGCGAGTCTCATCGGCCTTCTTCATATCATGCTCGGAAATATCACGCCGGAAGAAGATTCCATTCTCGACCGGTCAGTGACAGAAACCTATGCTATGAAGGACATCACGCCCGAAAGCAACTTGCGCGCATTTTCCCGCGACCAATTTCCAACGATGACGGACCTCTATGAAGTTCTTCAGAACATGGAGGGCGCGGAGGATCTCGCTACACGGCTTGAGAGATATACGACGGGAATTTTTTCCGGATTTCTCAACAACCTGTCGAATGTGAATCTTTCGAATCAGATGGTCGTTTTCAATCTGCAAGATATGAACGATGACCTGCGGCCGATTGCCATGTATGTCGTTTTGCATTTCATCTGGAATGAGATCCGCTCCAAACTCAAGAAAAGAATGATTGTTGTTGATGAAGCCTGGGTGATGATGCAATACGAGGACGCCGGTTCCTTCATGTTTGGAATCGCCAAGCGCTGCCGAAAATATTTCGCCGGACTCACGACCATCACGCAGGACATCGGCGATTTCCTGGCTTCGAAATACGGAAAGCCGATTGTCACCAACTCTTCGATCCAGCTGCTGCTCAAACAGTCGCCAGCCGCGATTGATACGATCGGGGATACATTTTTCCTTACCGACCAGGAAAGATTCATGCTTCTTGAGTCAAATGTCGGAGAAGGAATATTTTTCGCCGGAACCAAGCACGTCGGCATTCAAATCGTCGCCTCGCACTCGGAGGATCAGCTCGTCACCTCAAACCCGGCCGAGCTTTTGGAGATGAAGAAAGATAAGAAGGAATAAACGCTAATCATATGCCCGCCCAACATCAAAAAGAAATGCAGCGCAAGCTTTCCCGTCTCCAGAAAAACGCGCCGAAAATGGCCGCCGGGCTAGCGGCGGGAAAAAAAGGCGCTCTGAAAGCATTCGGGGGGGGACTTCTCCGGCAAGTTGATTGGTCCGTTGATTGGCTTTTTCTGCTTCTTTTTTCTTTCGGCCTTTTGAAGGATATTTTTGACATCGTCTTTGCGGCTCTCGGCGCGGTGCCCGTGGTTGGAATCGCTGGGGCGGCTGTCGGAATCATTGTTTCTTTCGTCGGAAATTTGTTATTTTTGATTTTAGTCGTCACTGTTCTGGTTTTGGTCGGCGGCAGTCTCAAAAATCGGGGACTGGCCAAATATTTCCTGGGCGTAGCAATGGAATTCGTCGCCGAAGCCCTTCCCGGCATCAGCCTGCTCCCGTGGACGGTCATTTATGTTTTTATACTCTATCTCTGCGTTCTTTATGATCGTATGATGAATGAAAGCGAGAGCAAACAAGCAACAGCGTAACTCAATATTATGGCTTTGAACTTCATCGAAACAAAAAATAGCCAGAAATTCACCCGCCGCGAAATCCTGATTGGTTTCGTGGCCATTCTTGCCATTGCGATCAATTTTATCTTTCCCGTTAAGGCGATCGGAGAATCTTTCTGGACAACTCTGTTTATTTTTCTTGTTTTCCCCCTGCTCGCAGTGAAATATATCCTCAAGGAGCCGCTCGCAAGCTTCGGTCTTTCAACCGGGAATAAAAAAATGGGAATAATTTTGTCGGTGATAACAGTTCTTATTTTTGTTCTTTTGAATTATTATTTAGTTTCGCAACCTAGATTCCAACACCAGTTGACTATTTCCCCTGATTTTATAAATAATTTCTGGTCATTTCTCTTGTTTACCTTGGTGATTTCCTCATCGATACATTTTTTCTGGGAGTTCTTCTTTCGTGGCTTTATTGGCCTTGGTCTTGAAAAAAAATTTGGAATCTATGCTATTCCGCTTCAAGCTGCTTTGCAGAGCATCGCTTTTTTCAAAAACTCGTGGCTTCTGCTTGCTCTGATTTTTTTCTCGGCTCTTGCCGCGGGAGTTATTGCCCGCCAAAGCCGTTCCGTTCTTTACTCATTTCTTTCGATGTGGCTAATTGCTCTAAGTTTAGATATAATGATAATAAGAATTGTCCGTTTGGGAATAAATTAAACAAACAATTATGCTAAAAAAAACAAAAGGTAAACAAACACTTTATACAACGATAGCATTGCTGTATTGCTTATCTTTATTTTTTCCATTTTTTAGTTATGCGTTTAACATTCCTATTTATGGGCCCTGGAATTTCACCGGCGTTGTTGACATTCCTTCTGCCGTGCAGCAAGCAACCCAACAAATTGAAAATCGATACGGGTTTGACCAGAACGTCTGGAGAAATGCCAAGCGGAAAGTTTCTGCCCCGCGGGTGGAAATATTTTTTGACAACACCAATCCCAAGCCCGGCGAAAAAGTGACAGCACATGCCGTTCCGGAATTTTTCAAAAACGATTCTCAGAATCTCTATTATACCTGGTATATTATTCACGCCAATGACAGAAATATTCGGAACGGGAAAATCGAGGCATCCAAACTGATGTCTCGCGGAGATTATGATCCGAATCTTGATGGGCAAAATTACGCTGATCCGGGAGGCGATCCGGACAACGACGGCTGGCCGGCTGTGGATGCGAACAGCTATCACGAAAATGAAATCGCTGCCCCGATGGGTGGCTCCGACGGAGTGGGAGGGCTCGCGGTGGGGAATGACAATATCGAGCCCTATACAGACGCCAATGATTATTGCCGAACGCGGGGCGATCACTCTACGGCCGAGCAGTGCAATCTTTATACCGCTACCAGTGATTTCAACAGGTATTATAATCTCACCCCGAATCAAAGCGGGGATTATTGCACAAGCTGTCAGCAAAGCTTGACTTTTTCGGCCACTCTTTCTTCCAACAATCAATGCTGCTATTTGATTTTTAATCCGTCTGATCCGGATTTTGCAAGCTATGATCCGGCAATTAGCTATTGCCCCAGCACCTATGTCCCGGCCTATGAGAGTTGTTTTGATTATGCCGGCCTCAAGAACACAAACAAAGCCCTCACTGAAGGCTGCCTGGGCACGGCTTATCAAACTTGTCTCGATAATTGGAACGACCTGCATATAAATCCGACCGGAGATGAACCCGTGAGCCAAGTTTCGCGCTGCTACAAGCATAATTTTGGCATCAATAACCCCGACCTCGGCTTTAGAGGATATTCGGAAGCAACAAACAGTTTCAATGATGATTCTTCGGGAATAGATGTCGTTGTTGACTGTAAACATAAATGGAGAAACGCACCGGGATATACGAGTGGCTCGGGAAAATTTCCCACCGGCGAGGAAGATTACTGGAAAACCGACCCGTTTGACCCGGACACCGACGGAGATGGCTTTCCGGACGAAGCGGATGTCATTGGTCTCGGACAAGAGAGTTTCACCTGGAACTATCGGAATGGCGACCGCGTCGGCGTAGTCGTGGAGGGAACTTCCATGCTTCCCATTGATGAAAAAAGCGCGTATTTCAAAATTATGTGGGGCTATCCGGATGTTTGCGACAGCACCAAAACGGGCTTGATAGCCAGCGATGATTGCGATAGTCCCAGTGACTACGGATATGGATTTCTGGCCACCAAGTCTCCCAGCGAAGAAGGAGATGACAAACTGAAAGTTTCTCTTTCTTTTTCTCCAAACAATCCTTTGGCTGACCCAAGCGATGCAAACCAAGATAACATTCTTGACGATGGAACGATTAGCAATGCCGATCAGATATTTGTCATTTCTTCGCTTAGTAACACTAACTTTAATCCGAACGATTTATATTACACTTGGCAGATTCAAAAAGGCGATCCGCAAAGTGACAACTGGGGGGGCGAATTAAACATCAGCGATAATTTTAACACCACCTCTCCTTCGGCCGGCATGGGCATATCCCAATTCAGCTTCACTCCGAAAAAAAGCGCCCTTTCCGCGAGCTCCGGCATAAACTATTTCAAAGTGACGCTCACGGTCGGCACAGCTTCTGATCTCACGGCACCAACAGGAAGAGGCCGCTCTAGTGTAATCATCCCGGTCAACACAAAAGGGGTCAAAATAACCCTCCATAAAGTTGAAATTGAAAACGAAAAAGCCGTCGTTGGAGAAGAAATCTGCACTGACGGACTGTACAAGTCGCTCTGTCCCGTCGTGAAGGGCCAAATGCTGGCCGCCCAAGTTTCCGGCAGCGGCTACACAGCTAGTAATAGTGAATTTTTATGGAAAGTAAATGGAAGCCCCCTTTATATTCCGGCCAACGCTTCTCAACTATTCGACGGCTGGAATAACACAACTGTTTTCTTCCCCATCACCAAAGAAGAGCAGGGAATCGAAGATATCTCGGTGACTGCCACATCGAAAGACCAACTCGAGCCCGCCACCGGAACACGCCTCACAACCGTGGTTCATCCGGCTTTATTTATCAAATCCTCCGATACCAACGTCAGTTGGCCGAAAACTTATACCGCGGAAGACACTCTTCATCCTCTTGCCTCCTATACCGCTGAAAGCTCCAGCGTATTTGAAGCGCTTACTAATAGCGGCGCATCATATGAACTTGATTTTGTTCCTTACTATCTCCTTAGTCAGGACTCGAATACAACAATTGACTGGTCAGTGAACGGAACAAGTATTTCCAGCCCGGATTTTTATACGAATAATCCTTCAATGAATGCGTTTGAGGTGGGAGACGATAATCAGACAATCACCTTACCAACCGGAACAAGCGAAGGGACATTCATCGCTCTCGCCGCCGAAGTGAAAAAATATTGGAGTGATGACGAAAGAAGCATCGCCTATACCACTTGGGGAGTCGCGCCCAATACCCTTTCTGGTAATTCATCCATCAACATTGAGACTGTAGCACCGATCGAAAGCGCAGAAAATGTGGGTGCAGCTAGCCCCGGGCAGATTCTGGCCGCCATCGGCACGCACCTGCCACACTATTTTATGTATCTTCTGCGTCTTGTGCTGACGATGGCTGTGATGTTCATTGTGAGCGCGGGATTCTATGGCGTTACTCAAAGACTAAATTTTGCAGATGAAGAAAAATAAAAACAAAATGAAGATCATTTTTATCTCCTCAATAATTCTGATGATATTTTTTTCGTCCCTTCACCCCATATTCGCGCAATACAGAAACCAGGAAAAAATCCCGGGCGCTTCCCAGCAGCAAACCGAATTTATTCCGTATCTCAAAGACATTATCAATTTCGGTTTTGCCATCATCGGAATTCTGGCCTTGTTTATGCTTATCATCGGCGCCTACCAATATTTGATGGCCGCGGGAAACATCGGAAAGGTTGAATCAGCCAAAGAAACTATCGGCTCGGCGCTTCTGGGGCTCATTCTCGGCCTCTGCGCTTGGATAATTCTCAACAAGATCAATCCTGATTTGGTGAATTTCCGGGCAATCACGACGATATCAAGCAGTACGACAAACACGAACAGTGCCAACAATAATCAGCCTTCGGGAGACCCCAGCGCAAACGCCGGAAAATGTATTGAAGGGACCGGAAATTGCGCCGAAGCCAATATGTCCTGCTTCGGCAGTGACGCGAAAAATGCTTCCATTGTATGTAACGCTGAATCCGGCGGCGATTTCAGGGCCGGCGGAGATAAATGTGGCGGAACCCCTGTTTCATATGGGCTTATGCAGATGAATACCAGTTGTCATAATCTTGGTTTAGGCTGTGAGGACGCTTTCAAACGCACTGACACGGGGGCAAATTGCTGTATCGGTTCGAATGGATGCAACAACTCAAATTGCCAGATAGCCAACAGCGCCCTGTATGACCAGTGCAAAGCTGCGATGTCAAATACAACAACAAACCTTCAGGCTGCCTGTAATTTATATAAGACCAGTGGTTGGAAGCCTTGGAGCGGAGCAAGTAAATGCGGCATTGGTTAAAATAAAAAAATTGCGCATTATGAAAAAAATATTCTATATAGGAATCCCGCTTATTATTATAGCAGTTCTTGTTTTTATCTATTTTTATTCTAAGAAGCAGACACCCGAGCAACCAGCTACTAATCAAAAAACGACCGCACCCGTTTCTCTCCCCACTTCCACTCCGAGCAATAATAAAACAACCGATCCGATCACAAAATTAGAAAATTCCAGTGAAGGTAAAATCATTTACAATACGGCTTCGGGTAATGTCACCTTGAATAATTTCGCAAAAAATTCTGAGATTGCAGATAATGGAATTGTTTATCCGGTTGATAAAAAAAATTATAACATCGGTTATAACTCCACAAGCAAAGAATTTATCATAACATTACTTGTGAACAGCAACATCGAAAACACAAGAAAAGAAGCCGAGGCTGATCTGCTGACTTCCTTGGGGATATCAAAAGAAGATGCCTGCAAACTTAAAGTTTTTCTTTATGTTTCAGCCGCGATAACTACAGACAAGAGCCAGTCCCAAAATCACGGTTTATTTTTTTGTCCCGGCAGTATAACTTTTCCAAACTGAAAATGACCAAAAAAATCTTCGCCATTTCGACGCTTCTTCTTGTCCTCCTCGTCGGAGCGATTTTTGTGTATAACTTTGCGTTCAAAAAGCCGGCAACGCAAACGACTGCGCCAAAAGCGACTGATGAAGGAAAAACGAATGCCGCTCCGGCAAAAACTAAAGACGCAACAAAGCAAACAAGCGACGCAGTCATCGCTATTTCTGACGGTCCCGTTTTCGGCGCCGTTCTCGCTCCGGACATAAATTTTATTTATTATTTCGCGGGCGAAAACGGACAGCTCAATCAGATTGACCTCAATGGCAAACTGGAAAAAGTCGTTTCCACAGAAGAATTTCAAGATATCCAGAAAATTATTTGGAACAAGCCAAAAAATAAAGTGGTTGTTAAACGAGCAAACGGCCCCGATAAAGCGAAATTTCTTCTTCTCGATCTCGCGCAAAAAACCGTCACCCCGCTCAAAGACAGCATTGATTCTGTCGCCTGGTCCGGACTGGAAGACAAAATAATATACAAATATTACGACTCAAAAACCAAAAAACACGAAATAAATGTTTCCGATCCAAACGGAAGCAACTGGCGCAAAATCGCGGACATAGACTATTTCAGCCTTGAAATAAGCCCTGTTCCCGGCAATTCCGATATTTCTTTCTGGCCGGCACCCGACGCATTTGTTTCTTCTTCGGCCAATTTGATAAACTTCAGCGGAGAAAACAAAAAGGAAATCCTCGCCGGACGCTTCGGAGTCGATCTTTTTTGGTCACCCGACGGAAAAACAGCCGCCGTAAGCTCCACTGATAAAAAAGGCGGCAAAAAAACTGATCTGGCTCTCATGAACTCCGACGGCGGACAATTTCGCTCTCTCAATTTCCCGACTTTCGCGAAAAAATGCGTCTGGTCGGCTGATTCAAAATTTCTTTTCTGCGCCATGCCGGGAAACATTCCTGAATCGGCCATTCTCCCCAATGACTGGCAGGAAGGAAAGATCGAAACCACCGACACTTTCTGGAAACTCGAAATTGCCACCGGAAAAAAAGATCGTCTCATCGAAACCGACAAGATAAATAGCTCTTTCGATATCCTCAATCCCTTCCTTTCCCAAGACGAAAAAACCTTGTTCTTCACGAACAAGATTGATGGGAAATTGTATAAACTGGGGATTTAGTCTTTTTTTTCTTTTAAGCATAGGTTCCCCGCTATAATCATCCAGAAAACCACCGCCAAGTCGTTGCGCCAATAGGTTGTATCGACCAGCCCATGGATGAGGACGTAGATCATTATTCCAAAAAATAATATTCCAAGATCGCGATCATTTCTGATCGCCTTTTTGTTGTCGCGGAAAAAATAAAAGAGCAAAATAACAAATCCCGCGAGGCCGATGAGTCCCGACTCGAGCCAAAAAGCCAAAAATATATTGTGCGGTTGGGGCGCCGACCATTCGAGATAGGGCGGAAAATATTTTTGATATCCGAGATATTTTTTCTGAAAGTTTCCCGGGCCGATTCCGAAAAGGGGATTGTTTTCGATCATCAACCCGGCTGATTTCCAGATTGTGAAGCGCGATGCGAGTGACGAACGCTCGTCCATATTTGCTATGCTTTTATATTTATAAATACTGGCCCAAGCAAGAAGAATAAGCAAAATCATCACAAAAATTGTCCCATATTTTTTTTGCGAAATATTCCTATATTTAAGCCAAAATATGACTATTAGCGCGATTGCTAGCGCCAACCACGCGCCGTAGGAAAAAGTAAAAAATAAACTTAATCCAACTGGGGCCAGGCTCAAAATAAAAAGTCTTTTATTGCTCGCCTCCTTCTCCCGCAGAACAAAAAATAGTCCAATTAAAAATGGAATCGCCAAAAACATTGCCGGCTGATTCGGCGAGTCCCAAAATATTTTGAGACGATTGTCGTAAGTCAGAATTCCAAAAAATTTATAGGCTATGCCAATCGCGGAAACAGCCACGCCGGAAAAAAATAAAGTCAGTAAAGCTTTTTTCAAAAGGCTCTCGTCTTTTTTGAGCGCATCATAGAAAATAATTCCAAAAATAATCGGAAAGACAAACCAGCCCTTGATCGCGCCAAGGCCGACATAGTAGTTTTTATTGGCGATGACGGATAACACGAGGCCGAGAAACATTAGGGTGATTGGCAAGACGTATTTTGTATTTTGTATTTTGTATTTTGTATTTTTATTGAATATCCAGAGAATAAATAAAATTGCAATTAGTAGTTCGAGTGCATTAAAAGATATCCAACTAAGTTTTATTTTTATCAAATAAGTCGGCAGGAGAAGCAAGGCCGATAAAATTAGATATTTTTGAGTTTTAAGTTGTAGTTTTGGCATTTTAGCTTTACTTGCCCGCCGAAGCCTTGGCAAAGGCGGGAGTTTTGAAATTATATAACCCCAATGCAACAATTATCAAAAGCACAGTCAGCGCCTGCGGAGAGTACAGCGCCGTGTCAAAAGTCGAGTGGACAAAAAACGCGACAAGTCCTGACGCTAGGCCCAGACTTATCATATTATCGTTCTTAATATTCCGCCAAATGGAAAAGAAAATCAAAAACAAAAATACGATTGCGTTCAATATTCCCGTTTCGGCCGCAATGTCCAAAAATAGATTGTGGGCATAGATGGACGACCGATTGGCCGCTGTCGGATCGGCCGTGCGGGCATAATTCCCAAGCCCCACGCCGCCCAAGGGATGATCTTGGATCATGTCCACCGCCTGAACCCAGTTTTTGTACCGCTCCGCATTCGAAACCTCTTTCAAATTGAAAGAGGAGATAAACCTTTGCGAAATAATATTTGAATTGAAAATAAATATCAAAATAAAAAACGCTCCGACGGCCACGAGCGCTTTCCCAAGCACGCCCGATCTCTTGAGAAAAACCACCACGAAAAAAAGGCCTCCCACGATCAGGCCAAGATACGCGCCTCTTGAAAAAGAAAGACTGATTGCCGATATCATCAGTGTTACAGCAGCGCCAATCCATATTTTGAGCGCGGTTTTCTCCCGAGAGAAAAGGTATCCCAACCCCGCAAATAGGCATAAATTCACAAAAAAAGCGAAGTTGTGCGGATCGGGAAAAAATCCAAATGCGCGCATCCGAGTCTCGCCGCCAACATTCACCAGCCAGCTCGAATTGGCCGCAACAATTTTCCCAAATGAATTTCCCAAGATATATGGCGCTAAACTTTCCCAAATCTTTATCAATTTGTCGACACCAACAAGAAAGGAAAGCGCAAATTGAAAAAGCCCGATGGCCGCCACCAATGCTCCGCTGAAAACAATAGCTACAATCGCTCTTTCCCGCCATTTTTGCGCTTGGAATATATCCCCCGCCACAAAAAAAACAGGAACAATTGTGAAAAAATAAAGAAGCTTGCGCAAACCAATGCTCGCGTCGCGACCGAGATATATTGAGAGGGAGGATAAAAAAAGAAAAGCAATCACCAGCCACATTTCGGCCTTATTTGGAATCCACAATTTTTTTCGCGCCAAACTTCGCGCGAGCCACAGCAGAAAAAGCACCGGCACAAGAATCCGTGTCGTCACCAAATCAACATTTTCGCCGACATTGAACGCGAACTGAAGAGGGAGAAGGAGGATTAAAATTATAAGAAAATATTTTGTCATTTGAATTTTTAGAAATCCTCCTCAACTGAGGAGGGGAGGATAATTTTTTGTAATTTAAGTTACCCAAGCCAAACATTCTTGATATAGTACGGCAGACGAATCAATTTCACAAGACTCGCGCTCACCGGGCCAAAATGTTTTCGGAGATAATAATCTTGCGAGGCATAATAATGCCTTTTCTTCTCCCGCTCGCTCACAAAGCTTTTGCCGCTTTCATGAAAAACGCTCGCCTCTGGATTGACCATGATTTTCAACCCGAGCTTTTTCGCTCGCAGACATAGATCCGCATCCTCAAAATACATAAAAAAATTTTCGTCGAACCCTCCCGCTTCTTCAAAAACATCCCTTCGCGCCAGCATCGCTCCGCCGCTTATCCAATCCGTCTCAAAAATTTCTTCGCCAACACGGAATTGCCGGCTATTTCGCTTGAATATTTTTCTCTTGATTGTCGAGAGAGGCGTATGGCGCGCGCCAAAACAATCCGGATGAATCTTGCCCGCCGAATCAACGAGTAGTGGACCGGCAATGCCAATTTTTTCATCTTTTGCAAAAACATCCAGGAGCGCTTGCAAGGCTCCAGAAAGGATTTTTGTATCCGGATTGAGAAATAGGACGTATTCGCCTTGTGACCGCTCGAAACCGGCGTTATGCCCTCTTCCGAAACCTATATTTTTCCGCGTTTCAATAATTTGAAGATTGAGCTTGTTTTTCAAATCATCTGAAATCTCGTCCAGCGCTTCCTCGTCATTGTTCACGATCAAAATTTCTGTTTCATTTCCGGCTGGCAAATTTTCGCCGATCGAAAAAAGACACTTCCGAAGATAGTGCCGGCTCCTGAAATTCACAATTTGAATCGTAAGTTTCATGGGATTTATGCAATAGGTTCAAATTCCGCCGGCTCACCGCTTTTTTTGCTGATGAGGCTTTCCACTTCCTCAAAACTCACCGCCTTGAAAATCCAAAGAAGCAGCGCATAGGTGAAAACCCCGGCCACGGCGAGCAAAAGAAAATTCAGAGACTGGAAAAAGAAGAAGATCAGAGCCATTCCCGCGCCGGAGACAAGAATCGGAAATATCTTCGCGAACGACGGAAAATATTTGAGATTCTTCCATGCGATATAGCACGAGAGCAGCACCACAAGCCCCTCCGTGAGGCTCGACGTAACCGCTGCGCCGATGTATGAAAAACGGGGGATCAGGATCAGGTTCAGCGACACATTGAAAATCGCGCAAAAAAGCAATATGCCCATCAACTTTTTTTGAAGATTTCCAGCAATGACCACATTTGTGAAAAAAGTTCCGAAGAATATGAAGATCATCGCTGCCGCAAGAAGCCGAAGCACCGGAACCGAGTCGGAAAATTCCGCTCCACCAATGAGCTGGATCACTCCGCCCGCCAAAAAAATCGTCCCAATGAACAAGGGAACGGTGAGCACAAGAAAAACCTTGAATGTTTTGTCGGCCACTAAAACGAATTTTTCCCGTTCGTGGAAAATATAGCGCGACATGATGGGCATCACGAGACCCAAGAACATTGCCGGAAAAAAGGAAATGTTTTCGAGCACTTTATACGCCGCATTGTATGTCCCCACATCGGCGCTTGTTTTCAGCACCGAAAGGAGTATCGTGTCGAGCTTGAAATAGGCGAACACGATGATCGCCGAAATGCCAAGAGGATACGACTCTTTGAGAAATTTTTTCCAAACCGAAAAATCAAAAGCCGGCCGGAACCTGATATACCGGCGCGACCAAAAGATGACGATCAAAAAGCTCACGACCATATTGAGCAGAAGCGTCCAAATGATCGCCAAAAATCCCAGCTCCAGCTTTACGGCCAAAATGATCGTCGCAACCTGAAAAATTTTTCCCACGAGTTCCCCGATGGCCACCTTGTCCATCGCAAGTCTTTTTTGAAAAAGCCCTATGAGAACCGAATATCCCGAGGAAAAAACATAGGCAATCGCCGCGATGACAATCCCCATCTTGACTATGGAGGGATAGGGGAGAAAAAGAGCGAGGAGAAGCGCGACTGCGACAATGAAAAGCGAGGAGACAAGGCGAATAGAAAAAACATTTCCGAGGATTTCTTTTTCATTGCTTCCCGGGCGGGAAATTTCCCTCGTTGAAATTGAGTAGAGCCCCAAATCCGCAAGCGCCCCGAAGAAAAAGAAAAAGGCGAGTACAGTTGAGTAGTCGCCAAAACCATCTTTTCCAAGATAGCGCGTGATAAATCCTATTCCAACAAGCGCCAACACCGTCCCGACCATTTTGGCCGCCGCGGAAAATACGACATTATAAGCGATTTTTCGAGGAGTAGACACGATAAGAAGCTCAGAGCTTAAAGCGCCCGCCTGCTTCAATATGCGAAGCATTTCGGGCAGGCAAAATTTTTTAGATTTTCGTTCCCAATTCTTCAAGTTTTTCAAGGTCTCCGACGGGCTTCACAACCACTTTTCTATCATCTCCTTCACTAATGCTTTCCGTCTTGACGTTCTCGTTCCCGGCGAGCTCCATATGGACAAGGCGCCTTTCATAGGCGCTCATTGGACGCAAAACCACCGGCTTTCTTTCGCTTATAGCCTGTTTCGCAGCCTCAATAGCGATTCCCGCGAGTGAATCAATTTTTGCTTGAAGATAATGATTCACATCCGCCAAAAACTTGAGTTTGTCTTCCGTCTCGCGGCGGACCATGAGACGCAAAATATGCTGCAGGGCGGAGAGCGTCACGCCATATTGTCCGATCAGAAGATTGGAATCGGGCGTTTCTATGTTGATAACAAAACTCTCTCCATCCGCGTCTCCCTTACTTTCGACAACTATCTCAAAATTTTCAAAAGTCATCTTCTGGAGAATATCTGAAGCTATTTTTTTGAGCAACTCCTCTCTCTTTTGGCTGTTCATAGTATTGATATATTCAACTGGTTATTTGCTCTTTTTTGGCCTCGTGTCCCATCACCCAGTATTGCTGCCCGATCATGAAAAGCGTCATCACCAGCCAATAGAGAGGCAATCCGGCCGGAAACCTGGCGCCAATGAAAAGCGTGAGGATTGGTCCGAGATAGAGCATTTGCTTGTTCATCGTCTGGGCAAAATCGCCCTTGCCAACCCCGGGCGCGCTTTTAACCGTTCCCATCATCATTTTTGTCTGCACAAATTGAGCTGCCGCCGTGAGAACCGCCAGGGCGATGCTTGGCTTGGCAAGATCAAGCATTCCCAAGAAGCCGGTTTTGATCGTTGCGGGACAAGCGACAAAAGAATAAAGATCTTTGCATTCGGAAAAATTGATGCCGGCCACAAGCGCTTGATAGAGAGCGATGATGAAAATAATTTGCACAACGAGAGGCAAGCACCCTGAAGCCGGGTGCACTTTCTTTTCCTTATAAAACTTCATAAGTTCCTTGCCCTGTTTTTCCTTGTCGCCCTTGTATTTTTCCTGCAACTTTTTTATCTCCGGCTGAATCTCCTGCATCTTCTTTTGGGATTCGATCTGCTTCTTTGCCAGGGGATATAGGATAACCCGAATAATGATCGTGAGGAGTATGATCGCCACCCCCAGATCGTGCCCGGGAACAATATTGTAGAGAAAGATCAGCGCGTTGTATATTGGCTGATATATAATCGAGTGAAATAATTGAGTCATAGTATTTTGGCTTGCTTAAGCAATTTTTCTATATTTTCCCGGATTAGCCCGAGGTTCAGTTTGTCTTTTGGAAACTTGGGATTTATCAAAAAAACAATCTCTTGCCCTGGCTGAACTTCTCCTGTCTTCGCCCGCATGGCTTCGCGCATCCAGCGCTTAACCTTATTTCTCTCAACCGCTTTTTTGGAAAATTTGAGGCTGGCTGCGAATCCGAATTTGGCCGGCTGACCCCTTTTTCCCGGGACGATTCTCATCATCATCACATCATTCGAAAAAGTTTTCCCAAACCGAAAAATATCATTGAACACTTTTTTGCCCTTGAGGCGATGGGGGATGGGTAGCATATTAAAAGATTATACCGACAATTTTTTGCGGCCTTTCAGCCGGCGGCGCTTGAGGATATTTTGTCCGTCTTTCGTCTGCATTCTTTTGCGGAATCCGTGCCGCGTCGCTCTTCTTTTTTTCTTGGGCTGATATGTTCTTTTTGGCATAATTTTGGAGATGCTTTAACTATTGGACTTTCTTGATTGTATCAGCTTTGCTCCAAATGGTCAATTTCTGCTTCCCTTGCCGTTCATTGAAAAATCTTTTATGCTGTCAACAGGTTATCCCCATGTATATCAACAGACAAAAAATCGGGCAGAATTGCTCCGTGCTATAATATATTCACTTATGGAGAAAATGACAAACGAAGAGATCTGGCAGGCGGTTTTGGGAGAGGTGGAGCTGGTTGTTTCACCGGCCAATTTCGTCACATGGTTCAAAAACACCTCCATCCTTTCTATTGAAGACGGCCGAGTGAATATTCGCGTTCCAAACGGATTTGCCAAGGAATGGCTGGAAAACAAATACAACCGCTATATCCTTGCCTCTCTTCGAAACTTTATTGAAGACGTGCGGGAAATTTCGTGTTCCGTGATTGCCAGTCCTGAAACGACACCAAAAAAAGAGCTTGATTCAGCTGTGTCGGCCTCCGCGCAAGTTCCCAATTTGGGAAAAATCAACTATGAAAACTTGAGTTTGCGCGCCAACCTCAACCCGCGATACATTTTTGAAAATTTCGTCGTGGGATCAAACAATGAACTGGCCCACGCCGCTTGCGAAGCGATCGCCAAGTCGCCCGGCAACACCTACAACCCGCTTTTCATCTATGGAGGCGTCGGCCTTGGAAAAACACACCTCCTCCAGTCCGTCGGGAACGCCCTTCTCGCGCGCGATCCGGACACGAAAATTCTTTATGCCACGGCTGAATATTTCACCAACCAATATGTCGATATGGTGAAAAACAACCAGGCTCATGAATTCAAGCGCGCCTATATCAGCGCCGATCTGCTTCTTATTGACGATATCCAGTTTATTGGAGGAAAGGAAAAAACCCAGGAAGAGTTTTTTCATGTTTTCAATACACTTCACCAAACCAACAAGCAGATCGTGCTTACCAGCGACCGGCCGCCCAAAGCGATTGCGATGCTTGAGGACCGCTTGCGATCCCGATTTGAAGGCGGAATGATTGCTGATGTTTCCCGGCCGGACGTCGAAACCCGGATTGCCATTTTGCAAAACAAACTGGCAGACAAAAGAATTGAAATGGAGATAGAGCTGGAAGTTTTGAATTATATCGCCACCAATATCCAGCATAATATCCGCGAACTTGAGGGCGCGCTGAACCGCGTGATCGCCGCTTGCGAGTTGAGCCAAACCGAGCCCAACCTCACGAATGTCAAAAAGATTTTGGGAGACATTATTCACTCCGGGAAAAAAAGGGGCATCACTTTCAAGAAAATTCTTGAATCCGTGGCGGAATATTATGACATTGCCTCTCAAGACCTTGTGAATCGTTGCCGCCGCCGCGATATCGTGAGGCCGCGCCAAATTGCGATGTATTTGATGCGAGCCGAGCTTCAAGCGTCCTATCCGGGAATTGGAGAACAACTTGGAGGAAGAGATCACACCACCGCAATGCATGCCTATGAAAAAATTTCAAAAGAGCTTGAGCAAAATGACACCCTTGAACAAGATATAAATATTATTAAAAGTAAATTATACAGCGCTTAAGTTGTTAATAAGTTGCGCTTAAATTATCAACAACCCTTCTCTTAAATATCGATTTTCTAGTGGATAACCTTTGGACAAAAAAATGAATCAAAAAAAATATTTTTTTATCCCCCATTTCCCCACCACCAACTCCTCCCCCCATACACACCCCGCGCCGACCAATTTATCTAATAACTATATAACCAAAACACACTTATCCCCAGAAATCAAAAATATAATAATAGACAATGATTTATAAATAACAAATTAATTAATATATTTATGAAAGCACTTTGCACCACAGAAAATTTAAAAAGAGGAATACTTATAGCGGAAAAAATAATAGGGAAAAACCTCACTCTCCCAATTCTTTCAAATATTCTTTTGGAAGCAGAAAGGGGTGGTTTGAAAGTATCGGCGACAAATCTTGAAATTGGCCTTGTTACAAAAATTCGAGCAAAAATTGAAAAAGAAGGAAAAATTGCAGTTCCAGGAAGAATTATTGGCGGTATTTTGTCTCAACTTGAGGATGGAAGCCAAATCACCCTTGAAGAAAAAAACAGCACGCTTAAAATGATATACAATGGAAATTCAGCGGTGATAAAGGGAATGGATGCAAAGGATTTTCCAATCATCCCCAGGCCGGAATCAAAATTTCTTTTTGAGATCAGCGCGGTTGAGATGCAAAAAAAAGCGAGGAATGTTTTGGCAACAGCCGCAACTTCAGACACGCGGCAAGAACTCACGGGTGCGCATTTTGAATTTGGGGAAGAAAAAATCACACTGGCCGCGACAGACAGCTTCCGGCTCGCCGAAGCGGTGATTAAACTCGACAAAACAAAAATCACGGAAGATTACAAAAAATATCTTGCCAAAAATAGCGCGGTGATCGTGCCGGCTCGCACGCTGTCGGAAGTCATCCGCGCGGTTTCCGCGGAAGATGAAAATGTGAAAGTATATCTGGCTGAAAATCAAATTTTTTTTGAAACCTCGGATGTCCTTTTTGTTTCCCGGCTCATCGACGGAAAATATCCGGAATACAAACAAGTGGTTCCCAAGGAATTTTCGCTGAATATGATTGCGAAGAAGGAAGCTCTTCTCAAGGCGGCGCGCCTCGCGGGAGTTTTTTCCGACTCCAAGAGCCGGGAAGTGCGGCTCAAAATTGACGGAGGGAAAGGGAAAATCACGGTCTTTGCCGAGTCCGTTGAATCCGGAGAGGGATTATGGAGCGTCGATTGCCAAACCGACGCAAAAAATGATTTAGAGGTGGCCTTCAACAACCGCTTTCTTCTTGACGGGCTAGGCTCCATTTCAACGGAGGATATATATATCGGCGC
>JAZDKQ010000037.1:0-13685 GCA_043802865.1 Candidatus Moraniibacteriota bacterium
ATATCCGTCGCCCGGTTTATTTTCCCGCCTCCGGTGCTTGATTCGTCTGACATTCCCATTGCCGCTCCGGAAAGTGTGATGTTCCCAAAAGAATCAACCTGGGTCATTTTTTTCACCGCTTCATCAAAATCAAGCCATGTCGCGGGAGGTGTTGTGATTCCGGCTTGGTTCAGCAAATCTTTGTTATAGTAAAGCGCCAGAGAATCCGCAGAAAGAGGCAGGGCAAAAATTTTCCCGTCCGAGACAAAATCAGAAGAAACTACATCCGCGAATTGATCATGAATTTGCTTGCTTGTTAGAATTTCCGCTTGACTAGTTGAAAAATTGTCAATTGGAGCCGGAGCTATCTTATCTTCGTGTTTTGGGAGCCAGGTATTGTGAATCAAGAAAACGTCTGGCCCGTTTCCCGTCGCGAGAGCATCCAATAGCTCGTTTTCATATGAATCAACAATAAGCTTTTTATAAATGATTCCCTTCACGCGCGGATTTCTTTTTTGGTATTCATTGATGGCTTTCGACATCACATCCGAATCGTCAAAAAGCCCCCAGACTTCAAGCCGAACTTCATATGACGGAATTGTTCCGCATCCAGAAAGAAAGACAAGGGAGAGCAAGAGCGAGAAAGAAAGAAATATTGATATTTTTTTGTTCATCCCGTTAGAAATTGTCATTTTTTTTATTTTATCCCGCTGCAAATTTTTTTCAAAATTTCTAACGGGGTAAATTTTGTTTTTGTTTTGAAGCTTACCTATGCTTGAATTTTACAACAATTTGCAAAATCGCACAAATACAAAAAAGACGCCCCGGCGGGGCGTCTCTACGGATAATATAATTGGAATATTTTTATAACACTGCCGTCGCGGCGATTTTGTCGTCGCCGTTGAGGCGCATTACGCGCACGCCCTGCGTAGCGCGGCCGAGAATTGAAATGCTACCCATCGGCACGCGAATGATCTGGCCTTTCGCACTGCTTGCAATGAGATCCGTTTCGATATTGTCGAGATTGATCATATGCGCGCATACAAGTTTTCCAGTTTTTGGCGTGATTTTCGCAGTTTTGATCCCACTGCCTCCGCGCCGCTGGATTTTGTAGGCTTTCATATCGGTACGCTTTCCAAAACCGTTTTCGGTGAGGATCAAAAGCTGATTGCCCCTTTGATTTTTGAGAACCACATCCATTCCGACCACTTGGTCGTTCTTTTTCAGATTGATCCCTCGCACACCGGCGGCCGTCCGGCCCATACCGCGCACATCACTTTCTTTGAAATGAATGGCCTGTCCGGCCGAGGTTGTGATGATAATCTCGTCCTTTCCGGTCGTCGGCGCGATCCAGCGGAGTTCATCATCTTTGGCAAGATTCAAAGCAATCAATCCCGATCGACGGACTTTGGTGAAATCTTCAATGGCTGTTTTTTTCACTGTCCCGAATTTCGTCGCCATGAAAAGATATTTTGCTTGTGATTCCTTTCCGATCGTGATGATCGCCGTGATTTTTTCGTCCGGAGAGATCTGCAAAAAGTTCACGATCGCCTGACCCTTGGCCGTTCGTGAAGAAACCGGGATCTCATAGGCTTTGGTTTGAAAAACTTTCCCGGTGTTGGTGAAAAAGAAAAGATCGTCGTGCGTCATCGCGCTCACCACCATATCAATCGTATCTCCCTCTTTGGTTGTCGCGCCGATCACGCCCTTTCCGCCGCGCCTCTGCACGCGATAGAGCGAAGGATTCATTCTTTTCACATAGTTGTCCTCGGTAAAAACGATGATCGCTTCTTCGTTCGGAATGAGATCTTCTTGTTTGAATTCGCCCACGGCCGATCTCACGACTCTTGTGCGGCGCTCATCCGCGTATTTTTCTCTGAGTTCGGCCAGTTCCGTTTTGATAACGCCCAATATTTTCTTCGGACTCTTGAGAAGATCTTCAAGTTCTTTGATCAGCTTCGTCTTCGCCTTGAGTTCGTCTTCGATCTTCTGGCGCTCAAGACCCGCGAGAGTTTGAAGGCGCATCTCGAGGATTGCCGCCCCTTGCTTTTCGGACAATTTGAACTTTTTCATCAAATTGCTATGCGCGATTTCTTTGGTAGCTGATTTTCGGATGGTAGTGATGACCGCATCAATGTGATCAAGCGCTTTTTTGAGTCCTTCCAGAATATGCGCCCGTTCTTTCGCGATTCGAAGCTCATATTGCGTCCGGCGCGTGACGACGACCTGGCGATGCGCTATGAAATATTCGAGCATCGCTTTCAGATTCAAGACTTTTGGCTCGATTCCGTCAACCAGCGCGAGCATATTCACGTGAAACGATTTTTGAAGATCCGTGAGCGCGAAGAGCTTGTTGAGAACTTTTTTCGGAAAGGCTTCTTTCTTGAGTTCAATCACGATCCGCACCCCGTCTTTGTCTGATTCATCGCGAAGATCCCGGATGCCTTCGAGCTTTCCGGCCTTCACAAGATCCGCCATCTTCTCAATCATCGCCGCCTTGTTCGAGGAGTAGGTCATTTCCGTCACAATGATCTGGAATTGACCGTTTTTTGTCTCAACAATTTCCGTCTCGGCCCGGCAAACAATGCTTCCGCGGCCGGTAAGATAGGTCTGCACTATATCCGCTTGGTTGTATATTGATCCACCCGTCGGAAAATCAGGACCTTTCACAAATTGTGTCAGATCTTTTACATCGCAATCCGGATTTTCAATGAGATAGGCTATGCCGTCAACCAATTCTCCGAGATTGTGCGGGGGGATACTCGTCGCCATCCCGACTGCGATTCCCATTGTGCCGTTGAGAAGAAGTTGTGGAACTTTGGCCGGCAGAACGGACGGTTCAAAGCGGGACGAGTCATAGTTGGGAACAAAATCAACCGTTTCCTTTTCGATATCCGCCATCATTTCCTCTGCAAGGCTCGTCATTTTGGCTTCGGTATATCGCATCGCCGCCGCATTGTCGCCATCCATCGAGCCGAAGTTTCCCTGCCCGTCCACGAGGGGATAGCGCATTGAAAAATCCTGCGCGAGCCGCACCATCGTGTTATATACCGCCAAGTCGCCGTGAGGATGATATTTCCCAAGCACATCTCCGACAACCAGCGCCGACTTTCGATATTTCGCACTGTGTGTGAGCCCAAGCCCGCGCATCGCAAAAAGGATCCGGCGATGTACCGGCTTCATCCCGTCCCGCACATCAGGAAGAGCACGCGAAACAATCACACTCATCGCGTAAGCGAGATAGGACTCCTTCATTTCCTGCGTTATTTCTCTCGGTTTTATGTATCCAATTTCCATATTTTTTATGGCAGCTGTGGCACGCTATTCTTATTCTGATTATTGTTTTCCGCTGGATTGTTTATATCACTGCTATTATCCATATTTTGAATCGAATCCGCGCTCGGAGCCGGCAGCACAGTTCCCGCACTATTATCCGTCCCTGTCGCTCCTGTTTGGCTCGGCAGTTCCTGCATCATATTTTGAATTGAATCCTTTCCCGTTTGGAAGTTGTCTTGGAAATTATCTTTGAGATCATTGAGGCTCGCCGACGCCGGATCGATTTGAGTTTCAGCCGACTTGTTCATTTCATTGAAGGAAACAACCCAGATCACAAGAATGACCAAAAACCCGGCGGCTGTCGCAATAACTGCGATTCTTTTCCGTTCATGGACGGGCTTCTGCTGGAGTTTGTGAATGTAATCTTTGATGTTCATTTTATAGACGTTATGCGCTTAATGCTTCCATCATCACTACTTTCATCTCCGCGCCTTCAAGATCTTTTTTCTTGAGGATCAGCTTCGCTGTTTTTTCTCTCGGGCAAGTCCCGATTTCTTTGCAAAAACTTTTTTCGTCCATTATATCCTTGATCTTCACTCCCGGAATTTTATAATGCATCGGCAAAACCATTTTTGGCTCGATTTGATCAACGACTGCTTTGGCTTCTTTCGCATTAAGAGAATGAGGGCCTCCAACCGGAATAGCCAGAACATCCACGCCATTCACTTCTTCCAGTTGTTTTTTATCAAGACTGGTCGCCAAATCGCCCAAATGACAAAACCGAATTCCCTCGCTTTCGATGGCAAAAATCGTATTGAGCCCTCTTTCGGCGCCTTGAACTTTGTCATGATATGAACTTATCCCCGTGATCGAAACGCCTTTGATTGAATATTCTCCCGGCAAATCCACAACCGCCGGCTCGCCCTTGAGCGCGCTCGAATTGTTGTGATCATGGTGGTCATGGCTCACGGTGACGATGTCAGCCCGCCCCTGCGGGGGCCGGAGCCCGACTTCTTTGTCGAAAGGATCGGTGAAAATGACGATATCCTCGCCCGAACCGCGCCCATCAGGCTTGGTCGAGATTTTAAAACACGAATGTCCGTACCATTGAATGGTCATATGGCTATATAAAGAGGATTTATTAACATTAGAATGATAGCACGACGCTTGGAAAAATTCAATGGCTTGAGCATATCATCCCTTGCCAAAATTATCAATATATATTATACTTTTTTAGTATTAATCATTAACCTAATCATTAATCCCATGATAGACAACATTTACGACACTCTGGCAAAAGAGGTCGACAAAGTATCCGAAGAGAAAAAGGAAGAAAGCGTAACGAAAAAAGAAATTGAAATCGAAGATTCTTCGGCTTTGGCTGAAGAAACGACTGAACCCGCATCTATGATGGCGGATTTTTTGAACCAAACAAAAATATCTTTTCCCAAAGAAGGCGATGTGATCGACGGCAAAGTGCTTGAAATCGGATCAAACGCCGTCTATCTTGACCTTGGAGTTTTTGGAACGGGAATCGTTCTTGGAAAAGAAATAAAAGACGGACTCGGGACGACTGACAAACTGAAAATCGGCGATACGGTCACTGCGACGGTCACCGATCTCGAAAACGATGATGGATATATCGAACTTTCCGTTCGCGAAGCCTCGATTGAAAAAGCCTGGCTCGATCTTGAAGAAAAGCAGGGTGAAGAAGCCGTATTTTCCACCAAAATTTTGGACGCGAACAAAGGCGGACTCATCGTTGAGGTGAACGGCATCACCGGATTTTTGCCCGTTTCCCAGCTTTCCAACGAACACTACCCCCGCGTCGAAGAAGGCGAGAAAGGAAAAATTCTTGAGAAACTGCGTTCATATATTGGAACTGAGATGCAAGTGAAGGTGATCGACATTGACCGCGAAGGCGAAAAATTGATCGTGAGCGAAAAAGCGGCCTACAGCGCCCAAGAGAAAAAGGCTATTTCCGAGCTCAAAGCCGGCGATGTGATCGAAGGAGAAGTTAGCGGAGTCGTCGACTTCGGAGCGTTCATCAAATTTTTCCCGCCGAGCAAAACCGAATCCGTCCGCGAAGAAGACAAACTTGAAGGACTGGTGCATATATCCGAACTCGCCTGGCAACTCATCGACAATCCGCGTGATATCATCAAAACCGGCGACCGCATAAAGGCGAAAATAATCGGCATCGATAACACACGAGTTTCGCTTTCCATCAAAGCGCTCGCGAAAGACCCGTGGGTAAGCGCCGAAGAAAGATACCAAGCCGGAAAAACATATGACGGCCAAGTGCGGAAGATCAACCACTTCGGCGCGTTCGTATATCTCGACGACGATATCCACGGTCTCGCCCATGTCAGCGAACTTCTCGAAGCCAACCCGGGAAAAAATATCGAAGAGATCATCCAAGTCGAAAATACCTATAAATGGAAAATTCTTTCCATCGATCCCAAAGAGCATCGAATGGGATTGGCATTGGTGAAGTAAGCGCAAAACTCAAAGCGTAAAGTGCAAAATTACAATGCAAAATTCAAAATTTTTGAAAAGAGTTCTTATTATAGGCGGACCCACCGGAAGCGGAGAAACAACCGTCACCAATGAAATCATCAAACAATTTCCTGTT
The DNA here is from genome assembly GCA_043802865.1 of Candidatus Moraniibacteriota bacterium. Classification (GTDB taxonomy): domain Bacteria; phylum Patescibacteriota; class Minisyncoccia; order Moranbacterales; family UBA11712; genus JAPLXD01. The sequence continues at coordinate 5,891 of JAZDKQ010000037.1, forward strand.
TTCACGCGGCTAGTGACCGCCACTTCACGAAAGCCGAGAAATGGCGAAAAAGACAAATTCGATTATTATTTTTTTTCAAAAGAAGAGTTTGAAAAATATATCGCCAACGGAAAAATTATTGAATATACATACATAAAAAACAGAGACGCCTATTACGGCACTTATAAGCCCGACCTGGATGAGAAAATAGCCAAAGGCTTCAATGTGATCGTGAATGTGGATATTGTCGGCGCAAAATATTATAAGGAAAATTACAATGCAACGACGATCTTTATTAAGCCTGAATCTATTGAAGAATTAAAAGGAAGATTGGCTAATCGAGATAAGAATATCGATCCGGAAGAACTAAATAAAAGAATAAAAAATGCTGAAAATGAAATTGAAAAAGAAATGCCTTTCTATGACTATGTTGTTGTGAACGCAAATGGAAAACTCGAGAAAGCTGTCGAAAAAACTATCGATATTTTAAAAAAAGAAAAATATTCTCTCGCATAATTTATATTATCCTCTTGAACCTCGTCAAAAAAATCCAGGAAAATATTTTTCGCTACGAATTATTTGAACGCGACGCGAAAATTGTGATCGGCGTTTCCGGCGGGCCGGATTCGGTTTGCCTTTTAGATGTATTATCAAAATTGCAGAAAAAATATAATCTGGAGTTGATCGTCGCACACGTGAATTATGATTTGCGTGGAAAATATTCTGATTTGGACGAAAAGCTAGTCAGAAATTTAGCTGAAAAATATTCTTTGCCAATTGAAATTTTGAAAGTTAAAAATTCAGAAATTAAGAAAGTTGGAAAGTCGGAGGATAAATTAAGAACAATTCGATACGATTTTTTTGAAAAAGTTCTCAAAAAATACAAAGCCGACCTTGTTGCTGTTGCTCATAATCTGAACGATCAAGCTGAAACAGTTCTGATGCGGATCTTGCGAGGCACCGGACTGCGAGGATTGGGCGCAATTAGATTTTCGAGCCGTAGATGTCCGACCGCGCAGCCAGAGAAGAATGCGGACGGACATCTACTCATCCGGCCGCTCCTGAACATTCCCCGAAAAGAAATTATTGCGTATCTGCGTAAGGGTAAAATTCCATATCGCATTGACAAAACCAATCTCGGCACAGATTTCACGCGAAACAAAATCCGAAACAAGCTTCTGCACCAGCTCGAAAAAGACTTCAATCCGAATATCCAGGAACTGCTTTGCAAATTTTCCGAGTCTGTCGCGGCGGACTATGATTTCATCGCCCGATTTGCAAATGCTTGGCTTGCGGAAAACAAAAATCTGCAAGTTTCCGCGCTGAATAATTTGCACCCATCCATTTGCCGGGAAGTTCTCCGCCGATCTCTCGAAAAATATGCTCCCGATCTGCGCGAAATTGAATCCGCGCACATCGATGAAATCATGAAGATCCTGAAAAGTAATAAGAGCAAGAGACAGCAACTTCATTTCAAGAGCTTGAAAATTGGGAGAATTGGTGATAAATTGATCATAGGGAGATAAACGGTAAAAATTTCTAATTCATAAGCAACTCCATGAAAAACTTTATAAAAAATCTGATAATCATCCTCCTCGTATTCTTCGTCATATCCGGAATTGTGATGCTTTTCAACACCCCGGCGCAGCAAGTAACAAACATCACTCTCAATGAACTCGTCGCTCAAATCAACGACGGAAAAGTAAAGGATGTTTTGGTGAACGGAGAAAGTCTTGATATCACGCTCGCCGACGGCGCCAAGGAAAAAGCAAGAAAAGAAGCGGACGCCGCCCTCACGGAATCATTGAAAAATTATGGAGTTTCTTCCGAGCAATTGCGCTCTGTCAATATCAGCGTCAAAGACACGACTTCAGGCGCCTTCTGGGTCAATATCGCTCTTCCGTTTCTTCTCCCGTTCATCATCATCGGCGCGTTTTTGTGGTATATGATGCGCTCGGCCCAGCGCGGAAACAATCAAGCGCTTTCTTTTGGAATGTCGCGGGCGCGCCTCATCTCGCCTCAAAAAAACGGGAAGAAAAAAATTACCTTTGTGGATGTTGCCGGAGCGGAAGAGGCCAAAGAAGAATTGCGAGAGATCGTTGAATTCTTGAAGCACCCGAAAAAATTTCTTGATCTTGGAGCGCGCATCCCGAAAGGAGTTCTTCTTCTCGGCGCTCCCGGAACAGGAAAAACTTTGATTGCCAAGGCCGTCGCCGGAGAAGCCAATGTTCCTTTTTTCAGCATCTCCGGTTCGGAGTTTGTGGAAATGTTTGTCGGAGTCGGTGCCAGCCGCGTTCGCGATCTTTTCAAAACAGCCAAAAAAAGCGCGCCAGCCATCGTATTTATTGATGAGATCGACGCGGTCGGCCGCCATCGTGGAGCAGGGCTTGGCGGAGGACATGATGAAAGAGAGCAAACATTGAATCAGATCCTCGTGGAAATGGACGGATTTGATACGGACACGAATGTGATCGTGATCGCGGCGACCAATCGCCCGGATGTTCTTGATCCGGCGCTTTTGCGGCCCGGAAGATTTGACCGAAGGGTCGTCATGGACTTGCCGGACATCAAGGAACGCGAAGCTATCCTCAATATACACTCGAAAAACAAACCGCTTGAAAAAAATATCGATTTCAAGGTCATTGCTTCGAGAACTCCAGGATTTTCGGGAGCTGATCTGTCCAACCTGGTCAACGAAGCGGCAATTCTGGCCGCGGGAAAAGGCAGAAAAAATATCTCTATGGAAGAAATGACCGTCTCAATTGAAAAAGTCATTCTGGGACCCGAAAGAAAAAGCAGGGTTCCCAACGTCAAGGAAAAAGAAATCACGGCTTATCACGAATCGGGGCACGCACTTGTGGCTTCGAATCTTCCGAACGCCGATCCGGTGCAAAAAGTATCTGTCCTTTCCCGCGGCCAAGCAGCCGGATATACCTTGAGCGCTCCCATGGAAGACAAAAGGCTGTATACCCGCGCCTACTTCATCGATGAACTGGCCGTGTTTTTGGGAGGTTATGTCAGCGAAAAGATTGTTTTCAAAGACGTCACTACCGGCGCCTCGAATGATCTTGAGAGAGCGACCGACATGGCGCGAAAGATGGTGACGAGATATGGAATGAGCGCCCTCGGCCCGCGCACCTTCGGCCGCAAAGAAGAACTCGTATTCCTCGGAAAAGAAATGAGCGAAGAAAAAAACTATTCCGAAGCGACTGCCAAGGAAATCGACATAGAAGTTTCGCGCTTCATCGATGATGCGTACAAAACCGCGGAAAAGATCATCACCGAGAAAAAAGAAACGCTCGAGCGAATCGCCCAGACGCTTTTTGAAAAAGAAACTCTCGAACAAAAAGAATTCGATAAGTTGCTAAAAGACACAAAACAAACGAATATTGACACGAATTTAACTAAATAAGATGAATCTGAAAAATAATAAAAACATCGAAAAGAAGCAAATTCCCTATATTGAAATCCTGAAGCAGGCCGGCCAAATCATCTGGCAAAACCGTTTTTTGCTTTGGTTCGGACTGCTAATGGCGCTCGGGTCGCCCGGAAGTTTCAATATCGGAAGCAATAATGAAGATTTTGGAAAACAGGGCGAAGCAGCCAGGAGCTTTTTTGAAAATCATTGGCAGGTTGTTCTCGCGATAGCCGTGGTACTTTTCATAGTCGGCATAATTTTGTTTCTCATATCGCTTGTCGCAAAAGCCGGACTCATAAGGTCAGTTAATCTCGTCAACCAAAACAAAAAAGCCGATTTCAAAACCGGCTGGCTGTTTGGAAAAAAATATCTCGGAAAACTTTTCAAGCTTTCGGTATTGTTTTTTCTGGCTACACTCTTGATCGTCGTTATTCTCGCAGTGCCCATAATCTATCTCATTGCCGTAAAGTCCTGGTTTGGCGCTATTTTGGTTGGAATTTTCGCGATCGCGATTTTGATTCCGATCATATTCGTCTTTTCTCTCACCAAAATCTTCACTGAATTCTATATCATCCTTTCCGATCTTCGCCTTCGAAGCGCCATTGAAGCGGGATACAATCTGCTTCTCAAGAATATCGGCAACTCGATCATTTTCGGGCTCCTCCTTCTTGCCGTGAGCCTCGCCGCCGGAATCATTCTCCTGCCCGTCGCCGGAATCGCTCTTGTTATTCTCATTCCCGCCGGCGCTGTTTTCTATTATCTTAGCAAAATCGCTTTCGCTATTTTCCTTGGATGTGCCATCCTTCTTTTCCTCGCCGCAATCTTGTTCGTCTCTGCCATTTTCCAAACCTACAAAACCGCCGCTTGGACTTTGTTTTTCCATGAAATCGCAAAAGTCGAAAAGCCGGAAGTTGAAACAGTCGCTGAAGCGGAGCTCGAAAAACCAATTATCGCCGCTCCGGAAAAAGTGTAAATTGTTGACTTTAATCTTTGCGTTTAATAGGATATACTTGCCGTATAAGCAAGTTTTATTTTGACGACGGGACCGTAGCTCAGTGGTAGAGCACTCGGCTCATAACCGAAGGGTCATAGGTTCGATCCCTATCGGTCCCACCAAATTATAATATTTCGGGCAATTGGCTCAGTGGTTAGAGCGCTTCCTTGACATGGAAGAGGTCACAGGTCCGATTCCTGTATTGCCCACATAAAAAATAATTTTTTATATGCCTGAAGAAAAAACCACAGAAAAAAAATTGACCAAAGCCGAGGAGCAAAAACTTCATGTTTTTTTCGTTGAAAAAGTCATCACCTTGATGACCGGCGCAATGGGGCTCGTGGCAGCTCTCGCATGGAACGATGCTATTCGCAAATTGTTTGAGCGTGTTTTCGGAACGCAGGGCTCGGGCGATGTCACCGCTATGTTCATTTATGCCGGAATCGTCACTGCGGCCGTTGTCTTGGTGACATACAGACTCACCAGATTCGCAGAGAGGATGAAAAAGAAGAATGATAAATAAAATTTCGCTTCAAAATAAGACCCTAGAAAGGGTCTTCTTTATTTCCTCTGTTTCCCATGAAACGCTTTGTGCACTTCCTTGAGCTGTTTGTTTGTCACGTGGGTATATATTTGCGTTGTCGTGACGGAGGAGTGTCCGAGCATTTCCTGCACCGAACGGATGTCGGCGCCATTTTGAATGAGGTCGGTCGCGAAAGAGTGGCGAAGAGTGTGCGGATGGACATCTTTCACAATGCCAGCTTTCAGCGCGTAATATTTGACGATACGCTGAATCGAGCGGGGAGTGAGGCGCAATTTATCGATTTTATTTTCAGTCCGAGCCTGATCCGCCTTGGGCTTATTTTTCTCCAAGCGCTTGATTCCATTTCTTGCAAATACTGCCGGATCGATATCGGGCCTTTTTTCAAGATATCTCTCAAGCGCGCCTTTCGCCCTGTCCGAAATGAAAACCACCCGAATTTTTCCGCCTTTTCCGCGCACGCTGAATTCTTGCGTTTTGAGATTCACATGGTCGCGATTGAGATTTGTGAGTTCAGAAACACGCAGACCGGAGCTGTATAACAATTCCAAGATCGCCCGGTCACGCAAAGATTTGAGATCCGCGTCTTGAGCCGCTTCGAAAATCCGATCAACCTCGTCGCTTTCCAGAAATTCCACTTCTGTTCGTCGAGTTTTTCCGAGCTCGATCTTTTCCGCCGCGAGAGCTTTGATGTCACGCCTTGCCAGATATTTCAAAAAATTGCGAATGGCGATGACGTGATAGTTTTGCGTGATCTTTTTGAGAGAATGTCCCTTTTCATCCGTTTGACGGTTCAGATACAACCGAAAACTTCTCACCAGATCATCTGTAATGTCACTCGCCGAACCAATTTTCGCCCAAGCCAAAAACCGCTCGAGATAATGGTCGTAGTTCTCGATCGTCTTTTGAGATCGGTCTTTCTCGATCTCAAGATATTCCAAATATTGAGTTTTGAGCTTTTTTATGTCCATTGCAATCTCTTGCATTGCCTATCTTGGATTGTACCAAAAAACACAAGAATTGCCCAATGCAATATTTTCCTTTATACAAGCCAAATTAATCCAATTTTCACATTCTCTGCGCTTCCGATAGCTTGACACCATCCGACGATGTGCTAACCTAGTAGCCGTGTAACAATTAGGGATCAGAAGGAAATCGCTTCAGTTATTCAGTTTTTCCGCGCCGGCTCGAGCCTCTGATCCAAGAGAGAGGACAAACCTATTAGTAACCATTTCAACGATTTTCCCCAAAGAAAACGGGGAAAGCTGCGAACCTTGCTAAAAGGCGAGAACTTTCGAACGATCGCTCAAAAAATTCATTCTTCCCAGATCTGGATGGCGCAGTGCTTGAGACAAAAGTCTTACGCGCGCTTCATTGCCGGCTGGATCCGGAAATACGCGGCTACCCTTGTGGTAGCTCTTTGTGTTTTGCTCGTCGCGCTCATCAATATTTCTTCCGGAGAGAATGGGAACGGATCCATTCTTGATACTTTGGCCGGAAAAGATAGCGGCCCGAGTCCCATCACAACAAAACTAGCAGCCAAAACTTCCCGAAAAAACAATCTTGCCGTCGCGCCTCTCTCCGATTCCAACTACTCGGCCGGACCTGCCGATTCTTCAACCCAGGAAGATTATTATTCCGCCGAAGATTATGCCTCGATGTATCAGCCTGAACCAACTCTCAACAACCAAATACTCTTCGCTTCGATTGGGCCACAGACTCCCGTCGCGAAAGAAAAACGAGGAACTCGGGTCTATGAAGTGAAAAATGGCGACACGGCCGGATCCATCGCCGCCGCTTTCGGAATCTCGACAAACACCATTCTTTCAGCCAACAATCTTTCGGACACATCGCTTTTGAAGCCGGGCGACAAGCTCGCTATTCTGCCTGTCACCGGCGCAAACTACAAAATTCAAAAAGGCGACTTTCTTGAAGCAATCGCGAAAAAATACAATGTTGCTTCTGAAAAAATTATCGCTTTCAATGAATTGTCTGCCGATGGAAAACTGAAAGAAGGTCAAACGCTTGTCCTGCCGGACGGATATCTTTCTCCTGTCGCGCCTTCCGCCTCTCAACTGGCCATTGCCGGCCAGCCTCAAAGTTCTTCTTATGCTCCGATCAAGCTTGGAGGCGGCGGAGGCGGCCATCGTTTCCCATACGGCTACTGCACTTGGTATGTGGCGCAAAAAAGATATGTCCCGTGGGGAGGAAATGCTTCCTCATGGCTCTCGAATGCCCGCGCGTCCGGCAAAGCCACCGGCAGAGCGCCGCGTCCGGGAGCGATCATGGTTTCGGGCGAGTCCCGCTGGGGACACGTCGCACTTGTTGAATCAGTGAGCGGATCAAGCTTCACAATTTCCGAAATGAACTATGCCGGCTTCGGCAAAAAATCCACCCGCACCCTTTCCGCCAACAGCCGGGTGGTGAGAGGATTTATATATTAGAAAAAATTAGAACTACTATTTTGAAGATATAAAGAGTCCCGCCTAGGCGGGACTCTTGTTTTTTTATATTTAAAATCTTTCTTTACACTTTATCCAATCCCGCAAATTCTGCCGAAAGTTTTTTGAGCCCCGCTTTCATGAAAGCGATGGTGATGATATCATCTTTGATTGAAATGACTACCCCTTCGCCGAATGCATTGTGGCGGACGCGCTGTCCGTCGAAAAAAGATTTTCTTTCTTTATTGAGTTTGTTTTTTCCTTTTTTATTTTTTTCCTCAAACTTCATCTCCCATCTCTTTTTTCCTTCTTCAGCGTTCTCTCTCAATTCATCCGGAATATCTTCCAAAAATCTTGATTCGACATTGACGCGAACCGAACCGAAAATGTTGCGGGTCACCGCCCAAAGAAGAAAGACTCTT
>JAZDKQ010000038.1:0-21813 GCA_043802865.1 Candidatus Moraniibacteriota bacterium
TGATTGAGCTCATAAGCCGCTTTGTCTATTCCCGCCTCAGCGATCTGCAGGGCCTGGACTTTGGAGATATTTTGCCGCTCGGATTTTATATAAGTCGAAACATATACCAGAATGGCAACTGAAAAAATCATCAAGATAGTAAAAAAAACCAATCCAATAACGAAAATCTGTCCCTTTTGATTATTATTGATGTCTTGTCTCATTTATTTATTTCTTAAATATATTTCTTGATGAAGTTGATATGAAACATTTTGACCTCCTGAAATCTTTTGCATTTCCATATCCACATCAATTTTGGTAGCTAGGGCTAAATCGGCATTATTGTAGGTAAAAGTTATTGTTGAAACGGAGTCACTAATTTTGTTGAGACCCGACGGCCGGCTGCTCGTCGCATCAGCCTCCACTAGTCTGAATAAATTTTTTCCAGTTAGGTAGAAAACCGCATAATCGAACTTCCCGCTGACTATGTTTCCTGACCCGTCAACAGAGGGTATTTTCAGAACAAGAGTATCTTGATCGGCGCCATAGACTGTGCCGGAAAAATCATGGCTGACAATAATTTGATTTGCCTGCAAAGCAGCGCTTTGCAACTCTTTCACCGCCTCACGGGCAGAGTTGCCTATCTTTATCTTGGTTTGCTGGTTGCTATACACTTTAAAAAAATTATTATAAACAACCAGCAGCGCGCCCAAAACATAAATGAGGATAGCGGTGGCAATTATTGTTTCAGCCAGAGAGAAACACCGGTTATTTTGATTTTTATTTTTCATAATATTACAGCCCTCCCGTTTTCGTAATAAGAGTGGTGAGCGAAATATTCCGCATTGAAGTGCTTGGGGGTTGCTGCCACTCAATAGTTATGACAACTGTTTTGGTAGTGGCATTGAAATCCGTAATGGTCATGGTGGCCGTACAGCTCGACAGAGTGTTCAGCTGGGAATCCGAAAAGCTTTCGCTCGCGGGCAACGCAGAATAACCCCCGGCCCTCAATTCCTCAATTTTGTTATTTGCCACCCGCAAAGCAATTTCCTGATTATCGACATATTTTATCAGGCGCACCTTACTCAAAACCGACTGATACAATACCAAAATCAATCCGATAAAGAATATTGTCACAAGTACCTCCAGCAGGGAAAATCCCGAATTTGAATTTTGTTTTTTTTTCGATTTCAACACGTTTTGCAAGATGGTTATTTTCGATATATTATACCACTTTTTTTCTCATTGTAAGAACATTTTACATACTGTCCATCACCGAATACATCGGCATTATCATTGAGATAGCAAAGAAGCCGACCGCGATTCCGATGATCACCATCAGCACCGGTTCAATGATCGAGGAAAGATTTTTCGTCACTTGATCAATTTCTTCTTCATAGAATCTGGCAAGATCCCCGAGCACATCCACTGTTTTTCCCGTTTCTTCTCCGACTTCCACCATCTGCACCACCAAAACCGGAAAAAGTTTTGGAAAAATGGCCAGTTCCCCGTGAAGCGGTTTTCCTTTCTGGACTTCTTCTCCGATTTTTTTGAAAGCTTCTTGAAAATATCGGTTGGTGAGCGTCTCGGAAATAATTCTGAGGGACTCGACGACCGGCACTCCACTTTTGATGAGCGAGCCATATATGCGAGCAAAACGGGCGTTGTTCACTTTGACGGTGATATTTTTGATCACCGGAACACTGAGAAAAAGAAAAGCAGCCGCTTTCTTTCCCGCTCTCATTTTGAAAAAAATGATTACAAAGAAAAAAATGAAAAGCGTCGAGAAAAGAACCAGCAGTTTGTGGGAAGCCATGAAATTGCTGGAATTGATTATCAATCTTGTAGGTGCCGGAATTGAGGCTTGTACATCAGAAAATATGGCTGTGAGTTGAGGCACCACATATGTCATCATCGCAATTCCTATCCCAATCATGACAAGCAAGATCACCGATGGATAGTACATCGCCCCTCGCACTTTGCTCATAAGATTGTGTTCTTTTTCCAACTGGTCGGCAAGAAGCGCGAGAACTTCTTCGAGATTTCCGCTCATTTCTCCAACGCGAATCATGTTTACGGAAAGCTCATCAAGAGCTCCGGATTTTGCCAAACTATCCCCCAAAGTATTCCCGGTTTTCACTTCTTCCCCGACTTTGGCAAGGATATTTTTGAAATTTTTGCTCTTGGTCTGGCTGGAAATCACATCAAGCGCCCGCGGCACGGAAAGACCCGAAGAAATCATAACGCCAAGATGCCGCGCGAACATCATTTTGTCCTTGAGCGACACACCGGAAAAAATCTTCATTTTTTCCCCAAATGAATGCCCTCTTTCTTTCTCATCTTCCACAATTGAAGTGGCGAAAAAACCATCCGAGCGAAGTGCTTCCGCCACCGACTTGGCATCTTTTCCCCCAAGTTTCCCCTGTCGGACCTCCCCCTTGCTGTTTTTAGCAACAAATGTGAATGTAGACATCGTTTTTGTATTTAGTATCTAGTATTTGGTATCTGGTATATTTTAAAAAATACCAAATACCATATACCATATACCAGCCACTAATCTTTCGTTACTCTCAATATTTCTTCGATCGAAGTTGCTCCTTGAAGAGCTTTGATCATTCCATCCTCGATCATCTTCATCATTCCTTCCTCGCGGGCCTTTTTTTCAATTTCATTGCTATCGGCTCGCGCGCTCACCATTTTGGCAACCGCTTCGCTGATCTCCATTACTTCAAAAATACCTACTCTGCCTTTGTATCCTTCTTGACCGCATCGCTCGCAACCGCCCGCGCGATAGAACTTTATTTTCGACCAATCTTTGGCAGCAGCCAGTTTCGCGTCGATCAAGCCATACTTCGCGGCTGTGTCCAAGAGACGATCAAGATCAACTTCTTTCCCAAGAGATTTCAAAAGCTCCGCGTCCAAAATAAACTCTTGCCGGCAATCGGGACAAAGTTTTCTCACAAGCCTCTGTGCCATCGCCACATTGACCGTGGAGGCGATGAGAAATGGCTCCGCTCCCATATCAAGAAGCCTCGGAATGGTCCCCGCCGCGCTGTTTGTGTGAAGTGTGGAGAGCACCAAATGCCCTGTCATCGCCGCGTGTATCGCTATTTCCATGGTCTCTTTGTCGCGAATCTCACCCACCATGATGATATCGGGATCCTGACGCAAAAGGGCTCGAAGGCCCTGGGAAAAAGTGAGGCCAATGGAAGGATTCACTTGCGTTTGGTTGATGCGCGACATTTTGTACTCGATCGGATCCTCGACGGTCGAAATATTCACTTTCGTCGTATTGAGTATGTCCATAATCGTATAGAGCGTTGTCGTTTTCCCCGAACCGGTCGGCCCGGTGACAAGGATCATCCCATTGGGCCTTTTGATCGCGCGATGAATTTTTTCAAGGTCTTCTCCCCAAAAACCCATTGCCTCGAGCGTGAGGCCTTTGGATCCTTCATCTAGGAGCCGCATCACGATTTTTTCGCCCGAATAGACAGGCAGAATTGAAACTCGAAACGCTATTCGCCGGGAATCCTGTTCGATTTTGAAACGGCCGTCTTGCGGAAGCCGATGCTCGTCCAGTTTCAGATTGGAAAGAATTTTGATGCGAGCCACGATGCCGGCCAATACCGTTTTTGGAAGAGCCATCGCGTCATGAAGCATCCCGTCGATCCGATAGCGAATGCGCACTTCTTTTTCGTCCGGCTCGATATGGATATCGCTCGCGTCCTGAAGAATGGCATGTTTCAAAAGCGCCTCCACAATTCGGATTACCGGAAGTTCCTGGGCAACTTTTTCAAGCGAGTTATTCTGCGAGACATCTGTGGCATTTTTATCGATAATATCTCCAAATTCCGCCTTGAGGCTCTGTTCATATTGTTTGAGAACATTTTCGATTCCTTTTTCCGTTGTTATGCACGGCGAAATTTTGAATCCCGTCTTTTTGCGAATGAAGTCGATTGTCTGAATGTCTTCCGGATTGAGCATCGCGACTTTCAGCTCCGTTCCTATTTTCTTGAAAGCAACAACTTTATATTTCTTGGCAATCGGCTCAGGAACAATCTGAAGAATGTCTTTTGGAATTATTTCTTTTTCAATATTTACGAAAGGGATGCCGAGAATGTAGGCAAAAAGCTGGCGCAATTGGTCGGAATTGACCAATTTCTGCTCAACCAAAACATCACCCAGCTTTTTTCCGGTTTTGGCGCCCTCCTCAATCGCTTTGTCGATCTGCTCCTCATTCACCAGTCCCGCATCCAAAGCGAAACTTTTTAACCGCTCGTTGTCAACTTGCATATTTGTTTTGGTTTATCCCTGCGCTAATTCTAAATATATCTTCAATAATCCAAAGAGTTTCATCTTATTTAGCCGGGAGTTGTTGCGGAGAAAAATTTTGTTTTATTTTTTCAACAATATCTTTGAGGCTGAAATCCGATTTGACCATAAAAGTCGTTGCTCCCAAATCGAGGGCTCTCTGGACATTATCAATCTCCTCAAGATTGGTGAGAATCAGAACGGGAACATCCTTTTGCGGACTTTTTTTGATGGCATCCAAAACTTCATAACCATCTTTTTTGGGGAGAACTATGTCAAGAAGAATGAGATCCGGATTTTCAGCGCCGGCTTTTTCAAGCCCCTCTTGCCCGTCAAAAGCGCTTAGCGGTTCATATCCTTCATTAGTAAGAACTTCCACTAGCGCATTTTGAAGAGCCCTGTCATCTTCAATGATGAGAATTTTCTTTTTTTGTGGAGTGTCCATAATATTGTATTTAGTATTTAGTATCTGGTATTTAGTATCTGACAGATGATAATATCTGAAAAAAATACAGAACACAAGATACGATATATAAAATATTAGTTAGCTATTGGCAAGCTAAAGAAGAAAGTTGATCCTTCCCCCGCTTCGCTCTTGAACCAAACTTCACCGCCGCAATGCTTGAGAATAGCTCGAGCCAAGTACAATCCTATCCCAACGCCTTCAGTGCGATAACGCGCCTCATTCTTTGAACGAAAAAATTTCTCGAAAATTTTGCTGTGCTGATGGCGAGGGATCCCCACTCCCCAATCCTGAACGGAAAATATGATTTTTCCGCCTTCTTCTTTCAGTTTGACCTCCACTTTTCCCCCCTCGCGGGAATATTTTATGGCATTTCCGATGAGATTATCCAAAACTACTCTTATTTTCTGCTCATCTATGCAAACTTCCGGTAAATTTGAATCGGCTTTAAAGTTGATCCCGATATTTTTTTCAGCAGCCAACCCTTGGAATTCAGCTACTGATTTTGTGACTATTTTTCCCAAATTGAAATTATTTTTCTCAAAAATTGCCTTTCCCTGGTCTATGCGCGCCACATCAAGGAGATCCGTCACCATTTTGAGCATTTGTTCGTTTGATTTTTTGATATTTTGGAGAAAAACAAATTGTTTTGCTGGAATACATTTTTCTGGATCTTTTTCCGTTTCAATAATTTCCATATTCCACTTGATGGCCGAAAGAGGACTGCAAAGCTGATGAGAGATTATGGCGATAAATTCGGTTTTCAATATATTGACTTCCGCCACTTTTTCCACCCCTCGGATGACAGAACTACCAATGATCATAATGAAAATAACTTCAAGCGTCACACTCATAATTGTCACGCCCTCGGAAGCAAAACGGCTGGATACAAAAAATGTACCGACCATAGCCACAATCGTAATCATCCCCATCATCAAAAAAAGGAAATTGGGACATTGCCAAAGCCCAAGCCCGTATTTTTTGCATCGGGCGACGAAATTAAACCCATCAAGAAATTTCTCAAACATTTGTTTTGTTTTTATTTATATATATTAGCCCCCTATTGCTCAAAATTATATCACAAATCACGAAAAGCAACCAGCATTTGGGCAATAAAAAAACAGAGGCCGCTTTCGCAGTCCCTGTTTTTTAAAAAATACCAAATACCAGCTAACAAGCTACATTCCCATTCCCATCCCGCTCATATCCGACATGCCGCCGTCTTTTCCTTTCTTTTCCGGAATGTCCGTGACAACCGCTTCGGTTGTGAGAAGCATCGCAGCCGCCGAAACGGCGTTTTGAAGAGCGCTGACAACAACCTTGGTCGGGTCAATGATGCCGGCCTCAAACATATTCACAAAATGAGGCATATCAAGATTTGCATCATAACCTAATTCTGTATTTGCTGCTTCATTTAGTTCGTTTATATGAAGCGTTTGAGTAATTTCTTTGCCTGTTTCTATATCTATACTCTTCTGAGTTTTCCTTACTTTTTTAAACCTATTTTGAATCTCAAAAATTCTAGATAAAACTACCTCGGGTGATTGTCCAGCATTTATGGCAATTTGGGCAATTGGAGCACTTAACGCTCCCTTAAATATTTCTATAGCAGCTCTTTCTTCCTGTCTCATAGAGCCTTCAGCAACGCTAATTAATTCCACTGATTCATTAAGTAGCGCAATCCCGCCACCAGGAACAATTCCGTCCTCTAGTGCCGCTTTCGTTGCTTCAACTGCATCTTTCACTCGATGTTCTTTTTCTTTTTGCTCAATTTCCGTAGCCGCGCCCACTTTGATGACAGCCACGCCTCCGGACAATTTTCCAAGCCGTTCTTGCAATTTTTCTTTGTCAAAATCACTTGTTGCTTTTTCAATTTGCTTTTTGAGCTGCGTTACCCGCATTTCAATATCTTTTTTCTTTCCCTTTCCGTCCACAAGCGTCGTATCATCCTTCGTTGAAACAATTCTTCCCGCTTTCCCAAGATCTTCGAGCGTCACTTTTTCCAATTTCATTCCTCTTTCCTCGGAAATTACCTGCCCGCCGGTGAGAATGGCGATATCCTCAAGCATCGCTTTTCGGCTGTCGCCAAAACCGGGCGCTTTCACCGCCAGAACATTCAAAACTCCGCGGAGCTTGTTCAGCACAATGGTCGTCAAAGCCTCGCCTTCAATATCTTCGGCGATGATTACCATTTCTTTCTTTCCGGTTTGGGCTATTTTTTCCAAAATCGGCAAAATTTCCTGAACGGAAGATATTTTTTTGTCCGTGATGAGAATCTGCGGGTCTTTGAGCTCCGCTTCCATTGATTCGGCGCTTGTGATCATATATGGAGAGACATATCCTTTGTCGAATTTCATTCCTTCGACAACTTCTTCCTTTAAACCAAAAGTTTGTGATTCCTCGACCGTTATCACGCCCTCTCTTCCAACTTTTTCGATGACTTTTGCAATCATTTTTCCGACTTCCGGATCCTGGGCTGAAATTGTTGCTACTTGCTCGATCGCTTTTCCACTTACATCCCTAGAACTTTTCTTGAGATTACTAGAAACTCGATTGGATAATTTTAAGAGGGCATTTTTGAGCTCAATAACATTGATTCCCTTCGAAATGAATTTCGCGCCAGATTCCACAATTGATTGCGTCAAAATTGTTGCCGTCGTTGTCCCATCCCCCGCCGCATCGTTCGTCTTGTTCGCAACTTCTTTCACAAATTCCGCGCCGATGTTTTCGAATTTGTCTTCGAGATCTATTTCTTTAACAATCGTCACCCCATCGTTCGTCACCACCGGAGAACCAAATCCCCGATCAAGAACCACGTTTCGCCCCTTCGGCCCAAGTGTCACCCGCACTGCGTCAGCAACTTTGTCGATCCCGTCTTTGATGCGACGCCGCGCGTCTTCGTCAAATTTGATCTGTTTTGCCATTTTTTTTGAAATTTAAATTATTAATTTATATTTAGCACTCATAGCCTCCGACTGCCAATTGTTATTATAGAAAAATATCTTTTGTTGTCAAGAAGTTAGAAGGGGGGCCCGCGGATTTTTCAATCCACCGACAGCCCCCGATTTTCAAAAAATTCCGATGAGATATCTGACACCTTTTTCCCGCGCCTTGTCCATCAATTTATGATCTTTCAAGATCGCATAGGGTTGATTAACAATCCAAGCCTGATGCATAAAATCTGAAAGTTTCTTCAGCTTGATTTCCATTTGCGGGAAATGCAACAGAAGTTCTGCACGCAAGTCCTGCGCCATGGACAAGCGGACGCTCCCAATAGGTTCCCAGACGATGAGCATCTTGCTGTCTTGGAAAACTCGCTCTGTATCCTGTTTTATACCCTCACAAAGCCAAGAAACAAGGCGCTGGAAACGATTCCACGTTTCGGGCGTTCCCACGGCAACGCTACCCTGTGCCTGAAAAAACATATTGCCTTCAATGAAATATATCAGTTTCATCACCCCTTCCCTCCCTCGCAAATTTTTATAGAACAATATCTTTTATTCTCCTTTGAAACTCCTCCTCAATCCGCACGCCTTGCGGTTCGGGGAGGAATATCAAATTTTCGTCCGTCGCTTTGATATATGCGCCTACCTTTTGCGTCAAGGGATTGTGCTCGATCCGGGCGATTTGATGGCGCTTCTGCCAGGATTCAATTCTATCACCCCAAAACAAATTTATCAAGCTTTCAAATGTTTGTTGAATAACCTGCTGTAGAGATTTAACCTCTACAAAATATCTGGCCGGCTTCAGTTCCGGCACATCCCAATTCGGCTTGAATTTTTTTATCCAAGCACGGTTTGTTTCACAGAATCTTTGAAAAACATTATGCCCAAATATCGGATATATAAAGCTATATTCATTAGCCGCAAAGAGGTCTTTCCGCTGGATTTCAAGACTTCCGGTTGTAGCGAAATAATTTAAACAGATTCTATTTATAATTTTTTTTCCGTGCCGGCGTTTGCCCAATATATGCACCAATAGCGTCACTAACAATCGCCCCGTAAAAATTCGGCCTTTCTTCAAAACAACAAAAAAATCTATATCACTGTTTTTTTCCGAATTCTTCATCGCGAGCGTCCCCGTCACCGCAATCATCCGGACGAACGGAACAAGTCGCAGCCACCGCACCACTTTTTCTGCGATCTCGAATTTCACAATCGAATTTTTGTCGCTTTGAATTCTTTTCGAGACCAGATCTTTTCGGCCTTTCAAAAAATAGAACCCGCGGAATTCTTCGATGCTTTTTTTCAACTCATCATTCTCCAGCGCTTCGATAATCTCGCCTAATGTACAACTATTTTCCGCCAAAAGATATTTCCAGACCTCGAAAGAAGTGAGAGGGAAATCTAAAATATCATAATATATAATCGTTGATAAGATATTTTTTCTGATATTATTCGCATCGATCACAAGCAATTATCTTAAGTATTTCCCTGTCCACGTCTTCGCTTTCTTCATATCCTTCGGCGTTCCTTCAAAAACCAAATACCCTCCCTCTATTCCGCCTTCAGGGCCAAGTTCGATAACCCAGTCGGCCGCGCGAACAACGTCCAGATTATGCTCAACAATCAAAACCGTGTTTCCTTTTTCGACCAGCTCGTCAATGATCTTGAGAAGTTTTGCCACGTCCCCGAAATGAAGGCCGATTGTCGGCTCGTCGAGAATGTATAATGCTTTCCCGTTTGTCCGGCGGGCCAGCTCGGTCGCGAGTTTGATACGCTGCGCTTCACCGCCCGAAAGATACATCGCCGACTGGCCGAGCTTCAAATATCCAAGACCGACCCGGTTCAGTGTCTCAAGCTTCTCCGCCACGAGCGGATGATTTTGAAAAAACCGCCAGGCATAGTCGACGCTCATATCAAGCACCTCGGCAATATTCGCCCCCTGATGCTCGACCGCCAAAACTTTCTGGCTGAAACGCGTCCCGCCGCAAGCTTCGCAGGGAACATAGATATCCGGCAAAAGGTGCATCTCGATCTTCTTTTGTCCTTCTCCCTGGCAAACCTCGCACCGCCCGCCTCTCATATTGAAACTGAAATGCGTCGCGTTGAGATTCATTTTTTTGGCCTCTGGAGCGGCCGCAAAAATTTCCCTGATATGAGAAAAAACTCCCGTATAGGTAGCGGCGTTCGATCGCGGCGTTCGCCCGATCGGCGACTGGTCTATCTCGATCACTTTTGAAATATTTTCCAGTCCCCTTATCTTTTCATGCGCTCCTGGAATATCTTTCGCCCGGAAAAAATGCTTCCGCAAGGCTTTCCCGAGAATATCGCTCACGAGAGAGCTTTTTCCCGATCCGGAAACACCGGTGATCACCGACAGCTTTCCGAGCGGAAGAGAAATGTCGATATTTTTCAAATTGTTTTCTTTCGCGCCGGTTATTGTTATTTTTTTTCCATTCCCTTTTCGATAAGTTTTTTTCAAAAAAACTTTGCTCTTCCCGCTGATATATTTCGCGGTTTCCGTGTTCGCGGTCAGCAATTTTTTCGCGGGTCCGGAAAAAATAATTTCTCCTCCCTCCTCTCCCGCGCCGGGTCCCATGTCGATTATCCAATCAGCCGATCGCATGATTTCGGCATCGTGTTCGACGACGATCACACTATTTCCTTCTTCACGAAGTTTTCTGAAAACTCCAACCAGCCTTTCCGTATCTCTTTCATGGAGGCCGACCGACGGTTCGTCAAGAATATAGAGGATTCCCGTGAGGCCCGAGCCGATCTGCACCGCCAGACGCACCCGTTGCGCTTCTCCGCCGGAAAGCGAATTGGCGCTCCGGCTCAAATTCAAGTATCCAAGTCCCGCCTCGCAAAGATTCAAAATTGTCTTTCCCGCTTCCGTGAGAATTTCTTTTATCAGTTTTTTTCCATAATCCGGAATCTCAACTACATTTTCAAGCGTTTTCAATTTTTCATTCAATTGGTCGAGGCTCGTCTCGCAAAAATCAGCGATCGACATTCCGGAAATCAAAACCGCCAGCGATTCTTTTTTCAGCCTTCTTCCCTTGCATATGGGACAAGTCTTCACGATCATATATTTTTCCGCCTCGCCGCGAGAAAAATCAGAGCTGGCTTCTTTGTATTTTTTTTCAAGAGCGGGAACCACCCCTTCAAAGTTTTCCATGCCGTGCAAAATGATATCCAAAGCTTTTTTATCGATATTCTTCACCGGCGTATCAAGAGAAAATCCGTATTTATCGGATAATATTTTCAAACTTTCTTCAAGGCGCGAGGCGGCGCCATTGCGGACGCCCGTGATATTCCAGGGTTTGATCGCCCCTTCGCGAATGCTCAAATTTTTGTTGGGAATCACCTGGTCAAAATCCACCTCAAGTTTTGTCCCGATTCCCGCGCACGCTTCGCAGGCGCCTTCGGGGCTGTTGAAGGAAAAATGTCGCGGAGTTATTTCCAAAATTGAAACGTCGCAATTGGAACAGATCAAAAAGCGATTGTATTTCTTGTCTCCGTCCGGAAAACCGATGATCACTTCCCCGCCGCCGACTTTCATCGCCGTTTCTATCGAATCGATCAGACGTTCTCGGTCGGAAAATTTTTCATTGAGCGTTATACGGTCAACAACCGCTTCAATTTCTCCCTCGCCATCCAAGTTTTTGATATCAAAACAAGCCTGGGTTGCCGTGACTGTCTTCCCGTCAATCCTTATCCGCGCATATCCCATTTGTTCAAAACTTGAAATAATCTCTCCGGGAGATTTTGCCCGGCTCTTTGCCGCGGCCAGAATCGCGATCTGTTTTCCCCCGCCCACCGATGAGACAGGTTCCCGTTTCATTGAAAGTATTTCATCCGCGATCTCGGACGCCGTTTTTTGGAAAAGTTCGCAGCCGCATTTCGGACAATGGGGCTTTCCGATCCGCGCGAAGAGAATGCGCAGCCAGTCATACAGCTCCGTCATTGTTCCAACGGTCGAGCGCGGACTGCGATTCACCGTGTGCTGATCGATCGCGATGACGGGCGAAAGATTTTCAATCTTGTCAACTTCCGGCCGGCGCGCAGCGGCCAGAAACTGGCGGGCATAAGCCGAAAGATTTTCGACATAGCGCCGATGCCCCTCGGCAAAAATCGTGTCAAAAGCCAAGGATGATTTCCCCGAACCAGAAAGACCGGTGACGACAACGATCTTATCGCGCGGAATTTTCACGGAAATATTTTTGAGATTGTTCACCCGCGCGCCTTTGACAATGAGATGTGATTTGTTTGTCACGATATTGATAAACAATATTAAAAGGCCAAACTAGTTGTCAATTGTACAGGAGAAATCAAAAAAAGTAAAGCCCCGCGGTGAAGCAAGGCTTTACTGGGTAAATTCAGGCTATAATTTCCACATTTTGTGATAATCTACACCTCGATCACCACCGGCAAAATCATCGGGCGACGTTCGGTTTTGGTATAGAGAAATTGGCCAACTACGTCGCGGATCTGATCTTTGACATAGTTCCAGTCCACTGATTCGCCTTTTCCTGTCGCGTTGTGAACAACCTCTTTCACTTTTCTTTTCGTCGCATTCACAAGATCAAAATTTTCTTTGACATAGATGAACCCCCGGCTTGTCACTTGCGGTTCGCCGATGACGCGCTTGGTCTTGGAGTCGATGATCGTGACGATCGTGAACATTCCATCTTGCGCCAGCACTTGCCGGTCGCGAAGAACCACCTGTCCGATGTCGCCCACTCCGAGACCGTCCACCATCACATAGCTGGTGTCAACTTTCCTCGGCAAAACTTTGGCTTTTCCTTTTTCAAATTCGATCGGCATTCCGTTGTCGAGAACAAAAATATTCTCTCGGCGAAAACCAATGTCGCGCGCGAGCCGCGCCGCTTCTTTCAGCATATAGTGGTGAGCATAAACGGGAAGAAAATAGTCGGGTTTGATCTGTTGGAGAATATCTTTGATATCTTCGGCATTGCAGTGTCCACTCGTGTGAACGTCCATTATTTCGCTGTGGATGACATTGTCGCTTTTGCGGTACAAATTGTCCTTGAGGCGCTGAATGGTCCGCTCGTTTCCCGGAATCACGGACGAAGAAAACACCACTGTATCGTCTTTTTGAATTTTCACGAAGCGGTGATTGTCGGTGATGATCCGCGAGAGCACGGCGTTTCCTTCGCCCTGGGCTCCCGTGCAAATGACGATTATGCGGTTGTCCGGATGATTGTTCACATCGGAAATTGGAATGAGCGTTTCTTTGTGCGCTTTGATATATCCAAGTTCTTTGGCGATTTCAACATTCATTTTCATACTATACCCATCAAGCGCCACTTTTTTCCCGATCTTTTCGGCAAACTCAATGAGATGTCCGATACGCCGGATTTGAGAAGAAAAAGTTCCGATGATGACCCTTCCTTTGGATCCCGAGATCAGCCTTTCGAGATTCTTGTACATTTCTTTTTCTCCCGTTACCGCCAGCCGGGTATCAACCGCACCCAAACTTTCAAGCATCAAAATTCTCGGGCTGGGAAGTTTCGCGAGATCCGTATAAGTGATCAGCTTTCCACTCATTGGATTTTTGTCCATCGTCCAATCTCCGGGATGAATGACCGTTCCCGACGGAGTTTTGATGATCACGCCTACCGCGTCCATAATGGAATGTTCCACATCAAAGAAGCTGATTTCGAATTTTCCGAGCCGTATCTTGTCGCGAATCGAATCTACTCTCATTGTTTTGAGATTTTGGGCGGAATTTTTTTCAAAATCCTCCATTTTCTTTTTGACGAGCGCCAAAGTAAGATCCCGTCCAACAATCGGCGGATAATTCAATTTTTTGAGCAGAATGGGAGCAGCTCCGATATGATCCAAATGTCCATGGCTCAAAATCACGCCGCGGATATTTTTTTCTTTGCCCTTGAGATAACTGATGTTCGGAATGATATAGTCGATCCCCAGCATATCCTCTTCCGGAAACTGGAGTCCCATATCAAGGATCACGATGTCGCCGCCATATTCAAATAGCGTCATATTCCGGCCAACCTCTTCCTGTCCCCCAAGCGGAATGATACGAAGAGCATTTTTGTTTTCTTCGGATGTTTTCCCCTTGGGACGTTGGGAAGATTTTTTGTACTCTGAAGAAACCGCTATTTTTGCGGCGCCTTCATTTGTTTGAGGTTGCCCGCCTCGCCGGTTTGAGGCGAGTCCGGTTCTTTTTCGGGAACCGAAACTTCTCCTTCTTCGCGAAGGAGATTGTCCGCCGGCGAGGCGGGCTACTCCGTCAATCGACTTTGTTGTTTTTTTCATAATTTTTTTGATTGATTAGATTGTTTGATTAAAAAGATTGATTATATTTGTGCCGAAGAGAGGACTTGAACCTCCACGGGGTTGCCCCCACAGCGACCTGAACGCTGCGTGTATGCCAATTTCACCACTTCGGCATGAAACAAAAACTTATAGCAACCGCACAAATGCGGTCTTTTATTGATATAAAAAGGCTTAAATAAGAGATATTTTAGATAAATCAAGAAGAAGGCACTCCAATCGTTTAATTATATACCCAATCGTCTATTTTGTCAATGCCACCTTCAATTCTTCCACCATATCGACAGGGGTCGGATCAATTTTGTATTTGAGAGCCAGATAATACGAAGCCCAGCAACCGATCTGAAGTGTTGAAAAAATCCGGTATAGTATTCCATCTTCGGGCATATTAACAATGGTTGAATCGATATTATAATTTTTCAAAATATTCGTTGTGGTTTCGATTCTCTTGAGATTTCGGGGATGATCTTGGCTATCCCGCAAAACTATCAAATGGAATTTGCCCTGCTGTTTTGTAAAACCAACCATTTCATTGTGGTTTAGCTCAGGAAAAAAATTCCAGAACGCTGGGGTCTTGGCATTTTCGTTGAACATGATTTTCCAAATCATCGCAAGCGATTTGAATTTAGTCGAACCATAGACTACCGGAGTCTTTCCGACAACTTCTTCAGCAATTTTCTTCCCTTGTTCTTCGAGCTCCGCAGTTTTTTCTTTCAGCTTCCCTGCCGATTCCTCAAATTCATTTCGCTTGTCTTCAATCATCCCTGAATTCACAAGAACCTGGAACACAGCGGCAAAATTTGTTGCTGTCATCATTCTCGGTTGAACACCTTCAGGCATTTTTACACAGGGAATATTATTTTCATTGCACATTTCTAAAACCTTTCCGCCCGCCGCTATTCCAACGCAAGGCAAATTGTTTTTCAACGCCTCCTCAAATGAAGAAACCACCTCTTCTGTATTTCCAGAATAAGAAGAAACCACATTCAAGCAATTGTCAAATGCCTCATGGGGAAGGTTATAAAATCTGTTTTGAAAAACTCCGAAGCGATGGCCGGAAATTATATTTTTTCGGAACAAATCACTAAGATATATTCTTAGTAAATTTCCCGGCAATGCCGACCCGCCCATTCCGGAGATTTCAATAGCTTTGAACTTTCCCTCCACTTTCACGTCTTTGGCGATATCAAGACCCTCGATCAGCTGGTCAGGAATATTTCTGATGACATCATAGAGATTTTCTTTGTCAATTTTGTTTTGCATAAAATTTATTTCTTAATTCTCTTTGTCTTCATATACCAATTCGCGACATCTTGAAATCTTTCTTCAGAGGAAACAAGCGACGAGATGTTGATTCCCTGCACTTTTTTGTTGACGACATAAAGAAAATTTGGGCTATAGAGGAAAATTGCCGGAATGTCTTCTGCCAAGCCTTGCTGAAATTTTTTATAGAGGTCAAGGCGCTTCTGAGGATCCGACTCCTCGCGAAGGCTCGCCAGAATTTTGTCAACATCGGAATTGGAATAGAGCGCCAAGTTCAACCCTGGATCTTTGGTCTGCGAAGAATGCCAGAAAGAATACAAATCCGGCTCGGCCGTCGGCCAGCTTTGTCCAAAAAGAAACGCTTCGTATTCGCGCGGCCGGATGAAATTTTGATTGATATCACCGACGCTTTCCGAGTCCACGTTCACTTTCGCGCCGATCACCTCCCACTCGCTCTTGAGAATATTGGCCGTATCGACAAGCTGGGGCCAATCAGTTGTCACCAAAGTGAATTCAAGCGGCTGGCCGCTTTTCGCCCGAAATCCGTCGTCGCCCTTTTTCCATCCGGCGTCATCGAGCGTTTTCTCGGCTTTCGCGGGATCGAATTCATATTTTTTGAGATCATCCGTAGCGCCAAAATTTCCGGAAGGGATCGGGGAAAATATTTCCTTCCCATTGCCGCCAAAAACCTTGCTCACCATATCTCGCCTGTTCACGACCATTGAGAGCGCCTTCCTCACATCCTTGTCAGCGAGAGCTTTGCTTTTTTGCTGATTGAAAAAAACGGCAAAATAGCGGGGCAGGCTCGTGGAAACGACGTTCGCGCTCCGCTTGCTTTTTATGTCTCCCAATTTTCCGGGAGAAACCGAACTTATCCCAAAGATCTTTTTGTTGTTGTAGTCTTCGATCATTGAGTCCTCATCCGGATAAAATTGAAAGGTGATGGTGCTGATATACGGCTTCTGGGCATAATAGGGAGCGTTTGCCAAAAGCTTGAATGAGAGTATCATCCCTCCCGAATCTTTTTCAAAATCGGAAAATTGATACGGCCCTGTTCCGATCGGACGCAGATTGTATTCTGCCAGAGAAAAGTTCGTCGGCGCGACAGTTTCCCAAACGTGCTTCGGAATGATCCCAACCGTGAGATTGTTCAAAAAATACACGTACGAAGAAGGAAGGGTGAATCGAATCGTCCAGTCATCAACTTGCTCCATTCCCACTCCCTGCCAGTTTTGGCGAAGCGGACTTTTGAAGGCGGGGTCCTGGATCGCCTGAATCGTGAAAATAACATCGTCCAGCGAAAAAGATTCTCCATCGTGCCACTTCACATCTTTTTTGAGATGAACGGTATAGCTAAGGCCATCGCTTGAAACTTCATACCCCTCGGCCAGATCCGGCACAATTTCGCCATTGCTGCCATGCTTGAAGAGCCCGGAAAAGATGAGTTGCGCCATATCACTGTCTGCCTCGTTTCCTGCCGCGAGCACCGGATTCACATACATCGGCTGGCCAATGACCCCTTCTGAATAGTCACCGCCAGCAACAGGAATCGGCTTGGTGAGGGAAAAATAAACACCGCCAACTGTCGCCACAAGCGATATCACCGCCACCAAGATCAAGCCAAGCACCATCATCCGCTCCTTGGCGGAAAATATTCGGGAAAATTTTTGCCCAAAAAATCTATTCATAATTTCTCTCTCCCTTTTTTATACGCTCCTAGATCCCAAGTAAATATTGGCTATTGAGAGTCCTAGAAATATAACGGCAAAGGCGATTGACGCTCCGAAAAGGAATTTTTCCATTCCCCGTTTGGTATAATAGCCTCCAAAATCACCTCCAAAGGAGGCCGAGAGTCCGGCGCCTCTGTTTTGAAGAAGAATGGATACCGTGAGCAGAACCGAAACGATTATTTGCGCCCAAATGAGAATATTTTGAAGCATTGCGAATTTTGATTAAAAATTTAGGCTACCGCGTGTGCTCATCATCTTTGATCAACGACAATGTGATGAAATTTATAAGGCTTATCACGATCACCGCCCAAAAGGCCGCGATCCAAGTGTCAATCACGAATGCCGTAACAATTTTGGACGCGAGATTGAGCAAAAAAACGTTGATGACGATTGTGAAAAGTCCAAGCGTGATCCAGATTAGTGGAAGAGAAATCAATTTTATAATCGGCTTGATGATGAAGTTTATTAGCCCCAGTACCGCACCGGCTAAAATCAGCCATTTCCAACTGCCATGGAAATGAATTCCATGCACCAAGCGCGTCGCCGCCCAGATACCAATGGCATTGGATAAGACATGAATTATGAGTCGAAGCATAACTTAACAAAAATTAGCAGACGAAAACAAGTCGGTCAAGTTTGAATTTTTGACATTCTTCTCTCTTGACCCTATTATAACCCTATAATAAATCACTAGCAAATCTCAATGAAAAAAAGAATCTTCTCCGGCATTCAACCCTCCGGAACACTCCATTTGGGAAATTATCTGGGAGCGATCAAGAACTGGGTCGCGCTTCAGGAAAAATACGAATCGATCTTCTGTATAGTCGATCTTCACGCCATCACCGCTTTGCAAGATCCCGATGAGCTCCGCAAAAAAACCTTGGAGCTTGCAAAAATATATCTTGCCGCGGGTATAGCTACGCAAAAGTCGACAATTTTTGTTCAGTCTCATATTCCCGAGCACACCGAGCTCGCCTGGATATTGAATACGATCACAAAAATTCCGGAGCTCGAACGAATGACGCAGTTCAAGGACAAATCTTCTGAAAACAAACAGAGCATCAACGCGGGACTTTTTAATTATCCGGTTCTGATGGCCGCGGATATTCTTTTGTATGATACAAATTTGGTGCCGGTCGGCGAAGACCAGCTCCAGCATGTCGAGATCGCCCGTACTCTCGCCCGCCGGTTCAATCAAACTTTTGGCGAAACTTTTGTTGTTCCCGAACCAAGCACCATGAAAGAGAGTATGAGAATCATGGGACTCGACGACCCGAAGGAAAAAATGTCAAAATCGGCTTCAAGCGAATACAACTATATCGCTCTCACCGACACGCCCGACAAAATCCGCGAGAAGATCAAAAAAGCCGTCACCGACAGCGGAAAGGATATCAAATATGCCGACGACAAACCGGCCATCAAGAATCTGATCAACATCTACGCCCTTCTCGACAACACCAAGCCCAAAGACATCGAAGAATCCTACAAAGGCAAGGGTTATTCTGAATTCAAAAAAGACCTCGCCGAGGTGATTGTTGACTTTCTCGCTGATTTTCAGGAAAAATACAATACAATCGATGATAATGAAGTCTTGAAAATACTTCAAGAAGGCGCGGAAAAAGTCCGCCCTTTGGCCCAGAAAAAGATGGAAGAAGTGAAGAAAAAAGTCGGTCTTCTTTAAAAAAAGAATGAAGATTACAAAAATGCCAGGAGGTGGCGAAATGTGTGATTATTGCGATAGCGAGCATCCAACGAATTGTTGCGCTAAACTTAATCTGCTTCGGATGGCCTACGGAGGCGAGCCCATGCCCACTTCTCCGCTCGAAATGGGCGTTCGGCTTATCTCATCCATACCCGTCGATTTTTTGGGGTTCGATATAAAGGATCCCGACAGAATCAAAAATAGACGGGAAAAAGTGGATAAACTTTTGAAAAAATATGAGGAGGGGGACTAAACTATGGCAAAACTTTATTGCCTAGCGTGCGGCGAAGAATCCAATACCCGAGAGGATTTGCAATGTCCTCACTGCAGCGCGAGGGGAAAATGGGGTCATCCAGTTGAAAATTCAGAAGATGGCCCCAAAAAATGCGCGTGCGGAAAAGCAGACTCTGGGTTTTGTCCCATTTGCAACCGGGAATGTCCAGCTTGCCGGAGCAAAATGTACAATGGTGTCTGCGTTTATTGCGACGGCAAGGATTATTCAGACATGTAACTTTCTATCCCTTACCGACACAAAAGCCCGCCGGCCGGATCCATCAGCCGCGGGCTTTTTCAATTTGCCGAAGAATTACGATCGTATTATCCCCAAAACCTCGTCTCTTTTTTCTTTCATCAACTCTTCCATCATGGCTTCGAGATTGAGCCGCAATACCGGTTCGGTGTTCGACGGCCGGACATTGAACCACCAGTTTGGATATTCAATCGATATGCCGTCCATATCGTTTTGTTTTCCGTCCGCATACTTTGCTTTTAATTCCTCAATTTTTTTCTGAACATCTTCAACTTCCGAATTGATCTCCCCTGAATGAAAATATCTTTTGTATGGTTTTATGTATTCGGAAAAACTCATGTTACTTCGGGATAATTCTTCCAGAAGTTTCAGCGTCACGATCACCGGGATTTCATAACAGCCCTCGTCCATATTCAGAAAAAAATGTCCCGAAGATTCGCCCGCAAAATACGCACCTTCTCTGACAGTCTGTTCCTTGATGAGAGAATGTCCAACCTTCGTCACAATTGGAATTCCTCCATTTTCAACAATCGTATCCGGCGTAATTTTTCCCGGTCGGATGTCATAGGCGATTTTTGATCCCGGTTTCTCGCGCAAAAACAATTTGCACAGGATCGCTCTTGTGATCCCCGGATCAAGACGTTCACCTTTGTCATCCGCGAAAAATATTCTGTCTCCGTCGCCGTCGGTCGCGATTCCCAGATCGGCGTCCGTTTCTTTTATTTTCTCGCAAAGCGCTTCCGTATTTTCCGGTTTCAAGGGATCCGCCTCGTGAGATGGAAAAGTTCCGTCGAGAGTCCAGTTCATTTTCGTCAGTTCACCGGGGATATATTTGAACAATTCGTCAAAATACAAAATTCCCATCGCATTGGCCGGATCAATCGCGATTTTCATCTTTTTTATCTTCGAAACATCCGCAAACTTCAGATCGTGCGCCACTTGATCCGCAAGAACTCCCTCCTTTTGAACGATCGTCCCGGCTTTGGAAGCTTTCTCAATTTTGCCTCCCATCACCAAATCTCTCAAATCATGCATTCCCGTATTTTCTCCGATCGGTGACGCCTTTTCGCGGACAAGTTTGAACCCGTTGTATTCTTTCGGATTGTGCGAAGCAGAAACCAAAATTCCCCCGTCGTATCCAAAATGAGCCACGGCAAAATAAAAAGTCGGTGTTGATGCAAGCCCGATGTCGATAACTTCCATCCCGCCATCCACAAGTCCCTGCGTCAATCTGTCCTTGAGCGCCGGGGAAGACAAGCGCATGTCATATCCGACCACAATTTTGAGGCCTTCCTCTTTTTGCAACTCCTTCTTTCGCATATGGCTATAGGCCAAGCCGATTTCGTACGCCGCTTGATCATCGAAATCTATGTTGTACAGTCCCCTGACATCATAGGCCTTGAAAATTTTCGGATTTATTTCCGTCATTTTTGTTATTTTACAAATTAGCCCCTCTCCACTACTATAATATAGGCAATATAAATAATAAATCAAATTATTAAAAAAAACATGAAACTAGTCATTATGGCCGGGGGAAAAGGCACGCGCCTTTGGCCCGTGAGCCGCGCCGGAAAACCCAAACAGTTCCAGTGCCTCACCGGAGACAAAACGATGCTCCAGGAAACCTATCTTCGCCTGCGCCAAATCGCCGAACCCGAAGATATTTTCATCGCGACAAACAAAGAGTATGTCGGGGAAGTGGAGAAAGAAATTTTGGAATTTCCCAAAGAAAATATCATTGCCGAACCGGTTGGACGAGGGACTGCACCAACGGTCGCCCTTCTCGCTGCCATCATTTCTTCAAAAGATGAAAATGAAGTAATGGGAATTTTCGCGGCAGACCATTTCATAGAAAATCCAAAACCCCTGCTTGATGCAATCAAAGCCAGTGAAAAATTTCTCGACAAAAATCCCAATTATCTCGTGACCTTTGGCATTGAACCAACTGCCGCAGAAACAGGATACGGATATATTGAGAAAAATGGCCTCCTTGAAACAGTGGATGACGTGGAAATATTCAAGTCCCTGCGCTATGTCGAAAAACCGAACTTCGAAACAGCTGAAAAATATGTGGAATCCGGAAAATTCTTTTGGAATTCGGGAATGTTTATATGGAAAACCAAAACGATCATCGAAAAATTTGAGAAATACGCTCCGGACACATACACAAGACTGAATAAAATACGAGAAGCGATCAAAGAAAAGAAATATCAGGAAGTTTTAGAAAAAGAATATCCCGAAATGGACAAAAACGCCGTTGAATACACGATCATGGAAAACGAACCGAATGTGGCAGTTATTCCATTAAAAATGAACTGGTCAGATGTCGGCTCTTGGACATCTCTCAAGGACACGCTCATTTCAGACAATAAAGAAAATTTCGTCCGCGGCGAACATATCAATTTCGACAGCGAGAATTTGCTCGTCTATGGATCAGACAAACTCATCACGACCATCGGCGTCAAAGACCTAATCATCGTCGACACCAACGACGCCATCCTCATTTGCGACCGCAACAAATCCCAGCTCGTCTCCGATGTGGTGAAAAAACTCGAAGCCGACGGGAAGATAAA
>JAZDKQ010000039.1:0-5126 GCA_043802865.1 Candidatus Moraniibacteriota bacterium
TACGCGAAAATTTGCAAGAATAATTGCTTGGAAATAAAAAAATAAAATAAAATTTATGTGGATGTTGTTTGCCGTCGGTGGCTATACCCTCCTCGCTGGAGAAGCGGTTTTGAGCAAATTTTTGGTCACCGCCCGGCTCAAAAATTGGCAGCTGTATACTTTCTATATCGGTATCTTTTCAAGCGTCGTCATCGTCTTCACGCCCTTTGGCTTTGAGTGGCGAGGTCCGGAAGCTTTTTTTGCGGCGATTTTCTCCGGTTTTCTTTTCTATCTGGCGTTGGCTTTTCTTTTTCAAGCACTTCTTGTTTCTTCCGCTGTCCGAGTCTATGTTCTCTTCGGAGCGGCAATGACTCTTTCAACGTTCTTTCTCGCTCGCGTTTTTCTCGATGACAAAATTACTCCCGCTGCTTTGTTGGGAATAAGCTTTTTGATTGTCGGCGGTACGCTGATTTCTTTCAAACATTATGAAAAATCTTTTTTCTCCAATTGGCAGAAAACGGTTTTGGCAGGCATTTTGGCGGCGCTTTCTTTTGTCGTCTTGAAATACTCCTACAACCATCAGAATTTCGTGAGCGGATATGTCATAAGCCGTATGGGTATCACCGTGGCGGCGGTTCTGTCACTGCTTCTCCCGTCTTTTCGCGAAAAAGTCTTTGCCAGCTTCAAAAAAGGAAAAAGAAAAGAGCATCTCAAAAATTTTTTCGGGTCAGTCGCGGCCAAAACCGTTGCTGGAACGGGAACAGTCCTCATTCATTATGCAATTTTTTTGGGAAGCGTTGTGGTTGTGAATGCAATGGTTTCAATCCAATACCTGCTCACTTTCCTCTTGTCAGTAATTTTGAGTTTTTATTGGAAAAAAATATTCATTGAAAAATTTACCCTGATCAATGTTGTTCTCAAATGTGTTGGAGTGATTTTGGTCGTTTTGGGAACTGTTTTGGTCAGCTGAAAAATATGAAAAAATTCTTTCATTATCTTCTGAAAATTTTGGGCACGATGCTTTTGGTTGTTTTTTCACTTGTTGTTTTGGCCTTGATCATTTTCAACTGGCCGGTTGCAAGCAAAAACGAGAAAATGAATTTTGGAATTTCCTATTCGCCGGTTTTCGCGAAAAGTCTCGGACTTGACTGGCAGAAAGCCTACACGGACATTCTGGACGGCCTTGAGATCAAAAAAATACGCCTTGCCAGCTACTGGAGCGAAGTGGAAAAAGAAAAAGGGATATATGATTTTTCTGAAACGGACTGGCTTCTAGAGGAAGCCCGAAACAGAGACATAAAAGTTATCTTAGCCTTTGGCATCAAAGTTCCGCGTTGGCCGGAATGCTTCATTTCCAGCTTCTTCATAAGTGATAAAAATAAAAGAGAGCGGGCTCTTCTTTTATACGAGTACGCGCTCATTGAAAGATACAAGAATTTTGACAATATCGAAATCTGGCAAGTGGAAAACGAGCCGTTTCTTCCTTTTGGCGATTGTCCGGCGAATGCGATTGACGGAGATTTGGTGTCCCGCGAAGTGGCGCAAACCAAATTTCTGGATCCGACCCGACCGGTCATGGTGACGGATAGCGGAGAATTGAGTATTTGGTATCAAGCCGCCAAGAGAGCCGATATTTTTGGAACGACGCTCTACCGGACAATTTACAAACCCCAGCTCGGATATTTCAACTATCCGCTCGGACCGAATTTTTTTCGAACCAAAGCACTCTTCATAAAAATTTTTGCCAATCAAAAAAATATCATCATTTCAGAACTGCAAGGCGAGCCGTGGGGCCCGAAATGGCTCAATGAAATGAGTCTTGAGGAACAGTACAAATCAATGAATCCGCAAAAACTTGAGGATATCGTCGAATATGCCCGCAAAACGAACTTCTCCGAAGCCTATCTTTGGGGAGCGGAGTGGTGGTATTGGCTCAAAACCCAAAAAGGAGAAAGCGCAATGTGGGACACGGCGAAGAAGATAATAAATAGCAACAAATAATATGAAAATCATTTGTTTTGACATCGGGGGAACAAAAATCTTGAAAGCAGTCGTGGAAATCAACGGCGGTAAATTCAAATTTCTGGAAATGGAAAAAGAAAAAAATCCGCGGAATAGTAAAAAAATCAGGAATTTATTCCTTAGCTATTGCGAAGAGATGAGGAATAAGCATAAAACTAGAAAAGTAGCTGTTTCCACGGCTGGAATTGTTAATCAGAAAAGAAAAATGATTTTACCGGCGCTTCACTGGTACGGAACCGAAAAATTCGACTTTAAATTTTTGGAAAGAAGGGGTTTTCCAGTCCGCGTGGAAAACGACGGGCGGTGTTTCGCGCTGGGCGAATATTATTTCGGGCAAGGCAGAGGAAAGCAAAGTGTTCTGACACTGACCTTGGGAACCGGAATAGGAGGCGGCTTCATAATAAAAGGAGAAAATTATCGGGGAGCCCATTCTTCGGCGCTTGAAGTAGGACGCTCAAAAGTATATTTTGAGAAAAACTGGCATCAATGGGAATGGATCGTTGCCGGAAGAGGCATTGAAAAATTCTATGCTATTTTAAGCGGTGAAAAGATCGCAACAAAGGAAGTCTTCGAAAAGGCGAAGAAGAGTGAGTGTGCAGCCAAAAAAGTTCTAGCACAGGCGGAAGAAGTTTTGGGCGTCGGTATATCAAATCTTTTGAATATTCTTGATCCAGAGGTGCTAATTTTTGGGGGAAGCATATCGGAACAGAAACAATTTGTGAAAAGGGCGATCTTGATTGCTCAAAAAAATTACATAAACAAAAAAGCGAATTACAAATTCGCGATTTCTTCTCTTGATAACAAGGCCAACCTTCTCGGCGCGGCGATGTTGTATTTGAAATAAAAATGGTCAATCCCGTCTTTGTGGGATTGGCCAGAGAGCTCTTCAGGATTCCATTTTCTGCCTGGCCTCCTGCATGAGCATTTGAAAGGTGCGCCTGTTTTGTGGCGTTAGGAAAAGGCTGTCGAATACCGCAGAACCGAAAACTATATCTGCAGTTTTTATTTGCCTCACTCTTACGGACTCGATTTCTCCCGACGGAGACGTTCTGACCAAAAAAGTAGTTCCATTGGTTCCCTCCTCAGGGTTTTAGTTTCGACAACAACTCCTTTTCCGCTTCGAGGATGTTTTTGCCCTCGAAGATTATTTCCAAATAACTGTTCTTGATCTCACCTCTCAGAATTTTTTGGATATTTTTGAGTGATTCCGTGTCGTTGTTTCGCACGAGTGCGACGGTTCGGCCGAGCGTTTCGGAATAGAGGATCGCGAAATATTTTCCGGCCGAGAAATTGTCCTTCACTTTTTCGAGAACGAGCGGCAATTCTTCCGGCTTTGTCCGGCTTTGGACGAAATCCTCGAGCGAAAGGGTTGACCAGGCGATCTTGAGCTTCTCATCCCATTGAAGGCGCGCCATCACCCGCCCCCAAAGTTTCATAAAAGAAAAAGAATGGGTTTTGAAGATATTTCTCACGACCTCTTGCTGGTCGGCGCCTTTTTCGATGAGCCACGAAGCGGCGAGAAATGTTTGAGGCGTGGTTTTTTTGCTTTGAAAATTGTGCGTGGCCGCGATAAGGCCGGCCAAAAGGCACTGGGTGATATCTTTGTCCGCTTGATTGCTCCAAATATTTTTGAAAATTCCGGCGAGGGTTTCTGAAACGGACGAGCTGGTGATGTCGACGAGATTGATCTGGCCGAAATTTTCATTCGTGCTGGCGTTGTCGATATTCGCGATCGGCACTTCAAAAAAAAGATCGCTGTTTTTTTCGCTCAAGCTCCCGAGGTTTTCAAGACTCTGGCAGCCAAGGACGATCAAGAGATCATATTTGAATTTTGCCGGAATGAAAGAAAAGTCTCGCGGGTCAATGGCTCCTTTCTCGGGCGTGATATATATTTCAAACGTGCCAATTTTGTTTTCCGTCCGGAAATCCATGATGCGGTTTCGCGCCGTGTCAAAAGAAAGAACGAAATCGCGCGCACCTTTGATCTCAACTTCCGTTTTTTCCGGCGGAGCGAGAAAAGAAAAAGAATCAGCGCCTGCTTTTTGCTGCAAAACGACAGGGGATTTCCCGAGGTTCTTGAGAAGATGAGAAAGTGCCCAACTCGCGGCGATTGTGTCGAGGGATGGCTTCTCGGCGGTGAGAATCAAAATGCTCTCCGCGGATTCAATCTGATTTTTCAATTGGTCTTGAGGGGAAAGGGGCATGTACTTTTTTGCGAACTATGAATTTATAGATTTTGTTTTGCGAAGCTATTGGGTTTTATAGAATATCAAATGGCGCGAGAGGTGTCAATTGGCATATTTTTCCTTTTTTTGTGAAACATCATATTTTGGCTTGAAACAAACCTGCGCCGGCTTGTTTCACAGAGGCCTTGACAAACGGCGATTTTGGGAGTAAAATAGAAACTTGAAAATAAAGATAAAAAAACCGAGAAAATAACGGCCGAGGAGAGGAACATGAACTTGAAAAAAACTTTGCAACTCGCGGTTTTGGGAGCAATTCTGGCAGCATGTTGCATGGGCTGCATAGCACTGGACCCCTATGGCCGGCCGGTCATAATTGATCCAATGGCGCCGGTGTACTATGCGCCACCCCCAGTGTATGTACCGCCGCCCCCGGTGTATTACTATGCGCCAGCACCTTATTATTACGGCCATCGGCATCATGGTGGTGGCCACCATCGCCGTTAATCCGCAGTTATACCCACGGGTAGAGCTGCCAAGAAGTCGGAGTGTACGCTTACCTCCGACTTTTTTCTTTGCCAAAAATGATATTTATGCGACAATTGAATTGATGAAAGAATCGTTTATTACAGCCAATTCCAAGCAAACCCAGAAATTGGGCGAAATTTTGGCGAAAGAATTGAAAGGGGGCGAGATTATCTGCCTTTCCGGCGAATTGGGGTCTGGGAAGACAACTTTCGCGCAAGGCGTGCTTCATGGGCTAGGCGCAAAAAAACCGCATACTAGTCCGACTTTTGTGGTGATGAAGGAGTACAAAGCGAAATTTTCAATTTTCAATTTTCAATTTTCAAACAATTCTCAAATTTCAAAATTTAAAAAACAAAAAAAATACAAAATACCAGATACAAAATACAAAATACAAAACATATACCATATAGATGC
>JAZDKQ010000040.1:0-6481 GCA_043802865.1 Candidatus Moraniibacteriota bacterium
CGCGAATCAGTCAAAACACCTCTCCAGACCGGGATCAAAGCGATCGATTCGGCCATTCCAATCGGTCGGGGACAGCGCGAGCTCATCATCGGCGACCGGCAGACCGGAAAAACAGCCGTGGCCATCGATGCGATCATCAATCAAAAAAACGAAAATGTCATCTGTATATATGTAGCGATCGGCCAGAAAGAATCCAAAGTCGCCCGCATCGTGGCGGAACTCGAAAAGCGCGACGCGATGAACCACACGATCGTGGTCGTGGCGGGAGCATCCGATCCGGCCGCCCTTTCCTTCATCGCCCCGTATGCCGGATGCGCGATCGGAGAATTTTTCATGGACCAGGGAAAAGACGTGCTGGTGATATACGATGATCTTTCAAAACACGCTTGGGCTTATCGCCAGGTGTCGCTTCTTCTCAAAAGGCCGCCAGGACGCGAGGCCTATCCGGGAGATATTTTCTATCTTCATTCGCGGCTCCTTGAGCGGAGCGCGAAAATTGGCAAAGATTTCGGCGGCGGATCTCTCACTGCGCTTCCGATCATTGAAACGCAAGCGGGGGATGTCAGCGCGTATATTCCGACCAACGTCATTTCCATCACGGACGGGCAAATTTATTTGGAATCGGATCTTTTTTACAAGGGAATCCGCCCGGCCCTGAATGTCGGACTTTCCGTGTCTCGGGTGGGATCAGCCGCGCAGATCAAAGCAATGAAAAAAGTGGCTGGAAAATTGCGGCTCGACCTGGCGCAATTCCGTGAACTCGAAGCTTTCGCGCAGTTTGGCTCTGACCTTGACGAAGCGACCCGCAAACAAATTGAACGCGGACAGCGCACAGTTGAGATTTTGAAGCAGGATCAATATGTCCCGATGCCGGTGGCGTCGCAGGTGGCGATCCTTTATGCTCTCACGAACGGATATATTGATGATGTTGAAGTTGCGAATGTCCAGAAATGGGAAGCGGAATTCCACAAATATATGAAAGATATGAAGAGCGACGTTTTGGGGCTTATAAAAGAGAAAAAAGAGCTGACAGAAGAAGTGGAAACAAAGCTCAAAAAAGCGATCGAAGAGTATAAAGAAGTTTATGGGAGTGATTCCTAACATTCAATGTTAGGACGCTCCTAACATTGAATGTTAGGAAAATGCAATGGCATCAGGGACTCGCGAACTAAAACGCCGAATAAAATCGGTCAATAATACGAAAAAAATAACCCGCGCCATGGAAATGGTGGCGGCTTCGAAGATGCGCCGGGCGGTGGCGAGCGTTCTGGCGATCCGGCCCTATGCCCACAGCGCATGGAGCGTTCTCACAAATATGGTTCGCGCTTTTGAAAACTATCCGACCGAACTTCTCGAAACGCGGGAAGTGAAAAAAGTTCTCATGATCGTCGTCACTTCGAATCGCGGACTTTGCGGCGGATTCAATTCCCAACTTCTCCGGAAGGTCGTCGAACAGGTGAAAAATCCCGGCCAGCTCAAAGTGAACCGGATCGGAGGGAAGAGGATCGAATCGAGCATTCCGGACGACAAAATTGAGATTGATTTCGTGACCGTCGGAAAAAAAGGAGCGAGTATCATCCGGAAAATCAGCAAAAATATCGTCGCCACTTTTGATGAACTCACCTATCTTCCCGGCATCGAAAGCGTTCGCGCGCTGGCGCGTCTCGCGATGGATGAATACAAAGCAAAAAAATACGATAAAATTGTGATTGCCTACACTGACTATGTTTCCACCGTTGTTCAACAGCCCAAACTTCGCCAGATCCTTCCCGTTTCAAAAGTTGACATAGAAAAACAATTGGCCGATATGGATATTCTCGCCAAAGAATTTGGACTTGACGAACCCCCGATGGAATACAAAGTCGAGCCGGACGCGAGATCGGTGCTGGAAAATATTTTGCCCCGTCTTGTTGAAATGCAAATATATCACGTGATTTTGGAATCGAACGCCTCAAAAGAATCGGCTCGGATGGTGGCGATGCGAAACGCGACCGACGCGGCGAATGATATGGTGGATAATTTGACATTGATATTCAATCAAATGCGCCAAGCCGGCATCACGCAAGAAATCGCGGAGATCAGCGCGGGACGAGCGGCGCTGGAAGGTTAGTTTTGCTAAATTAAGAAATTTTATAAATTTATGAACATAGGAAAAATCAGCCAAGTAATCGGTCCCGTCGTCGACGTGGAATTTGAAAAGGATCTTCCGGCGATTTATAGCGCGTTGGAAGTCGTGCTTGAAGGCGAAAAAAAATTGGTTTTGGAAACTCATCAGCATCTCGGCGGGAACAAGATCCGCGCGGTGGCGATGGGTTCGACCGACGGTCTTCGCCGGAAAATGGAAGTGGTCGACACGGGCGCGCCGATTAGCGTTCCGGTCGGAAAAGAAACCCTCGGACGGATGTTTAATCTTTTAGGAGAGCCGATCGACGGAATGTCCGCCGTGAAAACGGAAAAAAGATTTCCGATCCATCGTCCGACGCCGGCCTTCACTGACCAATCCACGGAAGCGGAAATTTTGGAAACGGGGATCAAAGTCATTGACCTCATTTGTCCGTTTTTGAAAGGCGGAAAAATAGGTTTGTTTGGAGGAGCTGGTGTGGGCAAGACTGTCGTTATTCAGGAGCTCATTCGCAACATCGCGACCGAACACGGCGGCTATTCTGTTTTTGCCGGAGTGGGCGAGCGGACGCGTGAAGGAAATGATTTGTACCACGAAATGAAAGAATCGGGCGTGCTCGAAAAAACAACTCTTGTCTTCGGACAGATGAACGAACCGCCGGGAGCGCGCCAGCGAGTGGCTCTTTCCGCGCTTTCAATGGCAGAATATTTCCGCGACGACGAAGGGAAAGATGTTTTGTTTTTCATCGACAACATTTTCCGCTTCACGCAAGCCGGCTCGGAAGTGTCCGCTCTGCTCGGGCGCATTCCGTCAGCTGTTGGATACCAGTCGACGCTCGCCGAAGAAATGGGACGGCTGCAAGAAAGAATCACATCGACCAAAAAAGGTTCCGTCACTTCAGTTCAGGCCGTATATGTTCCGGCGGACGACCTCACCGATCCGGCGCCGGCGACGACTTTTGGACACCTTGATTCCACTGTCGTACTGTCCCGACAACTTTCGGAACTCGGAATATATCCGGCCGTTGATCCTCTTGATTCATCCTCGACCATTCTTGATCCCAAGATCATCGGCGAAGAACACTATGCCACGGCGCGCGGAGTGCAAAAAGTCCTGCAGAGATACAAAGATCTTCAGGACATCATTGCTATTCTTGGCGTGGAAGAGCTTTCCGACGAAGACAAGCAGGCCGTGAATCGAGCCAGAAAGATCCAGAAATTTCTCTCCCAGCCGTTTTTCGTTGCCGAGCAGTTCACCGGAACGGAAGGGAAATATGTGAAACTTTCCGACACCATCCGCGGCTTCAAAGAAATTCTGGAAGGCAAACACGACGACAAAAACGAGCAAGCATTTTATATGAAAGGGGCGATCGAGGAAATTGAGTGATCAGTATTTGATTAAAATAATGAACGCTTGAGCTTTGATTTTGTTGGTCACTGTTCACTGTTCACTGCCATGAAGATTAAATTCAAAATCGTCACTCCCGAAAAAACCGTCTACGAAGCCGAAATCGACCAAATCACCCTTCCTACCCAGGACGGCGAGATTACCGTGCTTCCAAACCATATCTCGCTCATTTCAGTCCTTCAGGCTGGCGAACTGGTCGCGAAAAAAGATGGAGAGGAAATCGCGATGGCGGTTTCGGGCGGAATGATCGAAGTGCGAAAAAATGAAATCACGATTCTGGCGGACACAGCCGAGCGGGCGGAGGAAATTGATGTGAAGCGCGCCGAAGAAGCGCGCGAACGGGCGGAAAAGCTGAAAGATGAAAAGATCCGGATGGACGAAACGGAATACGCCGCCGTGGCCGCGCTGATGGAACGGAATCTGGCGCGGATCAGAGTGGCGAAAAAGCATTTGACGAGGAGGGGAATGAGAATTGAATAATAATAGTTATTCTCTAGAGGCGGTAGTATCGGCCTGCGACGCCCCGGGTTTTTTTTCTTGATAAAAACCGAAAAATGGGCTAAAGTTATATTGTGATAAGATCTATTTATGACCAAGTACAGCCCGAAAAAAATTGAATCCAAATGGCAGAAAATTTGGGCGAAAAGTCCAAAACTTTCGGTTGCCGATGAAAAATCAAAGAAACCGAAATTCTTTTGCCTTGATATGTTTCCGTATCCATCCGGCGATGGATTGCATGTCGGACACGTGGAAAGCTACACCGCGTCCGACATATATTCCCGCTATCAGCGGATGATCGGGAAAAATGTTTTGCATCCCATCGGCTGGGACGCGTTTGGTCTGCCGGCCGAAAATTTTGCCATCAAGACCGGTGTCCATCCCGACAAGAGCACGCGCCAGAACATCAAAAACTTTACCAAACAAATCAACTCACTCGGGCTTTCCTATGACTGGTCGCGTGAGATTGACACTTCGAGTCCGGAATATTACAAATGGACGCAGTGGTTCTTTTTGTTTTTATACAAACACGGTCTCGCGTATCGCAAAAAGGCGAAAGTCAATTGGTGTGAATCATGCAAAACGGTTCTGGCGAATGAACAGGTTGAAAAAGGCATTTGCGAGCGCTGCAAAAACGAAGTGATCCAAAAAGATCTTGAGCAATGGTTTTTCAAGATCACCGATTTCGCCGAAGACTTGATCAAGGATTTGGACAAGATCGACTGGCCGGAATCGACCAAAACCGCGCAGAAAAATTGGATCGGGAAAAGCGAAGGAGCGACAATAAAGTTTAAAGTTAAAAGTGAAAAGTTAAAAGTTAAGGAGAATTATTTAGAAGTGTTTACTACAAGGCTGGATACTATTTATGGATGCACATACTGTGTTGTTGCCCCAGAAAACAAGCTTATTGAAAACTTAAAAGATCAAATTACGAATTACAAAGAAATTGAAAAATATATTACAAAAGCCAGAAAGAAAACCGATCTTCAGCGGACGGAACTTCAGAAAGAAAAAACAGGCGTTGAGATCAAAGGAGTGAAAGCGATCAATCCTTTCACGAACGAAGCCGTTCCGATTTTTGTCGCCGATTATGTTCTTTCGACGTACGGAACAGGTGCAGTCATGGCCGTTCCGGCCCATGATGAGCGGGATTTCGAATTCGCGAAGAAATACAAATTGCCGGTGAAAAAGGCAATTGTTCCGGAAAAATTGCTGGATATACCAAGAAATCTGGAAGACATAGCCGCGGGCGCCAATGCAGAATTGCGTGTCGAATCCGAATGTTTTACACGCGATGGGGAATTGATAAAGTCAGGCAAATATTCCGGCCTCACTTCCGAAAAGGCGCGGGAGGAAATGGCTGTTTGGCTCGAAAAGAACAAGCTGGGCAAAAAGACGACGACGTACAAACTTCGCGATTGGCTGATATCGCGCCAGAGATATTGGGGCGCGCCGATTCCGATGATTCATTGCGAAAAGTGCGGTTG
This sequence comes from Candidatus Moraniibacteriota bacterium, assembly GCA_043802865.1. GTDB lineage: Bacteria > Patescibacteriota > Minisyncoccia > Moranbacterales > UBA11712 > JAPLXD01. The sequence goes on from JAZDKQ010000040.1 coordinate 5,515, forward strand.
GCAAATGGTGCCGGAAAAAGATTTGCCGGTGATCTTGCCGAAAGTGAAAGATTATCAACCCAAAGGAACTTCTCCGCTTGGAACGAACGCAAATTTCGTGAACGCGACTTGTCCAAAGTGCCGAGGAAAAGCGAGGCGCGAACTGGATACGATGGATACTTTTGTTTGCTCGAGCTGGTATTTTTTCCGGTTTGCCGATCCGAAAAACAAAAAAGAATTCGCAAGCAAAAATGAAATCAAAAAATGGATGCCGGTCGACCTGTATATCGGCGGAGCGGAGCACGTGGTTCTGCATTTGCTCTACTCAAGATTTTTCACGAAGGCATTGCACAAATACAAATATATAGGTTTCAGCGAACCATTCGCGAAACTGCGCCACCAGGGGATGATCGTTGCGGAGGACGGACGCAAGATGTCCAAGTCGCTTGGCAACGTGATCAATCCGGACGAGATCGTCCGCGAATACGGTGCGGATGTTTTGCGTCTCTTCGAAATGTTCATGGGACCGCTGGAAGACAGCAAGGCGTGGAATACAAAAAGCATCGTGGGCTTGAAAAGATTTTTGGAACGGGCTTGGAAGCTAAAATCAGTGATCAGTGATCAAGGATCAGTGAACAATAATTTGGAAAATATTGTCCATAAAACGATCAAAAAGGTTACAGAGGATATAGAAAATTTAAGATTCAACACAGCAATCAGCTCATTAATGATTTTGCTTAACGAATTTGAAAAGCAAGAAAAACTGTTCACCGTTTACTGTTCACCGTTCATTCAACTTTTGAGTCCTTTCGCTCCTCACATCGCTGAAGAACTTTGGGCAGCGCTTAGCCATAAAAGATCTATTTTCCTTGAAAAATGGCCAAAATATGACCCGAAGCTGGTTGTGGAGAAAGAGGTGAACATTGTCATTCAAGTGAATGGAAAAGTGAGAGATCAAATTCAAGTATCGGCGGACACAAGCGAAAAT
>JAZDKQ010000041.1:0-8266 GCA_043802865.1 Candidatus Moraniibacteriota bacterium
TTTTTCGCCCAGCTCAAAACCGAGCCATTCAGGCGCGAGTTTATCTTTGGGCGTTTTGAAGATTTTTCCCCGGTCAGTGACAAGAATTATGTCCTTCACGACGGAGCCGATGGATACGAGATCATACATAGTTTTATTCGCGTTACAATAAACTTCTCTTTTTCATCTCCTTTAATTTGTCTGTTCCCATTATATCACATATCGTCGGAGAAATATTGCCCAGCACTCCTCCAGAGGTCAATTTGCGCCTCTTGAACCTGTCTGAAACCAAAAGAAAAGGCACGGGATTTTTGGTGTGAAATGTCATCGAGAGGCGTGCTTTCTTGTCCCACATACAATCCGCGTTGCCATGATCGGCGGTGATGATCAAATTGCCCTTGTATTTCTGCAATTCTTTGAACACCTTACCCAAGCATTTATCAACGATTTCCACGGCTTTGATTGTTGCTTTCATATCCCCTGTGTGGCCGATCATATCGGCGTTGGCAAAATTGAGAGCCGTGAAATCATACTTGCCTTTTTTCAAAAATCCCAAAACTTTTTGCGTGATTTTTTCGGCGGACATTTCAGGAATTTTGGCATAATTGTCCGTGATCGGCGACGGGATCATCAGACGGTCTTCACCGTTAAGAGCGTCCGCATATCCGCCGTTCAAAAAATACGTTATGTGCGCGAACTTTTCCGTTTCGGCGATATAGAGCTGAGAAAATTTCGCGAGCGCTGAGGGTAGCGTCCCGTTGATTGGATGGTCTTGAAAGGCAGTGTGTAATGGAAGATCAGGGCCAAAATTTGTCATGGCAACGAAATAGATATTTTTCAGGCGAGGATTTGGCAGCCGCGTCTCTTCCGATTTTTCCAGGACGAAAAGTTTTGAAAATTGCCGAGCGCGGTCAGAACGCAGATTGAAAAATATCACTGAATCATTGTTGTTTATCGTGACAAATTTCTTTCCCTGTCCGTCAATGAGCGACGGTTTTATATATTCGTCAGTCAGATTTTTCTTATAAGAATATTTCACTGCGTCCGTTGCCTTGCTGAATTTCTTTCCTTTTCCACTTACCAAAAGGTCATAGGCGATTTTGAGCCTGTCCCAATTTTTGGCGCGATCCATAGCATAAAAGCGTCCGACGAGGCTTGCGATTTTCCCCACGCCAATGAGTTTCATTCTTTTTTCCCAGCTAGCGAGATGATTGAGAGCGTTTTTGGGATATGAATCGCGTCCGTCCGTGAAAAAATGGATAAAGACGTTTTTAATATTATTTTTTTTGGCAAGCAGCAGCAATGCTTCAAGATGATACGGATTCATATGCGGGCTATCTTCGTTTCCAAGAAGGCCCATTAGATGCAAATTTGATTTGTTTTTTTTGACATGTGCAATTGCGCCAAGAAATGCGGCGTTGTGGAAAAAAGTTCCCGTGTTGATGCTCTCGGAAATTTTCCGCGAATCCTGAATGGCGATCCGGCCGGCGCCGATGTTCATATGCCCGGTTTCCGATCCGCTTGTTTGGCGGTTATCGAGCCCAACATCCTTTCCAGTCGCTCCGAGCTGTGTTGTCGGATATTTTTCGGATAAATAATCAAAAACCGGCGTCTTGGCAAGCCAAATCGCGTTCATATCATCTTTCGTTCCAATCCCCCACCCGTCAAGAATGACAAAAATTGTCGGTTTAGTTTTTTTCATTTAATTCCTTTTTCAATTTCCAACAATCTATTATATTTCGCCGTGCGTTCTCCGCGGCAGGGGGCGCCGAATTTGACGAATTCGGCTCCGGAGGCGACGGCGAGGTCGGCGATGAAAGTGTCTTCTGTTTCTCCGCTACGGTGCGAGACGACGATCCTGATTTTATTTTTCTGACAGAGCTTGATGAATTCCATTGTTTCTGAAAGCGTTCCAATTTGGTTCGGCTTCACGATCGCGGCGTTCACGGCTGAAAAAGAAAGAGCTTTTTTGAGGCGATCTGTGTTTGTAACGAGCAAATCATCGCCGATGTTCAAAATATTCCTCCCCATTTTTTCGTTGAGCTTTTTCCAATTTTCAAAATCATCTTCCGCAAGGCCATCTTCAAGAGAGATGGTATTGTATTTTTTTGCCCATTCCTGATATAGGGATATCAGTCGATCCGCCTCAAGGCTCGTGTTTTCCGGCTTCAAAGTATAGCTTTGCTCATTTTCGTCAAAGAAACTCGAGGCTGCCGCGTCGATTCCAAGCGAAATTTTGCCCCGGTATCCCGCTTCTTCGATGGCTCTTGCAATGTACTCAAAAGCGTCGCTGTGGCTGTCGAGTTTTGGAGCAAAACCTCCTTCGTCGCCGACTCCGATCGGATATCCGGCATTTGCAAGCAGAATTTTCAGTTTGTGGGAAATTTCACTCGCTGCGCGCAATTTTTCAGCAAAACTTTTGAATTTTTCGGGAATAATCTGAAATTCTTGGATAGAAAGTCCGGAATCAGCATGTGCTCCGCCGTTGATGATATTGAAAAAGGCGGTCGGAATTTTTTTGGGATTCTTGAAACCGTATGTTTTCGCTAAATATTTGTATAACGGCAAATTTTGCGATTTGGCCGCGACGCGAGCAACTGCAAGCGAAACCGCGAGCATTGCATTGGCTCCCAAGCCTGACTTATTCTCTGTTCCATCGAGTTTGATCAATGAGTTGTCAATTTTTTTCTGATCAAGCGCGTCCAATCCGGCGAGTTTTTTCGCGATTATTTTATTGATATTTTCACATGCTTTCAAAACTCCCAAACCATTATATCGCGTGTCATTGTCGCGCAGTTCAAGAGCTTCATATTTTCCCGTTGAAGCACCGGATGGCACGGCGGCCGAACCCGAAATATTGTTATCCAGCACAACGGTCGCTTTCACCGTCGGATTCCCGCGAGAGTCCAGAACTTCAAGGGCTGATAATTGTTTAATTTTTGTCATAATTTTTTTATACTAAATACTAAATACAAGATACTAGATACTATTCTCCAACGCCTCAATTCCCGGCAGTTTTGTTCCGCTCAAGAATTCGAGCATTGCTCCTCCGCCGGAAGAGAGGAAATCGAATTTGTCGGCCATATTATGCTTATTGATAAACTCGAGTGTTTCGCCTCCGCCGGCGATTTTCCATGCGTCGGATTCGCAAATCGCGTCGAGAACTGTTTTTGAACCGGCAGCATATTTTTCGTCTTCAAATTTCCCCATTGGTCCGTTCCAGACAAGAAATGAAGCGGAATTTATTGCCATGCCATATTTTTCGGCCGTTTTGGGGCCAATGTCGAGTGTTTCATCCACGTAGTCTTCCGGCAAAACGACGTTTTCGCTGAATTTCAGCTTTTGCTCTTGCGCTTCGACGGCTATTCTTCCACCAACAAGAACTGCGTCATATGTTTTTGCCATATTTTCAATGACCGGCATCTTCGTTTCTATTTTTGCTCCGCCAATGATGGCGATTGCAGGCCTTTTCGATGGCGTCAACGCTTTTGACAATTCCTCGATCTCTTTTTGCATCAGCAATCCCGCGCAGGACGGCTTAAATTTCGGTATTTGAGATATGGACGCGTGGGCTCGGTGCGAATCGCCGAAAGCGTCATTTACAAAAACCCCAAAATGATGACAAAGATCAATTGCGAATTTTTCATCCCCTGCTTCTTCCTGCGGATAGAATCGCAAATTTTCGGTGAGCGCGATTTGGCCGCTTTCAAGAGACTGAATTGTCTCATCTACCGCTGGACTTAGAATATCTTTGATAAAAATTACTTCACGATTGAGTAACTCGCTCAATTTTTTCGCGACGGTTTCGAGAGAATATTGCGGATCGGGCTTTCCTTCCGGCCGGCCCAGATGCGAAATGATCACAATTTTTGATTTGTCTTGTTTCAGAATGTGTTCGATCGTCGGCAAAGACTCGCGAATTCGAAAATCATCCAAAATTTGTCCGTTTTCAAGAGGGACATTGAAATCTGTGCGCAATAGTACTCTTTTGTTTTTGAAATCGATATCTTTGAGATATTTCATATTTGTTTTATTATTTTCCCATTCCCAAGATGCCAATCGCGAGTCCCATTCCGGCGGCAACGCCTGTCAGGATCCAAGCGCGCATCGTGATCTTTGTTTCCGGCCAGCCAATCGCTTCAAAATGATGATGGATTGGAGTTGAAAGAAAAATTTTCCGTCCAAGGAATTTTTTCGAGAAAAGTTGAATCGCGACCGACAAAGACTCGATCACATATATTATACAAACAATGGGCAGAATCAGCGAGGAATTGGTCATCAGCGCAACAACCGCCAAAGTCGCGCCAAGGGAAATAGCCCCCGTATCGCCCATGAAAAATCTGGCCGGGTGGATGTTGAACCAGAGGAATGCGAGAAGCGATCCGCAAATCGCGCTGCAAAAAGCCGCGAGGTCGATCTTGTTTTGAGTGAAGGCAATCGCGCCGAACACCGCGAACGCAATGAGCAGTATGCCCCCATTGAGTCCGTCCAATCCGTCCGTTTCATTTGAGGAAAAGGCTGTTGCCAGAACGACAAAAATGAAGAACGGAATATACCAAAAGTTGACCCGAAAATCGCCAACTCCCGGAATATGAATTGCGTTTTGATCCAATTTGAAATAGAACCAGAGTGATCCGATGACTGCGATCAAAAAAAGCCAGCCAAACCTGTACAAGAATCTCACGCCGCCGCCTTTGTTGGTTCCCCAGCCCTTCACGCTGAAAATATCGTCAAAGGCTCCCACGATCGCCGTTGTTATCAAGGCAAAAAAAGGCAGCCATGTCTGTGAACGGCTCAAAAAATCAAGCCGGGTGATCAATTTTGCTTCAAAAAACGGATGAATCAGATAGAAGAGTGCCGCGAGAAGAAGCACGGTGATCCAAACCAGCGCGCCGCCCATTGTCGGAGTACCGCTTTTGTTTTTGTGAAGAGAATGATATACGGGCGCATTTTTTCCATCAACCGATTCGTTTTTTATTTTTATGCCGATCTTGTATTTGTATAAAAATTTCGAAAGAAGCGGCGTCCACACCATAGCCAAAACAAAAGCGGCCGTTCCGATTATCCAAATCTTGAGAGCTGCCATCGCGGCGGGAATAGTTGTAATGTCGGCAAACTGCATGATGTTATTTCCATTCATAGTTAGAAAACGTCCAGTCAACCAATTTTTTCATATCTTCCCAGCGATTGTTGTCGTTCAATATCACAGCAACGATCTTGTGTTTTTCGATCTCGGGATCGACAGCGGCAAGCATAAGCGATTTTCCGGCATTGTATGTGAATCCGGTTTTTCCCCCGAGACAATTTGGGATCTGTCCGAGCAGTACGTCTGTGTTTTTGAGCAGATGCTCATATTTTCCGTCACAGGACCTCACGCTGGTTTCCTGTGTCTTCATGATTTTCCAGATCGTGTCATATTTCATCGAATACGCGGCAATGCGGGCCAAATCATATGCCGATGAATAGCATCCGTCCACATCGAGTCCGGACGGATTGCAAAAATGGGAGTCTCCGAGATTCAATTCGCCGGCTTTTTCATTCATCATCTCTCCAAAAGCCTCTTGAGATCCCGCCACGTGCTTCCCAAGAGCGACTGCAGCGTCGTTGGCGCTGTCAATTAGCATGGCCGCAAGAAGATCGCCTGCTGTGATTTGTTCGCCAACGCGAAGTTTTTCGGTGGTGCAGAGAACACTTGTGGGACAGCCAACTTTCGTTCCGTCAGCGGAAATTGCTTCGCTGTCGATCGTCACAATTTCGTCGAGATTCGGCACTTTTTCCATGACCAGAACAGCGGTCATTATTTTTGTGAGCGAGGCGATCGGTACTTGAGCGCGTCCTTTGTCGTAGTGAAGAATTGTGCCCGAATCAACATCAATGACGACGGATGATCCGGCGAGAACCCTTGTTTCAGCATATTCTTTTTTTCTCTGGGGGATGAATCCTGATTCATCGAGGGCGGTTTCACTCTTGTCTTGACCGGCAATCACGCCACTGAACGAATTGCTGCTATTTTCGTCCTTGATGTCCGAAGCGCCTTCCACTTTTTCCGTCGTTGCGACTGGCTGGCTTTGCGGTTTCAAAAAGACACCAGTGAAATAGAACTGGGCGGGGAGAAAAAGTATGGCCAATGCTGTTGCTAGAATACTCATTTTGATTTACGATACGGCTTCAACAACTGGCTGATTTTCAACTTGCAATTCCAACTTATTGTCGCCGAGTAATTCTTCCACTTTTTCATTTTTTGACAATTCTTCCCAGTCCGGCAAACCTTTCACGCTTGTCACCCCCATGCTTTTCAAGAAATCAAACGAAATTTCATACAAAAATCCGCGAATATCCGCAGTTTCTTTGCGTTCAATGAGTCCCTTTATGAGTAAAGTCCGCAAAACATAGCTGCAATTCACTCCCCGGATGGTTTCGATCTGCACTCTTGTGATCGGTCCGCGATAGGCAACAATGGCAAGCACTTCAAGCGCCGACTTCGAGAGTCCTGATCCCAGCTCCCCGCTCACCAATTGGCTGACCATCTGCGAATTTTCCGGATTGGTCGCGAGCTGGACAGAATCATCTTTCCGTATGATCGCAAATCCCCTTTCACTATCCTTATAATCATCATTGAGCGCTTCAATTTCAGCAGTAACATCATTTTTCGAGACTTTGCAAATCTTGGCGATTTTTGCAAGCTTCAGCGGTTCTCCGGAGACGAAAAGAAGGCTCTCGAGAACTGATTTCAATTTATTTTGAGTAGGCATTTATTTTTGCAATTCTAATATCATCAAATAAACTATTTTGCTCAACTTCAATTATGCGCTGTTTCACCATTTCAAGCATTGCCAGAAATGCGACGATCACTTCGATTTTGTCTTTTGAGGAACCACTAAGTTCACGAAAGCTGGTTTCAACTCTTTTTTGCAGAGAATCTTTCAGCTCGTCAATTTTTTCCTCAAGCGTGATTATTCTTTGAATCGACTCCTCGGGCAATTTTTCCGGAAGAATAATTCCGGAAACAACCGCCAAAAAAGATTTTTTGAGGTCAAAAACATTCAGGCTCTTGGGCGGAGAAAAAACGGATGAAACGCCCAGCAGATAGTCCCGCGAAAACAAAAACCTCTTTTTTTTCTGCATTTCCCCGATTTTTTCCGATGCAGTCCGAAAAAGCCGGTATTCCTTGAGTCGTTCCTCCAAATCAATAATTTCTTTTTCCTCGTCGGGCGTTATCTCGATCGTCGGAAGAATGCTTTGGGACTTGATGAGAATAATCCTCGAGGCGATACTCACAAATTCTGCGAGATTTTCGAGGTCGATGCTCTCATTTCCCCGGATATATTCAAGATAGTCATCGGCAACTTTCGCGATGTTGAGCCGCGTGATATCAAGCTTTTGTTCCTCAATCAGCTTGAGAAGCAAGTCAAGAGGACCTTCGAATTTTTCGAGTTGAACATTGAACATTTTATACAAAAATCGTACCACGAACGGCACGAAAAAACAAGTAGCAAAAAGATTGTTTCGGGTCAAATGCCTATACCAAAAAGACGAAGAAAATACTTGTAGGATACATACAGCAAGGCCAGTCCGAATATCGCAAAAATGAATTTATAGATATATCCGAATTTCGAATATTTCTTTCTTTTGGAGTGAGTGATCACGTCCAGCAGTTCGTCCCCAAAATACAAGCCCAAAAAAGTTCCGGCAAGCGAAATGAGTATAATGCTCCAATCCGGCCATGGATGCATGAGTATTCGGTGAAATGATCGCGCGACCAATGTTTTTTCGTATATATAAGGTTTTTCAAATACCAAATATACATTGACGCTGATTGCCACGATCCAAACAAATATCTCCGAAAAAACCATCCGGATGCCGGTGAGCAACCTGATCGGAAAATCCAAGATTATCCCGCCGTCCGGAAGGGGCGTTGCTATCACAAAAGCGCTCCAAGTTATGAACCCCAATGTCAGTCCATCTGCTCCATAGCTGCGCATTAAATAAATCGTATACAAAAGCAAAATAAGCAAGGCAATGGCAAATCTGATCAGCTGGTGCTTTTTTGTCTCGTGTTTGATCAAATGCTCCGTTCGTATTTTCATCGTTTGACTTAAGGCGGAATCCGGCTCGAGGCCAGTTTCAAGCTGAAGGGAATTCCGGTCAGCACCGCCAGGCCTATTATGACAAAAATGATCTTGATATGGAAAAAGAAAATCACCGGCGCGGCAATGATCGCTCCGGTGATATACGCGACGGGGCGGACGGTGCGGAAAAAATCAATGATGTCCACGTCTCTCTGGTC
>JAZDKQ010000042.1:0-39696 GCA_043802865.1 Candidatus Moraniibacteriota bacterium
GCGAAGTTTTACCAGCCCCAAAAGAGCTGGTTTTTGTTTTCTAAAAAATAATGCGAGGCACCCGTTGGGGCGCCTCTTTTTGGTGCGTTATGCAACTTTTCTTTTTGGCTTTTGCCACGGTTTCGACGCGTCGAACGGCCAGGGGCGAATCTTCCCTCTCCCCTCCTGGATGAAAACAAGGAACTTGAGGTTCATTCCCCTCCGGCTTCTTTGAACATAGGCGATGAGGTTGTGATCCTGAGTGTCGAACAGGAAACGCTTTTTTCCATCAGAACACACTCTGTCGCCCGATTCCTCAAAGTGCACAGCCAGCGCGTCATTCGTGTCCTTGTCCTTCGGATGGACATAATATCTGTACTGACTGCCTTTGGGTAATTCTTTTCCGGCCATTTCCCAGTCCTCCTTATTAATGACTTGTTTTTCTCAAAAATGATTGTACTTTCTATTACGATTTTTGTCCAGTATTTAGCGCAAGCAAGAAGAATCCCCTGCGGGGATTCTTCTTTTATACGAAATACTAGATACAAAATACTTTTTCTACTTCGCGCGATAGCCTGTCCCGGCCGGAATCAATTTCCCGATGATGACATTTTCTTTGAGTCCTCGGAGTTTGTCTTCTTTTCCGACTACCGCCGCGTTGATGAGAACCTTGGCTGTTTCCTGGAAGGATGCCGCCGAGAGGAAACTTTCCGTCGAGAGGGCCACTTTTGAAATTCCGAGAAGAAGCTTTTCCGCCGTCGCCGCATTTTTTCCGGCTTTCTTGGCCTGCTCGTTCGCCTCAATCAGCTGGATATCTTCGACGATGTCCCCCGGCAAAAGAGTTGTATCGCCCGAATCAAGAATTCTAACCCGCGAGAGCATTTGGCGAATGATCACTTCGATATGCTTGTCGTTGATTCCCTCGCCCTGCGCGCTGTATATTTCCTGAACCTCTTTGATGATATACCGGAAGACCGCTTCTTCGCCCTGCACTTTGAAGATCTTTTTGAGATCAAGGTGGCCTTCGCTCAAGATTTGACCCTTGGCGACGAAATCGTCTTTTTGCACTTCCAGATTCATCACCGCCGAAACGACATACTCGCGAACTTCTTTTTTGCCCTTCTTGTTTGGAGCGCCTTCAACGCGGATGATTTTGTCCTTTTCCGTTTCGATGATCTCGATCACCTGTCCATCTTCTTCCGATAAGGCCGCTTCACCCTTCGGCGGGCGCGATTCAAAAATTTCGTCAACACGCGGCAGACCTTGAGTGATGTCTGTTCCGGCAACGCCTCCAATATGGAAGGTCCTCATCGTGAGCTGGGTTCCCGGCTCTCCAATGGCTTGAGCCGCGACAATTCCAACCGCTTGGCCGATCTGCACAAGTTCGTTTCTTCCCAGATCCATTCCATAGCATTTCTGGCAGATTCCCCGGCGAGTGCGGCAAGTGATGACGGATCGAATCTTGATCTTGTCGGGTCCGCTTTTTTCAATTTCCTCGGCTTTTTCCTTCGTGATCAGCTCGTCCTTTTTGAACATTGTCTTTTTGGTCTTGGGATTTGCCGCGTCTTCGAGCAAAATTCTTCCCATGATTCTCGAAGCAAAACTGATTCCGACCACTTCCGAGTCCGCACGATACATGAAATTTCCACGATCGTCTCCGCAATCAACTTCGCGAACAACCGCGTCTTGAGCTACATCAACAAGCCGCCTTGTGAGATATCCGGCCGTCGCCGTTCGAAGCGCCGTGTCAGCCATTCCTTTTCGCGCTCCGTGAGTGGCAATGAAATATTCGAGAACATTAAATCCCTCTTTAAACGAAGAGATCACCGGCAATTCAATCGTTTCACCGGTCGGTCCGGCCACCAATCCTTTCATACCGGTCATCTGGACAACAACCGCTTCCGTACCGCGCGCCTTGGAATATACCATCGCATAAACGGGACCTTCTTTGTCGAGAGAAGCGCGAACCACCTCGGTTATTTCACCTTTCGCTCCGCTCCAAACTTCAATGACTTGGTTTTTCCGCTCTTTGTCAGTGAGAAGCCCCATCTCATATTGGCTGTTTATCGTCCTAACTTTTTCTTTTGCTATTTCAATTATTTTTTTCTTTTCAACCGGAGTCTTCAGGTCATCCATTCCCCAGCTTATTCCGGATCGCGTGACAAAAGAAAAGGCCAAGTTTTTCAGATCATCAACGAATTTCGCCGTCCGTTCTCTTCCGGAAATTTCAAGGCATCGCGCCACGATCTGGCGCAATTTTCCTTTGTCCATTTCTTCGTTCACAAATTCCAATTCCTCCGGCATTATTTCATTGAAAAGCACTCTTCCGATGGAAGTTTTAATTCTCTCACCTTTGATTTCCACTTCAATTTCGGTTTTGAGCTCGATACTATCAAAATGAAAAGCGATCTTGGCTTCTTCGGCGGAAGAAAATATTTTTCCTTCGCCTTTGGAGCCTTTTCGCGTATGAGTCATATAGTAGCAGCCCAACACCATATCCTGCGACGGTATCGTGATCGGCTCTCCGCTGGCGGGCTTCAAAAGATTTTTCGAGGAAAGCATGATGTCCCGAGCTTCTCGGCGCGCATTTTCCGTGAGAGGCACGTGAACCGCCATTTGGTCTCCGTCGAAGTCCGCATTGAAAGCGCTGCAAACCATAGGGTGAATTTGAATGGCTTTTCCTTCGATGAGCACCGGCTGGAAAGCTTGAATACTCAAGCGATGCAAAGTTGGAGCGCGATTCAAAAGCACGTAGTGATGTTCGATTATCTCATCAAGAATTTCATAGGCTTCTTCAGTTTCAAACTCAACCATTTTGCCGGCGCTGCGGACATTGTGAGCATATTCTTTTTCAATCAGCTTGTTGATGATGAAAGGCTTGAAAAGTTCCAGCGCCATCTTTTTGGGCAATCCGCACTGATGCAATTTGAGCTTCGGACCAACCACAATCACGCTTCTTCCTGAATAGTCAACCCGCTTTCCGAGCAAGTTTTGTCGGAAACGCCCTTGCTTTCCCTTGAGCATATCAGCCAGCGACCGCAAAGCTCTCTTTTGGCCGGTGGAAGCCGCAACGGATGTCTGTCCGCGCCTTGCGCTGTTGTCAAAAAGAGCGTCAACCGCTTCTTGGAGCATTCTTTTTTCGTTTCGCGAAATTACTTCCGGCGCGCTGATTTCGAGCAATTTTTTGAGCCGGTTGTTGCGGTTGATGATTCGTCGATAGAGATCATTGAGGTCTGAAGTCGCAAATCTTCCTCCGTCGAGCTGAACCATCGGGCGCAGATCGGGCGGAATCACCGGAATCACGGTCGGAAGCATCCATTCGGGACGAATACCCACTTGGTTCATTCCTTGAAAAAGTTTGAGTTGCTTCAAAAGTTTTTTCTTGTCTGAAATTTTGTCGCTTTCAAGTTCTTTGTCGATTCTTTTTATTTCTTCCTCAAGATTGAGGCCTTCAAGAATTTTCCGAACCGCTTCGGCGCCGATGCCAGCCTTGAAAACATGCCCGTATTTGAGAGAGAGATTGAAATATTCTACTTCAGAAAGAATTTGGAATTTTTTCAAATTTTTCAGCTCGTCCCGTCCGCCTTGATAGGCGCTCTTCAGATCTTCTCCGTCGGAATCGGAATTTTTTGCCTCTTCAGCTTTGATTCTTTTTTGCTTGCCTTTGAATTCTGTGTCCATTCTTTCGAGAGCTTCTTTTCTCGCGTTTTCATCCACCTCCATCACAATATAGCTTGCAAAATATACCACCTTTTCAAGGTCTTGAGCCGATATGCCAAGCGACAGCCCGATCTTTGAAGGCACGCCCCGCAAAAACCAGATATGCGAAACCGGAACCGCCAGTTTGATGTGTCCCATCCGTTCTCGGCGGACGATTGATCGCGTCACTTCCACTCCACATTTGTCGCAGATGATCCCTTTATAACGAATCTTTTTGTATTTTCCGCAATAGCATTCCCAATCCTTGGCCGGTCCAAAAGTTTTTTCGCAAAAAAGACCATCCCGCTCATAGCGCTGGGTTCGATAGTTGATTGTTTCGGGCTTCGTCACTTCTCCATGCGACCAATTCAAAATATCATCAGGACTGGCCAGCTTGAGCCGGATGGAGTCAAAGTCATTCACTCTGGTATTTGTTGATTGAGCCATAATCTTCTATGGAAAAAATATTACTTCTTTTCAATTTCTTTTTTTTCTTCAATGGGTTCTTTTCTTTCCGGATCAAAATTTTCTCCGGACACATCCACGTTGAGGCACAGTCCTTTCAACTCGTTAACAAGGACATTGAAGGACGCCGGAATATTCGGAGCTTTGATCGGTTCTCCTTTGATTATGGATTCATAGGCTTTTGAACGGCCGAGCTGGTCGTCCGATTTGATCGTCATCATTTCTTGAAGGGTGTAGGCACTGCCATATCCTTCAAGCGCCCACACTTCCATTTCTCCAAAACGCTGGCCTCCAAATTGGGCTTTCCCGCCAAGAGGCTGCTGGGTGATGAGAGAATACGGACCAATTGAACGCATATGGATCTTGTCTTCCACGAGATGGTTCAATTTCAAAATATACATATATCCCACCATCGTTTTTTCTTCAAAATGCTCTCCGTCTTTGCCGTTTATGAGTCCTATTTTTCCATCTTCGGGAAGTCCCGCTTTTTTGAGTTCTTTTTTGATGTCCTCTTCACTCACTCCGTCGAGCGATGGACTCGCCGCTTTATATCCGAGCTTTGAGGCCGCCCAGCCGAGATGAGCTTCAAGGATTTGTCCGATGTTCATACGAGATGCCACGCCGAGCGGATTCAAAATGATGTCCACTGGTGTTCCGTCCGGAAGATATGGCATATCCTCAACCGCCGCGATCTTTGAGATCACGCCTTTGTTTCCGTGCCGTCCGGCCAGCTTGTCGCCGACGGAAATTTTGCGAAACTGGGCCACGCTCACCTGAATTTGCTGAATGACGCCGGCTGAAAGCTTGTCACCCTGCTCACGGGAAAATATTTTTATATCCACAATTTTGCCGTGCTCACCGTGAGGAAGATATAGCGAAGTGTCTTTCACGTCTTTTGATTTTTCACCAAAGATCGCCCGCAAAAGCCTTTCTTCCGGAGTCAGATCGCCTTCGCCTTTCGGAGAAATTTTTCCAACCATAATATCTCCTGAAGAAACTTCCGCGCCGATATGGATGATCCCAGTGTCGTCAAGATTTTTGAGCCGCTCTTCTCCGATGTTTGGGATATCGCGCGTCACCATTTCCGGTCCAAGTTTCGTATCGCGAATATCAACTGAAAAATCTTCGATGTGAATCGATGTATAGCGGTCATCCTGAAGAAGCCGCTCGGAAATGATGATGGCGTCTTCAAAGTTTGAACCCTCCCATGGCATAAGAGCCACAAGAATATTCTGTCCCAGGGCAAGTTCTCCGTTGTCTGTCGAAGCGCCGTCCGCGATCAACTGATTTTTCCGAACCCGATCGCCCTTTGCCACCCGCGGAACTTGGTTCATGCAAGTGAAGGCATTTGATCTTTCGAAATTTTGCAGCCAATAGGTTCTTTTGGCCGGTTTTTCTCCTTTTTTCTCTTCCTTGACCGTCACATGGCTTGCATCCACTTCAACAACTTCTCCGTCATCTTTGGCAAGAATCACCTGGCCGGAGTCGGCCGCCGCTTTGTCTTCAAGTCCCGTCCCGACATACGGCGCCTGCGGAAGAATGCAGGAAACGGCCTGGCGTTGCATGTTGGAACCCATGAGAGCGCGGTGGGCATCATCGTGTTCAAGGAATGGAATGAGCGCGGTTGCGATCGAAATACATTGTTTGGGAGAAACATCCACGAAATCAACTTTCGTCGATTCGATGATGAAAGGCTTTCCTTTGACGCGAGCTTCCAATTTTTCTTCAAGAAGCTCCCCGTCTTCACCGATTTCTATATCCGCGTGAGCGATGACTTTTCTGTCCTCGATCGTTGCGTTCAAGTATTCAATTTCTGTCGTTACATACGGACGGCCATCTTTCAAAACAACTTTTCGGTATGGAGTTTCGATGAAACCGAATTCATTGATCCTGGCATAGCAAGCAATGTGGTTCACGAGACCAATGTTCGGTCCTTCCGGCGTCTGCACCGGACAAATTCTTCCATAGTGCGATTGGTGAACATCGCGTACTTCAAATCCAGCTCTCTCGCGCGTCAATCCTCCCGGACCCATCGCGGAAAGCCTTCTTTTATGTTCAAGTTCGGCCAATGGATTCACTTGATCCATGAATTGGGAAAGCTGGGATGAAGCGAAGAATTCTTTGACCGCCGCCGCAACGGGACGCGAGTTGATGAGCTGACCCGGCACAACCGTCGCCAGATCGCAGGTGCTCATCCGGTCTTTAATATTGCGAGCCATGCGGGCAAGTCCCGCTCGGAATTTGTTCTGGACAAGTTCTCCCACGCAGCGTACGCGCCGATTTCCCAAATGGTCAATGTCGTCCGGCTCGGCTACGGGATTATTATTGAGATTGATTATTTCTTTGATGATCAAGATCAGGTCTTCCGGACGCAAGGTTCTGTATTTTTCGTCGTTCGGAACATCGACATCCAGCCTTTGATTGAGGCGATAACGGCCAACTTTTCCGAAATCATACCGGTCGAAATTGAAAAACATCGATTCGATCATTTGCTTGGCGTTTTCAACCGACGCCAAATCACCCGGACGAATTCTCTTGTATACTTCTTTGAATCCTTCGCCTTGGTCCTTGGCTGCGTCTCTTTCAATCGTCGCTTCTATATAGTTCGTCTCTCCTTTGTCCACGTCGGAAAAAGTTTTGGCTATCTCTTCGTTAGTTGCTATGCCAAAAGCCCGCAACAAGGATGTGACGGCCACTTTTCTTTTTCGGTCTATCTTCACCCAAAGCGCTCCGTCCAAATCTGTTTCCATTTCAAGCCAAGCGCCGCGATTCGGAATGATCTTGGCTCCGAAAAGCCTCTTCCCTTTTTGATATTCCATCGTGAAAAACACCCCGGGACTCCGGATAAGCTGGCTCACAACAACTCTCTCCACGCCGTTTATCACAAAAGTTCCCCGATCGGTCATAATGGGGAGATCGCCGAGATATACTTCCTGCTCCTTTATCTCTCCCGTCTGCTTATTGAGAAGTTTGACCGCGCTCCGGAGAGGCGCTTCAAAAGATATATTTTTTTCTTTCGAAATTTTTTCGTCGTACTTTGGTTCGTCGAGATAATATTCCCCAAACGTGAGTTCCAAATCTTTCCCGGTGAAATCGCTTATCGGATTCACCTCTTCAAAAAGTTCCTTGAGTCCGTCTTTCAAAAGCCAATCATAAGAAACCGTCTGAGTTTCGATCAGATTGGGAAGTGAAACCATTGGAAGACGCTTGAAAAACTTCCTCTTTTGAAGAGAGGACTGCGGGCTGAAGGACTCTTTCACCCCGAGAGTTTTGGCCCCTTGCGACATAAAAGACACGCCACTCTCCAACTTCCGCTTCGAAAATTTCTGGGAAACGGATAGTTTTGGCTAAGTGGTTTTAGTTAGAAGTATTTAATTATGCTTGGATGATATATTCAAATCCCCCGAAGTTAGGCAATGATATCGTAATTTATAATCTAGCACACCTCATTTTATTTTGCAAGTTTACCCGCCGAGGAGGAGGACAATCCGATTTTTAGAGTCTTCGAGGTGATATCCGCGATCCGATATGTCGTCCATTTCTGCGGCACTTCACTTATTATCGTGTATCCTGAAATTTTGTCAAGTCCCAGCCTATTTTTGTGCAAAAGTTTGTCCAAATTGACAAGCAAAACCCGAGAAAGAGAGTTTTCGTCCTTCCACTCAAGGCTGTCTTTTTCCCCTTTCCCTTCGAAAAGAGAAAGCTTGATGCTTTTGTCTTCGTTTATTGTGAAAATTATTTTCATCAAAACCATTCTAGCGCAATTTTTCCCCCGCCGGAATTTGAGCAGTGGAAATAGTTGAAATAAACAAATCTAATGCCTCATTTTTCCTCGAGTGGAATAATTGTCAAGTGCAAAATAGTTGAGAAGACTGATATACTTTTCTATGAGATTTTTTAAGTCATTTTTTGTTTTTATCTCAACTGGTAGCGGTTCTTTGTATGTTAAATAGTCTTGGCTGGCATCTTCCTTGATATACAGACTATCAGCAAAACCCAAGAATTCATCTTCGGCGATTAACTTTTTAAGTGCGTCAGCTAGATTGATAATCCTGCCTGTCTCCACAGTACTATTTGGATTTTTATCTTTTACATAAAATGCATCTTTGACTTCCCCGGAAAGCTCTAAAATTTCTAAGGATAAACTGTCTATTTTTTTTGAAAGTTGGCTGCGGTCCGCCAGCAACCTAAAAATAATTTCGTCTATCTTATAACAAATTTTTATCGGATTTTGATAAAATTTATCCTCAATAATCCTGGGATCTGTTTTGTTTAATAACTTTTCAGGCTTTTCCATATTTTTTGTCTATTATTCCCCCCGCCGGAAATATGTATTTAAATATGTATTTCATTACTTACCTCATCCTATCCCAAAATCCACTTTTTTTCAAATAAAAACCGCCGGGTAATTCTCGCCAAGGTTGAGTCTTGGCGAAGCGACATTTTTTCGCTTGCAACTTATTTCAGCACAATTTTCAGAGCAAAAAAATCCCAAAAACATGCATTAGGATTTAGTAATAAAAATATTCTTCGCGCCTTACATCATCTTTTTGTAATACAAATTCACATCTCGCACCCATTTCGCCGCGCTGGCGGTTCTTTGATCCGCGCGATTGCGGCCACATTTCCAAACGACCATATCTCGGGGAGTGTTTATTTTTTTCGCTATCAAATCCCCAAGCCTGTTTCCGACAATATTCACGGCTTGGGCGGGAGAGTCGAAACAGCTGTACCCGGATTCGGTCGTGTTTTCCGATCCTCGATATCCCCAATAATTGTAGCATTCCTTCCCCTCTTTTTTCGGCGAGTATACTCCCCAGTTGCTTTCTTTTTTGGCGATCGCTACGAGATAGGCCGCTACTTTTTTATTTTTCTTGGCAATGAACGGGGCCATTTCACGGATAGGCGAATAGGCAACCATTTTTTTGATCTGTATTTCTCTCGGCGATACTGTTTTTTTCACTTCCGCGCTCGGAGCCGGTGCGTTTATGTCAAGCCTAATCTTATCAAAGCACATCCCCGCGAAAACCAAGGCCAAAACGGCCAAAAAAACAAACACCGCCTCTTCCGGTTTTTTCGGTATATTTTTGAATGCTTTTTTTATTTTCTTGAGACTTTTCTTCACTTTCGGTTTCTTGAACATGTCTTTTTGGCTGATTTTGTATTGATATTCCTTTTTCGCCTTAAATACGCAAAAAACGGGACTTCACCCGTTTCCTGTTGTCAATTATAGCACGTTTTTCCGGATAATGCAAATAAATGTACTGGTCCATATGATACTATCCACTTGAGGGTTTAGAAAATCAGATGAAAGGACGATATAGTGGTTGTCATATGACAATCTACGGATCAATACTCCCGGGAGCGGTCAGCATCGCTCGCTGGGCGAGGAAAATGGAGGGATTAACAATTAAAGCCAGATTTCGAATTAAGGTCTTGGACTGGCACAAACAACATGGAAACAATGTTTCTCTAACCGCGCGCCATTTCGGACTCACAAGAACGACAGTTCGTAATTGGCGGAAAAGATTCAAGGAAAAAGGAATTTTAGGGCTCAAGGACAAATCCCATCGGCCGAAGAACCTCAGGAAGCCGACAACATCCATTGAAACGATTATTGAAGTCGTCAATGTGAGAAAAACCTATCCGGCTTGGTCGAAATACAAGATTCAGAAAATCTTAGCAGACAAAGGGATTTTGGTTTCCGTGAGCACTGTTGGAAGAATCCTGAAAAGAAGGAAGGCTGTCTTGTCTCCACGAGCCAGATTTCCCAAAGGAATGAGGATTTTAAGACCGGGGGATATGGTTCAGCTGGACACAAAGCATGTAAATCTCACAGGAGGAAGAAAAATCTTTCAATTCACCGCCATCGATGTTTTAACCAAGCAAAGATCATTGAAATACTATTCCAGCAACTCTTCAAGAAACGGAGCCGAATTTCTGAAATGCTGCCTTGATAAGTTTCCTTTTAAGGTGCGTTCCATTCAAACTGACAATGGGGCTGAATTTTTGAAAGAATTCGAGAAACTTTGTGAAAATCTAAAGTTGACCCGTTACTTCACCTATCCCAGAAATCCCAAGCAGAATAGCTACGTCGAGATTTCCCACGGGGCTGACGAACGGGAATTCTATCAACAGGGCAACACATTCCAGGATATGAATATTATGCAGAAAAAATTAAACGAATGGGAGTATGTCTGGAACAATGTGAGGCCGCACGCCGCACTTGATTATGCGACTCCCCATCAATACTTCCTGAAACTGAAAAGTCAAAATTTCGAAACGAAAGATTCAATAATTTTACAAGCCTGGGTGGTTAATATCTATCTGAACCTAGACAGACAAGAAAAAATTTGAGCTGGCTAGTTCATGCGGTTAGAACTGGGTTTATGGAAAAAAATATGTATTAGAAAAAATCATGATTGACTCCCTTTCAACGAGTTCAACATGGCCGCATATTTCTTTATGACATTATCGACTGATTTCACTCCAAGATGCTTGATTAGATCCACTCCTCCCTTTCCTATACGGCTGTTTCCATCCCAGAGCCACCTGGTATCAACAAAAGATAATTCTTGTTTGTCTTTATCCAGTAGGATGTTAGCTGTTTTTTGAAACCATTCGAAAGGATGCTTGGCCAATTCTTCGGGTCTTGTATCAATTAATTTCCTGGTATCCGAGTACATCTTTTTAGTTAAAACCGCAAAAGTTAGGAGCTTCTCGATTAGCTGAGGATGCTTTAATAATTCTTCCTCATTTAGTTCACAGAGCGGAACAACATTAGCGCCAACAATTTTTTCCTGGTAAATATAGTAAGTAACCGGCAACTTTTCACCTTGGGTCTGAAGTTCCTCTGCTCTTTCTCGGGTCAGGTTCGGCGGATGGCCAATAATTGTTTGCTCTTTGGGAAAAAAGTTATCCTTCTGGTGATTTTTAAGAGTCTGGACAACTTCAGCAACTAAAGTATCATTGCCAAGAACTCGCGTCATTTCTTTATAAAACGAGCTACTGTGGTCTTGTAAAGAAAATAATAATTCTTCCCGATTATTCTGGCTGGTATTCTTAGCTTCTTTTTCGTCAGATCCAAAATATTCTTTCATCAGTAAATATTCCGCCACTCCGTTTTCAATAAAATCTTGGTCTGGATGAATTTGAAATTTAGGCCCTAGCAATTTAACTAGAATATCACTAATTTTTTTTCTGGAAAATTTAATTCGCAGTTTGTCTTTCAAGAGCGGCGGGGTATAATCTTCCGTCTTCCCAATTTTAATTATCCTGTCTGGAAAATCTTCCCGAGGCTTATTTATTTCATGAATATCGGCAAAAGAACCTTCTGAACTTTTTCTGCCTATCACACCCTCCCGAAATGGACTCAGATCAGTTGCATTATCAGACTTTTTTTGTTTGCCTGGTAGTAATTTTTCTCCTGAATAAAATTCTGGACTTTTCATGAAATAAATTGCGGTTGTTAATGGCTACTTTGATTATATCATAGCCGAAAGATTATAAAAAGTTCTAAACGTCTTTATGAATAACAAAAAGCAAGGCTTTTTATAGCCTCGTTTTTCGCTGAGCGGGTGAAGGGAATCGAACCCTCGTCCTAAGGTTGGAAACCTTATGTAATAGCCATTATACAACACCCGCTTATTCAATTTTTCGGGCTGCTGGGAATCGAACCCAGTCAACGTGCTCCCAAAGCACGCGTACTGCCGGTATACGACAGCCCGATAACACTCCAGTATTAGCAACTGCCCCTTGAAGGACAAGGGGCAGGCGAACCCCGCACCAAATCCTGATAAACACAAATCTTTAAGGTAAAGAAATAGAAAAGATTGGCTATGGAGATTTGGTGCGGGGTGAAAAGATCACTATTATATTTCAGAAGCCTCCGCCGCTTTGGGCGCTTGATTTCGCACTGTTTCCTTGAGACGCTTGCCCGCCGTGAACTTCGGCGTATTGACAGCCGGAATCGTGATCCGCTGCTTGGTCTGGGGGTTGATGCCTTCTCGCGACGCGCGATGAGTCACCTTGAAAGTCCCAAAGCTCGCAATCGTCACTTTTCGATCATTGTGCAACGCGTCCATGATCACATCCACGACATTGTCGACGACGATTTCGATGTCTTTTTTCGCCATTCCGATTTTGTCAGCCACCATATCCACCAAAATTTCTTTGTTGATGTCTGTTGCCATAATTCACCCCGCCTTCTAGATTATTTTGCGTTATATAAGACTAAATTAATTCTATTACTTTTATATTCTTTGCGCAAACACGATTCTATCTCGCCACTTCAACCGCTCTTGTTTCACGCAGAACATTCACTTTGATCTCGCCCGGATATTTGAGCTCTTGCTCGATCTTGTCCGCGATTGACCGCGCCAATTTGACCGCGCCCAGATCGTCAACCTTATCCGGTTTCACGAAAACACGAATCTCACGGCCGGCTTGAATGGCATAGGTCTTTTCCACTTCTGGAAAAGATTGCGCGACATTTTCCAGTTCAGTAAGTCGCTTGAGATAGTCTTCGAGCGTATCTTTTCTCGCTCCCGGACGCGAGGCGGAAAGCGCGTCGGCCGCCGCTATGATCATTCCTTCGTTGCTTTCGAAGGGATAGTCTTCGTGATGAGACTTCATGGCGTCAATTACATCCTGTCCAATCCCAAATTTTTTGAGAATGCTGATTCCAATCTCGATGTGTGTTCCTTGCACTTCATGATCGATAGCTTTTCCAATATCATGCAAGAGTCCGGCCTTTTTCGCAAGACTCACATTCGCGCCCAATTCCGCGGCAAGGGCGCCGGAAAGGTGAGCCACTTCCAGCGAGTGCAACAGGACATTCTGCCCATAGCTTGTACGGAAGCGAAGCCGTCCGATGAGCTGGACTATTTTGGGATCAAGTCCCGCCACGCCCACATCATATACTGCCGCTTCACCGGCTTCTTTGATCTTGTTGTTCACTTCGGTCTTGGCAAAGTTGACCGCTTCCTCAATGCGCGTCGGATGAATTCTTCCATCGGAGAGCAATTTTTCAAGAGCAATGCGTGCAATTTCCCGCCGCACCGGATTGAAACCGGAAAGAACAATGGCTTCAGGAGTATCATCAACGATCACTTCGATGCCAGTGAGCCGCTCCAGAGTTTTGATATTCCTTCCTTCGCGACCAATTATTCTTCCCTTGAGTTCGTCTGACGGAATGGAAACTGTGGAAGTTGTGGTTTCCGCCGAGTGGCTTCCCGCGTATCTTTGCATCGCGAGCGTCATGATGTTGCGCGCTTTTTTCTCGAGCTCATCTTGCCCGTCTTTTTCCAATTTTTTGATTCTCACCGCCAAAATTTCGCGATTCTGTTCTTCCGCCAATTGAAGCAGAATTTTTTTGGCTTCTTCTTTCGAGAGTCCGGCGATTTTTTCAAGGCGCTTGAGTTCTTCTTCCCGCGCCGCATCCGTTTCTTTTCTGATTCGCTTTATCTCGTCCGCCTTGCTGATCAAATTTCTTTTTTCTTTTTCCAGTTCATCCATTTTCCGGTCCAAATTTTCTTCGCGGGTCTCAATCCTTTTTTCGACCCGGAAAATTTGCTCTTGTCTTTTCTTCTCATCTTTTTTGACCTCGTCCAAAACCTCAACCGCCTTGTTTTTTGCATCAAGCAAAACCGTCCGAGCTTCTTCCTCGGCTTCCTGCGTCATTTTGTTGATTTTTCCCTCCGCGGTTCCAAGTTGCTTCTTAGCAATCGACTGGCGGGCAAAATACCCCAAGACCGAGCCGACGACCAAAGCCAAAATTCCAACAAAAAGAAGTCCGAAACTGAATTCCATTTTTTTGCAAGCTATTCATTTGATAACAATTCGAAATCATTTCAAATACTTTATATGTTTGCACGATATATTTGCTGATATTCTTCAGTTATCAACTGAAGCTGAAATTAATATTAACCGAGATAAATCATATATCATTTCGATCTTTTTGTCAAAGAGACACAGAATGTGATAAAATTCCAAATATGAACAAACCTGTATACCTCATCATCCTTGATGGGTGGGGAGAAAATCCGAATCTTGAGGGAAACGCGATCGCCCAAGCAAATACGCCCACGGTTGACAACATCGCGCGCCATTATCCGGCGACTCTTCTTCAGGCTTCCGGAATTTCCGTCGGATTGCCATGGGGCGAAGTGGGAAATTCCGAAGTAGGCCACCTCACCTTGGGGGCCGGTCGTGTCATATACCAAAGCCTCCCGCGCATCACTCTCTCCATTCAGGATGGAAGTTTTTTCGCGAATGAAAGTTTTCTCGCGGCCGCTGAAAATGTCAAAAAAACCAAGAGCGCCTTGCACATAATGGGACTCGCCTCCAACGGCGGCGTACACAGCTCTCTTGAACATTTGTACGCTCTTCTTGAATTTTCCAAAAACAACGGCCTTGAAAAAGTCTATCTCCATCTTTTTACCGACGGACGAGACTCTCCACCCCAATCCGGCATAAAAGTCATCCGCGACATCGAAGAACGGCTCAAGGATTATCCCGCAGTCCGGATTGCCTCAATCTCAGGAAGATATTTCGCGATGGACCGAAACGACAATTGGAACCGAACCGAAAAAGCATACGCCCTCCTTACTGAAGGGGCCGGCCAAAGAGAACAAAACGCCCAGACCGCGCTTCGAAGATCATACGACAAAAATATCACTGACGAGTTTGTTGAACCGATTGTGATTGAGGATGAAGGAGGAGAAATTCATTCGATCGAAGAAAAAGATTCCGTTATTTTTTTCAATTTCCGCGAGGATCGGGCGCGCCAACTCACAAAAGCCTTCACTCTCCCCACTTTTTCAAAATTCGAGAGAAAGAAATATCTTCCCGATATCGAATTTGTCACGATGATAAAGTACGAAGATAACTTGCCCGTCAAAGTTGCTTTTGGTCCCCAAGAAATCAAAAATTGCCTCGGCGAAGTTTTGAGTCGTAGCAATATCAACCAGTTGCGCATCGCCGAAACAGAAAAATACGCCCACGTCACTTATTTTTTCAACGGCGGACGCGAAGAGCCTTTCGCGGGAGAAGATCGAGTTCTCGTCCCTTCTCAATCGGTTTCAACCTACGACAAGCTTCCTGAAATGAGCGCCTATATAATTGAAGAGAAAATATTGGACGAGCTAGGCAAAGGAAAATACGGTTTCACTCTGATCAACTTCGCCAACGCCGATATGGTCGGCCACACCGGAAAACTGAAACCTACCATTGCCGCTGTCGAAGCGGTCGACGGATGCCTTGGAAAAATCATCCCTGAAATTTTGAAGATCGGCGGGCATATTTTCATCACCGCCGACCACGGAAACGCCGAGGAGATCGTCAACCCGCGAACAGAGGAGATCGACACGGAACATTCTTCTTTTCCTGTCCCTTTTTGGTATCTGAACCCCTCAAACCAAAAACAAAAAAACGAATCCCAGATCGTCAATGCAAGAAGCAACGCCAGTGGAATTTTGAGCGATGTCGCCCCGACCATCCTCGCCGTTATGAACATACCCGTTCCGCCGGAAATGACGGGACAGAATCTGATGGACGTGTTGATATAGTTTTTACGTAAATCGCGAAATAACAAAAATAAACAGCACACCCAGAATCGTAAGGCTCATCAATTGATATGAGCTTTTTTTGCTGTGCGCTTGCGGCAAAACATCGCTTGCTCCAATATAGAGCAAAAATCCCGCAAAAAATCCGAGATACAAGACCAAAAAAGACGGCGGAATTTTGAAAAATAGGGTTGCCAGTACTCCGAGCATCGGCGCCAATGCGTCAAGAAAAAGAAAATTTTTCGCTCTCTTGAGACTATTTTTGTTCGAAAGCATCAGTGTGATCGTATTCATCCCATCGGTGAAATCGTGGGATATCACCGCGATAGCGACCAGCACGCCGACCGCCGGGCTGATCTGAAAACCAAGTCCGATGCCAAACCCATCTAAAAAACTGTGACCAATGAGCGCGAGAGCCGACAAAATTCCAACTTGGGGATGAACATGCTCGGCATAGTCCCCCTCGTGAGCATGATGAATGAGAATAGCTTTTTCGAGAATATGAAAAACAAGAAAACCGGCAAGGAGCGCGACCATGATCCCCGTCGGCGAGAAATTATGCTCTTTTACTTGCTCAATGATTTCAGGAAAGATCTCGAAGAAAACCACTCCCAAAATGACGCCGGCCGTGAAACCCATGATGAGATGAAGTTTGCTCTTGAGCTTCACCGCCAAAAGTCCACCGAAATAAGTGGAAAAAAAAGTTGCGATTGAAAGGAGTACGGCTTCCATATTTTTTAGAAATATTTTTCGATCAATTCAAGTTCCTCTTCTCTTTCTGGATGGCAGGCAATTTCAATGATTTTTTCTGATGCAGTTTTCCCAATTTCATCTGTGTTTTCAAACCAATCTAGGCTTGCAAAATAGCTTGACGATTTCACTCCCGATTTCAAAAATTTCCTGTTATCCAACCAGCGCATAACATTCAAAATGAAACTCACGGAATTCCTTTTTCCCACAAAGCCTTTTTTCCCAAAACGAATAAAGGATATGTTAAAATGTCTGGCAAGATCGAGTGCAATTCCAAAATAGACCGTAAAATAATGAGTGTGCTCGTGGGAGCTTATTCCATCCGGAGTCCGGCCAAAAATTTTTATGAATTTTTCAATCTGCTCATTCCATTCCCGACGGACGGCTTTTGCACTGCTTCTGGGATTTTCCGGAACCGGCCAATCTCCCCATATATAGTTCACGAAAAAAACAACTCCTTGCCTCAGAGTATTGTCTACTAGCAAGTTCCTTCGCCTTTTTTGCCAAATCAATTCAAAGTGAATGTCGAGTTTCACTCCGGTTTCGATCAGCTCTTCGATTTGCCCCGGCGCAAAATTGCCATCCGCCATCACAGAAACCCGATCAAGCCTCCCCGATTTCGCGAGCCTCAAAATATTCCGATTTGCCAATTCGCTTTTTCCAAAGTCATCGGCGGTGAGAACAATTTTTTTTCGTATTTCATCGTCCGGCATATCTAAGCAAAATAATCGCAAAGCGATTTATTAATTTTACATTTTTATTTTTAAAATTTTGCATTTACTATGTGCCCGGGGTGGGGATCGAACCCACACGAACTTGCGCTCACTGGATTTTAAGTCCAGGCTGTCTGCCAGTTCCAGCACCCGGGCAGTATATTAAAGTTTGAGGCCGAGACGGGACTTGCACCCATGAATAGCGGTTTTGCAGACCGCCGCGTTAGCTACTTCGCCACCCGGCCATATACTTTCAACTGATATAAAAATTACCACCAAAAAGGCATATGGTCAATAAAAAATAAAGGCCGAATATATACGGCCTTGCTATCAAATATTATATTAAAAATCTCAAAACAGCGCCAGCTGTTTGTTTTCATCTTCAAATCTGTTTGCTTTTTTGCTATCTTCTTTCTTTTCCTTTTCAATCGCCTTCAAAACTTTTGGGATTTTTTTGAAGTCCGCGAGCAGGACCTCGCGCAGGCTTCCTTGATAGAGCGCTGCCGCAGGGTGGTAGAGGATATAGAAAATTTGTTTGCCGACTCCTTCGATCTCTCGTCGCACCGCTGTGCCGTGGATTTGGGAAATTTTTTGGTTGGGAAGGAATCTTTCCATTGCGTGCCGGCCGAGAAGAACGATCAATTTCGGCTTGATCGTTTTGATCTGTTCAAGAAGCCAAGGCCAGCAAGCCGCCACTTCTTCAGGCAGCGGGTCGCGGTTGGCCGGCGGCCGGCATTTGAGAACATTGGCGATGAAAACATCCTCACGCTTCAAATTTATCGTTTCGAGCATTTGATTCAAAAATTTTCCTGCCGCTCCCACGAACGGCAAGCCTTGCTTGTCTTCTTCCGCACCCGGCGCCTCGCCGATGAACAAAATCCGAGCCTTTTCGCTCCCCTCACCCGAGACAACCTGCGCGCACGTCCCGCGCAACTGGCAAGAACGGCATTTTTTTATTTTTTCTTCGAGCTTTTTGTATTCCATACCTTTACGAATTACGAATCCGCTTCGTTCTACGAATATACGAATTATGAATTCTATGTATTGGTATATTCGTACTAGATTCGTAATTCGTAAAGCTATTCGACTGTTATTCCTCCCTCGCCTTTCACAATCTTCCCTACGATCTCGAATCCGCTTGCAAGTTTGTGTCCCCCGCCTCGCAATTTTTGAGCGATCTCGGAAACATCCACGTTTTTATACCACTCGCTCCGAAGGCTTCCTTTGATCTTGTTTTGTCCCTTTTCTATCAAAACCAAAGAAAATTTTGTTCCAACAACGGTGTTGAGGAGTTCCGCGATTCTGCCTATGTCATCTTCCTTTATATCCAGCTCTTTCATATCTTCCGTGGTTATGAAAGACAAAATCGCTCCCGTCTTTTCGTTTATTTGCGCCCGTTCCATAGCCCGCCCCCAAAGTTTCAGAGTTTCCAGCTTTTTGTTCTTGAAAGTGGCCTGAATAATCTTGTTCATAGGCGCTCTTTTTCTCATGAGGTCTGCCGAGATTTCCATCACTCTCGCGGATGTGTTCGAATGCTGAAACGCCCCCGTATCGTACAAAATGCCCGCGAGAAGATAGGATGCCATTTTTTTATTGATCGCGATTCTGTGAAAATCCAAAAAATCATACAGGATCTCGCAGACCGATGAAATATTCTCATCCGCAACCATGATATCCGGCTTGATTTCTTTGATTTCAATCGTAGGATGATGGTCAAAGAGGATCACTTTTTGGTTTTTGTTTTTCTTCTTCACGATTTTTTCAAAGCTCCTTCCAACCGCGTCGCAGCCGACCAGCAGATCATAGTCGCCAATTTTTATTTTTTCCAAATCCGAAAATTTTTCCCCTTCAAAGACTGCCTTGAGATATTCCGGGAAAACGTCGAGGCAAACCGCGTCCGCCTGTTTTCCAAGCGTCTTTTCCAAGTATCCTTTCAAAACAAAAACGGACCCTATAGTATCTTCGTCCGGGCGCGAATGCGCGACAAGAAGCACTTTTTTGGCCTTTTCGAATTCTTTTTTTATTTGGTTGAATTCTTTGGCGAATTTGTAATTCATAATTCTTTGAGTATCTTTTCGATCTTGTCCGCTTCCGCCTCGGTATGATCGGAAACAAATTCGATCCTTGGCAACGGCTTCATATGGAGCTTTTTGTTCAACGATCCCTGAAGGACATATATTTTCTTGCTGAGTATTTTTATGGTATTGCCAAATTTGTTTTCCGGGAAAACACTCACAAACACTTGAGCATAGCGCAAGTCGCGCGTCGTGTCAACCTTTGCGACCGTTACAAAAACTCCGGGAGGCAATTCCACTTCCCGGGCTATGATTTCAGCGATTGTTGCTTTGATCAGTTCATTGACTCGTTCTATACGTAAAGACATATTGATTTTACAAAATTTTCTTCACTACTTCCTCATGGAAACAAACCAGCGTATCCCCTTCTTTGATCTTTGTTCCTCCATCGAAAGTGATCCCGCATTCATGCCCCTGGGTCACTTCATCGACATTGATCTTGTTTTGCTGAAGATTGACCAGTTTTCCGCGTCCCAAAACTTTTTCGTCTCTCGCGACTTCAACAAATTCGCCGTTTTTCATTTTCCCCGAAACAACATTTCCGCCGACGATCATATCTTTCTTTCCCGTCATGAAAACCGCGAGCACTTTGAGTTTTCCGAGATCGGTTCTCACGATTTCTTCTCCCAGCATTCCCTCCAGCCGCTTTTTGATGTCTTCCACCAATTCATATATGACTTTATAGCTTTTGACCTCGACTTTGTTCATTTCCGCGAGCCGCTTGGCAACTGTTGTCGGCTGAATATTGAAACCAAAAACGACCGCTCCCGAAGTTTGCCCGAGCTTCACATCCGATTCAGTGATATCGCCCACTCCTTGGTGGATATAGTTGATCGCGACTTCGTCCGATTTGATCGCCCCCAAAATCTGGCCGATCGCCTCAAGCGAACCTTGCACATCCGTCTTAATGACAATGTTTAGTTTTTTCACATTTTGATCTTCAATGCTTTTTCCAAGTTGCTGCGCGTCAAATCTCTTCACTCCGCTAAAATCGCTTGACTGCATTTCTTTTTGCGACATTTTTGCCGACTTCAGATTGGCAACTCCCTGCAAAGTGTCATTCACATTTGGCGATTGGTGCAAACCGATCACGGTTACCGGCATCGACGGATCCGCTTCTTTGATCTGACGGCCTTTGAAGTCTTCGAGTCTTCTCACTCTTCCCGCAACGGAGCCGGCCAAAATATCCTGCCCCTCTTTCAATGTTCCCGTTCTCACGAGAACCGTCGCCATATTCCCTTTTTTCGGATCAAGATGCGATTCAATCACCACTCCGAGCGGAAGTCTTTTGTTGTCCGCTTTGAGATCTTCCACTTCCGCGACCAAAAGAACCATATCGAGAAGTTCATCGATCCCAAGATTTTGCTTCGCGGAAATTTCAGCGGCCACAACATTTCCGCCCCAATCTTCAATGACGATTTCCCGGTCCGCGAGCTCTTGCTTCACTCGCTGAATATTCGCGTTGGGTTTGTCTATTTTGTTGATCGCAACTATCATGGGGATTTTTTTTTCTTTGAGATAGTTGATTACCTCTTCGGTTTGAGGACGCACTCCGTCGTCAGCGGCCACGACCAAAATCGCGATGTCGGCAAAACTCACGCCGCGCTCGCGCATCGCGGAAAAAGCCTCATGGCCGGGAGTATCCACAAAAGTGATTAACTCCCCTTTCTTTTTGACTTGATATGCGCTGATATGTTGAGTGATCCCTCCGGCTTCTTTTTCAACAACCGAAGTTTTCCGAATGGCGTCAAGAAGTGTTGTCTTTCCGTGATCCACATGACCAAGGATCGTCACTACCGGCGGACGACGGCGCAAATTTTTTCCCGATCCTTTTTCTTTTTTAAGAATTTCGTCCAGCTGCTCAAGCGTCATCGCGCCCGTTCCGGTCGCTTCAAGATCTTCTTCGGTTTCAAATCCCAGATCCGAAGCAATGACCGCCGCCGTATCATAGTCGATCTCATCATTGATCGTTGCTAGAATTTTGTTTTTCATCAATTCCTTGATCGCATCCGAAATTCCCACGCCCAAAAGTTCCGCGAATTTCTTCACGGTCACCAAAGATGGAATTTTGATTTTTTTTCCGCCCGAGGCGGACTCTGTCTCTTTCATAAAAATACAAGATACAAAATACTAGATACTAGATACTAGATACTAAATTATGCTTTTTGAGAAATTGTTTCCGCGCTCGCCGTCGCTTTTTTGATGGCGTCCTGCTCTTCTTCCGTGAGCGGATGTTTCACTGCCTTTCCATTTTCAACCGGCTTCGCATAAACCCGGTTTCCTTCTCGTGTATGAAGCCCCGAAATCACAAATCCGGAATTTTCCCCGTTGAGAAGCGCGATGGCGAAACTTTGATCACCCCCAAGATCTTTGAAAGGATTGAATCTGACCATTCCAACCTTGTGCACCGACCGGCCGGCCAGATCGTGGATCCGATTTGATATTCCATAAAGATCCTGAATGTCTCGATCAAGCTCTTTGAGGCTTTTTCCGTAATCAAGAATCACTTTTTCAAGATCCGTTCCGCTTTTTCCGGAAAACAGCTCTTTCTGATTTTTTTTCACTCGGCTTACATTGATTTGGAGAAATATATTCCAGACCAAAAGCGCAATCGCGACGACGATCGCTCCAATCATGCCGATTCCCAAATTTTCTTGAATTATGTTCAGCATAAGCCTTGATTTAGATTAGCAGTGAAACAGCGAAATGTAAAGAAAATCACCCTAGAGCGAGGTGTTTTTCGTGAAACATTTTCGGAAGCGGGAGGATTCGAACCTCCGGTGCCATTGCTGACACAGCAGTTTTCGAAACTGCCGCATTCGTCCACTCTGCCACGCTTCCAATTTTTCTGTGGACAATACTGGACTCGAACCAGTGACCTCTACAGTGTGAATGTAGCGCTCTAACCAGCTGAGCTAATTGTCCGACTGGTGGTGGACCTGAGGGGATTCGAACCCCTTACCTCTACAATGCGAATGTAGCGCTCTACCAATTGAGCTACAGGCCCATGATCGAAAATTTTCAATTTCAAATTTTCAATTTTCAAACAATGTTTAAATTTTTCAATTTCTCAATCTCGTTATTCAGCAACTTGCTATCTTCCCCGTATTCTCCCGAATGCATATTCGATCCGTCATAGCTGGCCGCTTTGTGATCGATATGGAAATTCACTTGAAATTTGTAATCGACAATCTTCACAAAAAGATGAAACCGCGGAAACGGCTGGTCGGTGAGTTTTCGCACGAACGCCATCCTATCGCCTTCCTGTTTTTGGAAAACATATCCCGCCCGGCGAAAAAAATTCGCCACACTCGCCTTCGGATTTTCAATAATGAATTTCACAACTATTTTTTAAATGGATTAAAATCTGTTTTTCGCAAATTTTGTATCGGAATAAATAAGGGCTCTGGAAAATTATCCCAAGAAAACCATTGCCATGTTTCACATTTATGCGGTTCCAGAACTTTCACTTCACCCGAATCATAATCGCAAATCATAAAAAGCGTGATGTAATGCTTATCTTCCTCTTTGAAAAAATCGTTCGTTACTGCTCCGCTGAAATGAATATTTTTTACCTTGACACCAATTTCTTCTGCAATTTCTCTCTCAGAACATTCCTCCCATGATTCATTAAATTCCAAGTGTCCGCCGGCAAAACACCACGAACCTTCGCCGTGAGCATTTTTTCTTTTCCCTAAAAGAATCTTGTTATCTTTTCTAATAATAACTCCAATACCAACTCGCGGATGTTTTTCCATAAATTTCTTTTTACTTCGTCGGGCTGGAGGGAGTCGAACCCTCTGTCTCACGAACCCGAATCGCGCGTGTTGCCGATACACTACAGCCCGTTATACTATCTCTTCGCAAACTTTTTTCAAAATTTCTGTTGCTTTCTGATTCTCTCGCAATTTTTGCACTCCGTCAATGATTTCATCGGAAAGTTTAGTCAAATTAGTTTGCTTGTACAAAAATGTTTTCATCGTCTTGTCGTTTGGTTTTTTTTCGAAATATTTTCCGAGAATCGCGTACCAGCGTTCGATCGTTTCTTGCGAAATATCGAGTGGCGTCCGGATGATCGGCGGGTTGTTGAGAACATAGATCAGCTTTTCCCAATTCTTGTATTCGTTGTAAACCAGCTCGTCTTCAACCAGTTTCGCCGTCGGGTCAATCGCACCGGCGCCCTTGAGAGTATAGAAATTATATTTGTTGAGAATTTCCTCCCGCCGCATATCACACCAGAGATGAAATTTCCATCCAGCTTCGAACATATCCATCCCGTCGAAGTCGAGATCAATTTTTTCAAAACGTATATGCGTGTCGCGCCGCGTGATTCCCTCGGCCACGCGCCGCATATCCGGAAAAAGCGTTCCCAAAATAAAAAACTCGCCGCCCTTGCGGGGATTTTTTTCAAGATATTTCTGGGCATAGACGACATGCGCGACTTGAGAAGCCATAGCTGGTATTTTGTATTTAGTATCTGGTATTTAGTATCTTTTAAAAAATACCAAATACAAAATACTAGCTACTAGATACCAACCTATTTCACCCAATACTTCGCCTTGATCTCTTGGTCCTCTTCTTCTTTTTTTTCTTCAATCTTTTCTTTCGCCATTTCGCGCAGCTTCGTCAAATTTTCTTTCGACAACTCTTTCGCCCGCGCGAGCAATATATTCTTTTTGTTTTTATTAGGATTTTCTATCACCTCCGAAAGCAAAACGTCCAAAACCGCGCCAAGCATCGGACCGGCTTTCAATTTCAAGCTCTTTATCAAGTCGTTGCCATCAATTTTCAGCATCTTGACCGAAAGCGGATCGCTCGAAATGCGGTCCACCATATATTTGAAATGGCGAAGCTTATATGGCACAGCTTTCGGAACACCGCTCCCCAGCCGGTCGCCCACGCGAAGGTCAATGAGGTCATCAATATTCTCGAGTCCCACTTTTTGTACCAAACGCCGCACGCTCGAAGCGCCCACTTCATCGACGTTATAATAGAACATATGATTGTCGACAAGCAGCCGAACTTTTTTGACAGTGTCCGAAGAATATTTTAGCCGTTTCAAAATTTTCTCGACCACCCGCGCACCCACGTGATCATGGTTATAGAAAGTCGAATAGGCGCCCTCACCTCGTTTCGTATCGGGCTTGGCGATATCGTGAAGAAGCGTCGCAAGACGCACTTCCAATTTTTCGGATGGGCAGTTTTTGAGCGACAAGATCGAATGTTCATAGATGGTATAAATGTGATGACGGTTTTGCCCGACGCCATATCCCTTTTCAAGTTCCGGAATTATATACTGAAGCAATTTTAACTCCCTTAATAATTCAATTCCTTCCGCCGCAAAATCGGAAACCAAAATTTTGTTCAGTTCATCCTGAATTCGCTCCAGCGCGATGAATTTCAAATTCTTGGCGTTTTTGGCAATCGCTTTCTTCGTCTTCTCTTCGATCGCAAATGGTATTTTCTCGCTCAACTTCCGTGGCCCGCTTGTCCTTTTCACACTTGTGTTTCCACCAAGCGTCACAGCAAACCGCACCGCCCGCATCATCCGCAAAGCATCCTCATTAAAACGCTCGTTTGCATCCCCCACTGCTCGAATTGTTTTTTTCTTCAAATCTTTCTGCCCGTCATACAAATCTATAATTTCAAAATCAGATTTTTTTATTTTGAGCGCCAGCGCATTGATCGTGAAATCACGCCTGGATAGATCTTCCTCAAGAGTTTTTGCAAACTTCACCTCATCCGGACGTCTCTTGTCGGAATATTTTGATTCAATGCGATAAGTCGTCACTTCGACAACACCAACTTCAACTTTCACTCCCACCGTTCCAAACGCATTCTCATAAAAACTATCTGGAAACAATTTAGTGATCTCATCCGGCTTCGCATTCGTCGTCACGTCCCAATCCTTGGGTTCGATATCCATGAGCAAGTCTCGCACACACCCGCCCACGATGAAAGCCTCAAAACTAGCGGCTTCGAGTTTCTTAATAATATTTATAATTGACTTTGGAATTTTTTTAACCATATTCCAATATTAACACGCTAATTCATTATTACAAGAAGAAGATGCTTGAGCGCATCTTCCCCTCAAAGTATCCTTTTTCGGCTTTTTGCCTATTTTGTACTAAATCGCTTCATCGCCCCCTCGATCAGCTTGTCGAGAAACTGCGTGAAGTTCATCCCGGCAAGAGCCGCCGCTTCGGGAGCCAGGCTTGTCGGAGTCATACCGGGGATGGTGTTGATGTCGGTGAAATAGTATTCTTTTTCTTTTTCGCTCCACAGAAAATCAATGCGGGCGAGATCATTGCATCCAATTGATTTGAAAGTGGAAACGGCGTAGCGTTTCAATTTTTCTTCATCATCTTTTGAAATTTCCGCCGGGCAGACGTGCTTTGATCCCCCGTCTTCATATTTCGCTTTGTAGTCATAGAATTCGGAAATAAGCGGGATGATTTCGGTGATTGCCAAAACTTTCGGGTCAACACTGCCCATCACTGTCGCCGTGAATTCCTTTCCTTTTATATACTGTTCCAAAATTACTTCGTCACCGTGAGAAAACGCATCCCGAATCCCCTTTTCCAGATCTTCTTTTGTTTTCGCAAGAGAAATCCCCACTGAAGAACCAAGTTCCGACGGTTTCACCATCAGAGGAAGGGAAAGTTTTTCGATTATTTCGTCGAAACTATATTTTTCTTCTTTTTTTATCACAATATCTTTGGGTATCGGCACGCCGGCATTCCCTGCAATGATTTTTGCTTTCGGCTTGTTCATTCCAATCGCGTGCGCGAGCACTCCCGAAAAAACATACGGCACACCGAGCATATCCAGCATCCCCTGAAGCCGCCCATCTTCGCCAAATGGTCCGTGCAGAATGGGGAAAACCAAATCGATTTTTTCTTTGAGCTCGCCTTCGGCATAGTTTGAAATACTTTTTTCCGAATCTTTGATGGTCACCAATTTTTGCGAATCGTCGAGACTGATCGCACCTTCTTTTCCAATCTTGTCCTCGTTCATTTTCATATACTCCGCTCCCTTGTCTCTGATCAGCCAATTCCCGCCTTTCGTGATCGCGATCGGAATGATATTGTATTTTTCCTTGTCCAAATTTTTCATCACTCCCCTCGCCGACGAAAGCGAAACCTCATGCTCTCCCGACCGCCCGCCGAAAACAACAGCGAGATTGATTTTTTTTGGCATAAAATTTTACTAATATTAATAAGTCTTGTGCCCTTGGCAGGAATCGAACCTGCAACCTTTCCCTTAGGACGGGACCGCTCTAATCCGTTGAGCTACAAGGGCAAACTCTAGTGGACCATACCGGGATCGAACCGGTCACCTCTTCCATGCCATGGAAGCGCTCTACCAAATGAGCTAATGGCCCTTTTGTAAATCCGCCTCTGGCGGAAGCTTTTTTATGATAAAGAGAAAACGCCTTCGCGTCAATCGTTTGTTTGTTTTTTTCATGTTAAAATAGTTTTATGAAGAACACGAAAGAAAACATAGCGTGGTTCTGGCAAAACGCAGAAAGAATCCTGATCGTCACCTTTTTCCTGACTTTTACGCTCAATATCCGGAAAGTTTTCCTGACACCGCATTCATTTCTGAATGGGGAATTTAATGAATATATGACAATGAGTTTCAGTTGGGCTGATTTGCTGATGATCACAACTATACTTATCTATACAATAAAATATATATCTAGTCAATTATCAGCGCTCCCTCACTCGGAAACTATACCATCCAACAAATATAATAGCAAGTCAATACATTCATCCCTTACAAATGTTTCACGTGAAACATTTTATCTGCTGGTTTTCCTCGCCTGGATAGGGTTATCCATTTTTTGGTCTCAATATCGACCCATAGCCGTATATAGGTTTTTTACATTCATTGAGATCGTGCTTTTTGCCATTGTGGCCACAAAATCGTTGAATAATACAAAATGGCTTAAAATAGCCTTTTTTGCAGTCATTATCAATGGTTTATTTCAATCCCTGTTGGGAATTGCCCAGTTTATCCACAATGAATCGCTGGGACTGCGTATTTTAGGCGAAAGTATTATTGGATCAAATATTGAGGGAGTGGCCAAGATTATAATCAACGGCGAAAAGCACATTCGAGCCTATGGCACATTCCCACATCCGAATATTTTGGCAGGGTTTTTATTGGTTCCATTGTTTATAATCATTGGCGCGTTACTTTCGAGGAAGTTATCCTATCTTGGCAAACAGCGGACTAGAGCTGAACCAAATTTGTCTGATACTTTGACCCAAGATATTCCCTCTGCGTTCTCTTCGGCGGAGGAAAAGAAGCAAGAGAATGTTTCACATGAAACATTCTTGGAGTTTATTCCGAGGTGGGCCTTGTTCACAATTTTAATTATAACCGGATTGGGATTTTTATTGACTTTTTCTCGATCAGCCTTTCTAGGATTATTTATTGGATTGGTAATCCTTTTTGCGAGGATTTCATATATGCGATCCTCACGCCGAATATTAAAGAATAACTTCAAGCTTTCAGCCACCTCAATTATCGCGTTGATGTTCATAACAATTTTAATGTTAACCAATACCTCCTTTTTCTCAAACCAATCTCTTCAAGAACGAAATTTATATCAAAATGTTTCATATGAAACTATTTTGAAACATCCCCTTGCAGGCGTTGGCATCGGACAGTTTGTGATTAGCGAATACCAAAACTATCCAAATTTGGAAAGTTGGCAGTATCAGCCTGTTCATAATATCTATCTTCTTGTGTTTAGTGAATTGGGTATAATTGGACTGACCTCTTTTGTCCTTTTCTTGGCAATCTTTTTATATTTAAAGAGCAGGGGAGTGCAGAAATACGATAGATTGACATATTTATTGTTTTGTTGTATAGTGTTTTCATTTTTATACATTTCTTTTTTTGACCACTACTTTTGGGACATCAAGCTAGGCACAATTATTTTTGCCTTGCCATTCATAATCATGTGCGTTACAATGAAGAAATAAAAAAGTAGACAAAAAATTTTTATCTGCTATAATCAAAAAGTAATAATCCTAAATATGCTCAAACGCCAACTTTTGTGGCTAGAAAACAACATTTGGCGTGGAAGCACTAAACAGAAAAATGAAAATTGACATGCGAAGGGGGGATCTTTCAGCTCCGGCAGGACCAACAAGGGAAATGCCCGCGAAGAAAATGCCCGAAGAATCTTCAAGGGAAGTTAGCTCTCAACAAACAGAAAACAAGCAAAAAAGCACCGTTGCGCCGAAAATTATGGACTGGATTATCACGGGCGCGATATATCTTCTCACATTTCTCGTTCCTCTGTTTTTTCTCCCGAATGTCCCAAGTGTTTTGGAACTCAACAAACAAGTATTGCTCGTATTCCTCGGAGGAATCGCTTTTCTTGCCTGGATCGGAAAATTGGCATGGGAAGGACGAATTCGCATCAAGAAAAATTTTCTCCTTGTCCCAATTTTGCTTCTTTTTATTATATTGTCTTTGAGCACGGTCTTTTCCGTTTATCGCGACCAAAGTATGTGGGGAGCATTCGGAACGGAAAGTTTGTCCCTGACTACTTTTATCGCTCTTATTGCCGTTTTCTTGGTAGTCAACAACAATTTCAGCACCCGCAAAAAAATCGCCGGATTGATTCTCGCGCTGATCGCGTCCTCCTTCTTGGCTTCCCTTTTCACAATCTTCCAGATCTTCGGAAAATTCATTTTCAAAAATCCTCTGGTGGCTCAAACCTCCTTCAACACCGTTGGATCTGTTTATGCTTTTTCTTTCTTTATTGGCGCAATTTTGATTCTGACTACCGCCGCTATCTTGGAGAAAAGGCCTTCTTGGCTGAAAATTGCTCTGGTCGTGATCGCCATGGTCTTTGTCTTCACACTAATTGTGATCAACTTCCGGACCTCTTTGATCATTTTCCTTGTGGGAATGGCAATTTTCTTGGGACTCTCCATTATCGTGAGCGGAAATGAAGAAAAGAACAAAACGCTTATTCTTCCAATGGTTATTTTGGCTCTCATCTTGATCAGTACGCTGATCGGAAAATCCGGATCCATCGTGTCGGCGCAACTTCCCGTCGAAGTCAGTTTGTCTCAAAGCGCCTCATATGATGTAGCCAAAATCGCCTTGAAAGACAAAGCTCTTCTCGGCCTCGGTTTGTCAAACTACGATCTTGGTTATCTTCAGGGAAAGCCGACTGAAATAAATCTCACGGATTTTTGGTCAGTGAAGTTCAATGAGGCTTCCAGTCGATTCTTCACTCTCGCGACATCCACCGGCATTCTCGGCGTCGCCGCTTTCCTCTTTTTGATCGGATCAATGGCGGTATATATTTTCTCAATGCTCACCAAGATCTTTGGTAAAAAAGAAGAAGGTATTTATACGCTTCTTGGCATCACCGCCGCCTGGATCTATCTCACGCTGGCAATGTTCTTCTATGCTTCCAATGTTACGCTTGATTTTTCCTGGTGGATCCTCACTGCCGCGTTCGCAACCCTCGCCGCTATCGTTTTCCAGAAAAAAGATGA
Source organism: Candidatus Moraniibacteriota bacterium (assembly GCA_043802865.1). Lineage (GTDB taxonomy): Bacteria > Patescibacteriota > Minisyncoccia > Moranbacterales > UBA11712 > JAPLXD01. Next base: position 29,778 of record JAZDKQ010000042.1, read on the forward strand.
CATTATCAGTGAAACTTCTTCGCCTCGGGTTTCTCTCATCCTTTCTTTTGTCTTTGTGATAATCATCGTCGGATTCATTTCCCTCATTTTCCTTGAGGGACAAAAGTATGCTGCGGCAGCCGTATATAACAAAGCTCTCCAGAGCGATGCCAAGGGTGAAGATATTGAAGGGCTGATCGGAAAGCTGAATCGCGTCGCGACTCTTGACCCAAGCAGGGATCTTTTTCACCGCAATCTGTCCGTAGCGCTTTTCGCTTTCCTCAACCAGAAAGTTTCCGAGAAAGGTCTTCAAAATCTTTCCGATGACGACCGGGCGAATGTCAGCAACTTGTATTTCGCCGCCGAAGAACAAGCCAATGCCGCCATAAGCCTCAATCCGCGCAATCCGGACAACCTTGTTCAGCTCGCTCAAATCAATCAAAATGTTATCGGCTCCAAAGACGGCGCCGCGGAGACAGCTCTCGACAACTACAAAAAAGCGCTCAAGAACAGCCCGCAGGATCCGTCTATTCACTACCAGATCGGACAAATTTATCTCTCAATGACTGATCTGGAAACCATGAAAGCCAGCCAAGCGCAAGGAAAACAAGTGACCTCCTTGCCTGAAAAAGCAAAAGAGGATCTGGCGCTTGCCAAACAAAGCTTCGAAAAAGCGGTTGAGCTCAAAAGCAACTACATCCCGGCTCAATTCATGATCGCAGTCGTCCTTCAGCGTCAGGGTGAGATTGATCAGGCCATCGCGAAGCTCGAAGAAAGCCAAAAAATGAATCCTCGCGATACTGGCATATCTTTCCAGCTCGGAGTGCTCTATTTCCAAACCGGAAAATATGAACAAGCTCGCGCAACTCTCGAGAGCACCGTGAAGCTTGCCGAGAACTATTCCAACGCGATGTATTTCCTCGGCCTTACCTATGACAAGCTGAACGACAAACAAAAAGCTCTGGAACAATTCCAGAAAGTTTCCGAGCTCAACCCGGATAACGCGGATGTGAAGAAAATAGTTTCCAATCTGCAAGCGGGAAAAAAAGCTCTTGATGGATTGGAGCAAAATCCCGCCGGCCAAAATCCCGCCGGCCAATCTTCCGGCGAACCCTCTGTCCAGCGCGACCAACAGCCCGTCCCGCCGGATACGCCGATCGACAACAGCCAGCCAAATCCAGAGCCAGAACCAAATCCAGCTCCATAGGAAGTTCGATCAAAAATCCCTCGCCACAAAAGCGGGGGATTTTTATTTGACAAAAAAATAATTGCTTGTTATATTGTATTTACCTGAAGCGATCTGAGATGTCCGTGCGAACGGGCATTTTAATTTCTAATTTCTTAATATAAATTTCTATGGCTAAACAAAAAAAACTGAAAAGGCCCGAACAAACTGACGAGTCACAAACCGGACGGCTTGGGCAATTCGGAAGCGCGATCGCCCAGATCGCCGAAGAAAAGGGAATCGACAAGAAAAAAGTGCTCGAAGCGATTGAATCGGCGCTAGCAGCCGCCTACAAAAAAGACTACGGCCGAAGAGGACAGCATATCCGCGCCCAGTTCGATGAAATCACAGGCGGAGCCGACTTTTTTCTTGTGAAAGAAGTTGTCGATGAAACAACTCGCGTTTTCGAATTGGAAGAACCAGCTGACGCTGAAGCTGCGGAGAGCAAACCCGTCCAAAAGGCTACGCCTATTGAGGCGGGCGGGGAATCAGATGCAGAAAAAATTCCGAGATATAATCCCGAAAGAGATTTGATTTTGGAAGAAGCGAAAAAAAATAATCCCAAGGCAAAAGTCGGAGACATCATCGAAGAAAAAATGGAATCAAAGAGCGACTACGGCCGAGTGGCCGCTCAAACCGCCAAGCAAGTGATCATCCAAAAGATCCGCGAGGCGGAAAGAGACTCAATGTACGATGAATACAAGCAGAAAGAAGGCGAGATTTTGAGCGGTGTCATCCAGCGGATCGAAGGCCGCAATATTTTTCTCGATCTTGGAAAATCAACCGGTATTTTGTTCCCGTCGGAACAGGTTGAGGGAGAGCGATATCGGCTTGGCCAGCGCCTCAAAGTATATTTGATGAAAGTGGAGTCCGATCCCAAGGGTCCCGGAATCATTCTTTCGCGATCCCATCCGGCGCTTGTCCAAAAACTTTTTGAAATTGAAGTCCCGGAAATTTTCGCGGGAACAGTTGAAATAAAAGCGATGGCTCGCGAAGCCGGATCCAGAACAAAGATAGCTGTCTCATCAAATGAGGACGGAATCGATCCGATCGGCTCTTGCGTCGGACAAAAAGGAACACGAGTGCAGGCAGTGATCGACGAACTGGGCGGAGAGAAAATCGATATCATCGAATGGCACGAGGATCTGGCGAAATTCATTTCAAATGCTCTTTCGCCGGCAAAAGTTTTGCATGTGAAGCTCGAAGAAAGCAGGCAAGAAGCCCGCGTGATGGTTCCCGCCGATCAGCTTTCCCTGGCGATCGGAAAACAGGGACAAAACGTGCGCTTGGCCGCGAAACTGACCGGATGGAGAATTGATGTCGTGGGGGGAGAAACAAAAACGGAAAAAAATGAAGACATAGAAAAAAAAGAAGATATTATAATTGAGGAGAAAACAGAGAAAACCGACGTAGCAGAAAAGATTGGGAAAGAAAAGCCTGCTGTTGATAAATCTTTAGCGGACAAGAAGGAAAATGATTCTAAAAAGGGAAAGAAATCTGCAAAGAAAAAGGAGAAAGGCGAAAAAGAATCAAAATCAAAAGATAAAGATAAATTAGGAGATAAAAAAACAGAGGAAAAGGAAGAAAATAAAGCGGAATAAGAAAGATCAGAAGCAAAAGAATAAAAATACTAAATACCGTATACTAACTACTAAATACCACGAAATGAACATTGAACTTTATCCCATTGCCGCATCACTAATTGCCATTGCTTTCGCGATTTTTTTGAGTTGGAAAGTGAATAGTTTTCCCGAAGGAGAAGGAAAAATGGTCGAAATAGCCAACGCCATAAAGGAAGGTGCCAGAGCTTTTCTCAATCGCCAATATGAGACAGTTACCTACGTGGCAATCGTTGTTGCTTTGGTGCTTTATTTTTTCCTCGGCCTAAGCACTGCCGTCGGATTTTTGATCGGCGCAATTGCTTCGGCTTTGGCCGGATACATCGGAATGCATGTCGCCGTGAGAGCCAATGTCCGGACCGCCGAAGGAGCCAAAAAAAGTCTTCGCAATGCTCTTGATATCGCCTTCAAGGGAGGCGCTGTCACCGGTCTTCTTGTGATTGGCCTCGGACTTCTCGTTGTTTCCGTTTTTTATCTCGTAACCAAAGACGTGAGAGCGCTTATTGGCGTGGGATTCGGAGGAAGCCTCATCAGCATCTTTGCGCGGCTCGGTGGAGGAATTTTCACCAAAGCGGCCGATGTTGGAGCGGATCTCGTGGGAAAAATAGAAGTTGGAATCCCTGAAGATGACCCTCGCAATCCGGCTGTGATTGCTGACAATGTCGGGGACAATGTCGGGGACTGCGCCGGAATGGCGGCTGATCTTTTTGAAACATATGCCGTCACGGCGATTGCTGCTATGATCTTGGGATCACTCACTTTCGTCAATTTTCCCAATGCAATTTTTTATCCGCTTATGATCGGGGCAGTTTCAATCATCGCTTCTATCATCGGAATTTATTTTGTCCGCTTGGGTTCCAAAAAGAATATCATGGGAGCGCTGTACAAAGGGCTTATTGCTTCTTCGGTTATTGCTCTTTTGGCTTTTTATCCGCTGACCAAAAGTTTGATGGCTGAAAATGGGCTTTATAGCCTCACAAATTTATACTTAGCCTCGGTGATTGGAATTTTGGTGACAGCCGGAATGGTGATTATCACTGAATACTATACTTCCAGCAAATATCGGCCGGTGAAAGAAATTGCCAAAGCCTCAAAGACCGGGCATGGAACCAATATTATCATGGGCCTAGCTATGAGTATGGAATCAACAACCGCTCCGGTGATTCTCATTGTCGCCGGAATTTTGGGATCGTTTTGGCTGGCCGGCCTCTATGGCGTGGCGGTCGCTGTGATGAGTATGCTTTCTATGACCGGCATCATCGTCGCCATTGATTCGTTCGGGCCAATCACCGACAACGCCGGCGGAATCGCGGAAATGTCCGGGATGGACAGCGACGTTCGAAAAGTGACCGACGCGCTCGATGCGGTCGGGAATACCACTAAAGCTATCACGAAAGGGTATGCTATTGCTTCCGCGGCACTGGCCGCTGTGGTGCTTTTCGCTTCTTATGTCCAGGAGCTTTCTGAAAAGGGCGGAAAAGATATCCTCTTTCAGCTTGATGATGTTCACGTCTTGGCTGGCCTTTTTATCGGCGGACTTATTCCTTATCTTTTTGGGTCAATTTGCATGCGGGCTGTTTCAAAAGCGGCCGGGGCCGTGGTTGAAGAAGTTCGAAGGCAATTCCGCGAGATAAAAGGACTTCTTGAAGGAACAGCCAGGCCTGATTATGCGACGAGTGTTGATATTGTGACGAAAGCGGCCATAAAAGAAATGATTATTCCGGCTTTCCTTCCGGTTGCCGCTCCGATCTTAGTCGGCTTTCTTCTCGGTCCTGAAGCGCTGGGCGGACTCTTGGTTGGCTGTATCATCACCGGAATTTTCTTGGCAATATCCATGACCTCGGGTGGTGGGGCTTGGGACAACGCCAAAAAATACATCGAGGATGGCCACTACGGCGGAAAAGGCTCTCTTGCGCACCAGGCGGCTGTTACAGGTGACACGGTCGGTGATCCGTACAAAGACACTGCTGGCCCAGCTATCAACCCAATGATAAAAATCATGAATATCGTGGCACTTCTTATTGCCGGGTTTATAATCTAATTGATATGGAAATCAAAAAATTGCCCAAATCTCAAGTGGAAATTGAAATTTCGGTTCCGGCCGCGGAATTTGAAAAATTTGTCGACTCGGCGGCTGAAGAATTTTCCAAAGACCTCAAGATCGACGGATTCCGTCCCGGAAAAGCGCCGCGATCAGTCGTGGAACAAAAAGTCGGCGCGGAAAAAGTTTTGGCGCACGGCGCGGAAAAAGCCATCAAAAAAACCTATGTCGACGCAATCGTCAAAAACAAGATCGAAGCTATCGGCGAGCCAAAGATCACGATCACCAAGATCGCGAAAGGAAATAACCTTGAATACAAAGCCGTCGCAGCGGTGATGCCGGCAGTTGCGCTTTCCAACTATCGAAAAGACGCGAAGTCCGTCAAAAAATCCGAACCCGAAAAGGTGACCGATGAACAAACTCAGAAAGAACTCAACAGCCTTCGGAAAAGCCGGGCGAAAATCATCACTGTTTCACGCGAAGCAAAGAAAGGCGATCGAGTGGAGATTGATTTTGAAGTTTTCGTTGATGGAAAGCTGATCGAAGGCGGAGTTGCCAAGAATCATCCGCTCAACATCGGAGAAAACTATTTCATCCCGGGCTTCGAAGACCATCTCGTCGGCATGAAAGAAAAAGATGAAAAAGAATTTGATCTTGATTTCCCGAAAGAATATCATCAAAAAAGCTTAGCCGGAAAACCCGCCCGCTTCAAAGTGAAAATGAATCTGGTGCAAGAAAAAGAACTGCCGGAACTGAATGATGAATTCGCCAAAAGCATGGAAAATTTCGAAAATCTTGAAGCTCTCAAAAAAAGTATCTCCGAGGGGATCGAGATGGAGCACAAAAAAAAGAATGAAGAACAATGGCGCACGGCTACGATTGAAAAAATCGCCGCTGAAAGCCAAATTGATCTCCCTGATATCCTCATCGAGCAGGAAACCGACAAAATGATGGCGGAGCTCGAACAAAATATCTCCGGAATGGGACTCGCGCTTGATACATATCTCGAAAATATCAAAAAATCCAAGAGCGATCTCACAAAAGGCTGGCAAGAAACAGCCGAAAAGCGAGTACGAGCGGCGCTTGTTCTCAAAGAAATAGCCGCATCCGAGGAAATTTCAGTTCCGGCCGAGGAAATTGAAGAAAAAATGAACAAGGTTATGGCGTACTACAAGAGTATGCCGGATATGGAAAAAAATATTGATATGGAAAGGTTGTCTAATTATACAAAAGGAGTCCTGACAAATGAAAAAGTGTTCAAGTTGTTGGAAAGTTTATAATTAAAATAAATAATTATGACAACAAACCAATTTCTCATTCCCACCGTCATTGAAAAAACCGCTTATGGCGAGCGAGCGTATGATATTTATTCAAGACTCTTGAAGGAGAGAATCATCTTTCTTGGCGGTCCAATTGATGACCATATGGCAAGCGCCATCATCGCCCAACTTCTTTTTCTCGACAGCCAAGACAGCAAGGCGGATATCCTGATCTATATCAACTCTCCGGGCGGATCCGTCAGTTCGGCGCTCGCGATATATGATACGATGCAGTACGCGAAAGCCGATGTCTCGACGATTTGCGTGGGACTCGCCGCGTCAGCCGGAGCTTTGCTCCTCGCCGCCGGAAAAAAAGGGAAAAGATTTTGCCTTCCCAACAGCGAAGTGCTGATCCATCAGGTGATGGGCGGAGCCTCGGGACAAGCGACGGACGTCGCAATCCACGCCAAGCATATTGTGAAAATGAAGGAAAAGCTCAATGAAATTTTGGCCAAGCACACCGGACAAAAGATCAAAAAAGTGCAAGAAGACACCGAGCGCGACTACTTCATGAGCGCGCAGGAAGCAAAGGATTATGGAATTGTGGATAAGATTATAAAATAAATTTCTCATGCAAAAACCCCGCCTTACAAGAGACGGGGTTTTCTAATATTTATTTTTATTCAACCACCATCGCTATGAGATTTCTGCGTCCGAAAGCGAAGGCTTCCGCCTTGGTCGGCATATAGATGTCAAAGTGGTTGGCTTTGATCGCACCGCCGCGGTCTTCACAGACATAGGTTCCCATTCCGTCGATTTCTATTTTCGTTCCCATCCGGTATTGCTTGGGACAAGCGAGCGTATGGTTCGCTTGAACCTTCGCGCCGCTGGCTGTGATTCCGTCGGACTTTCCGCATTCGTCGGCCGCCGCGGTATAAGCCGAGGCATTCACAACGAAGCTTCCTCTTGGCAATATGAAGTTTCCAGAGAGCAGCTTGTTTTTGTACATTTTTGAATATTGCACATTGCCAACTTTCGGGGCATAGAGAGCGACAAGAAAGTTGTCACTGAAAGTATTTGTCTTTTTTGTTTCCAATATTTGTTTGCTATTTTGGTTTGGGTCGGCATTCGCTCCGGCAGCCGTCACGGGAATGGCCAGAGCAACAATCAGAGCAAGAATCAGCGAGGCCAAAATACGCATTGTATTGGATAAATTGTTAATGCCAGGTCTTTACTTCGGGCAATCAAAAAAGCCCTTTTCAGGACCTAACGAACCAGTGTAGCACTTTTTTGCGAGAAAGTCAAGGGCACGTGAAACAACCAATTTTTCTGTGAAACAATGGCTTTGGGGCGATATTAAATATATTACCCTCCTGCTAGGTGACAATCATCTTTTGGTTGGGGTTGACGATTTGAGGAAATAATTATAAGATGAATTAGCTTTCGAGAAGCCACTTTTTTGTTTTGGAAACAGGCATTGTCGCGGATGAAAACCAATAATAAACCTAATATTTCAAACAAAATGGAAAAAGTTCAGAAATTCAACGCAAAGGTTCGCGCGTCCCTGAAGATGCCGGATTTCAACGCGGGAGACATCGTCAAAGTCCACCGAAAGATCAAGGAAGGGGGAAAAGAAAGAGTCCAGGTGTTCGGGGGAATCGTCGTTTCCGTCAAAGGAAAACAAAGCTCCTCGCCGATGGCCACCATCCGGAGGGTCTCTCTTGGGACAGGCGTGGAAATAACCATTCCGATCCTTTCGCCGGCTATCGCCAAAATAGAAATCGTGAAGCAAGCCAAAGTGCGGCGGGCAAAACTATATTATCTCCGTGGAAAGGGAATGCGCATCTCAAAACTGAAAACAAAAGAATTGGAAAAGTTTGTGGTGGAGGAACCTGCCCGAAATGCTGAGCAAGGCGTTGTAGGCGGAGAGAAACTTGAGCCGAAAACCGAAGAAATTGTTTCTCTGGAAAAAGAGATCAAGGGGAAATAGATTCCGCGGATGTGGTGGAATTGGTAGACACGCAAGCTTGAGGGGCTTGTGGCCATTAGGCTGTGGAGGTTCAAATCCTCTCATCCGCACCGGGACGGACGATTAGCTCAGCTGGTAGAGCGCTTGCTTTACAAGCAAGATGTCGCAGGTTCGAGCCCTGCATCGTCCACAAGAAATTTAAAAAAGCCGGGCTAGCTCAGTGGTAGAGCAGAGGACTGATTTTCGGTCCATCCCGCAGTAATGTGGGATTAAAAATTGGGTGAATTCGAGGAAACCTAAATCGCTGATGAGGCGATACGGCAATCTCGAGCCAATCCTCCGCCGGGAGGCTACGGATTGCAAGCAAGCCGATTTTAGAAGGCTTGCCTGCCGTAGCTTTAGCGGAGGCAGGTGTAGAGACTAGCAAGTGAGTCCCAACAATAATCTTGCACCAGCGCCCAATATCCCAATCCGCCAGCTGGCGGAGGGATAATGAAATAGTCCGATCCTTGAGGAAACTCAAGCCAACGTCAAGGAAAATCCTTGTGTGCCCAGTTCGATTCTGGGGCCCGGCACCACGCAATTGAAGCATAGTTGAACCTATGGTATAATTAGTCTATATATCGTGGGTTCAATTTATATGAGAAAAGATAAATTGCAGGCAATAGACCTGAGAAAACAAGGGCTCAGCTACAATGAGATAAGCGGGAAATTGAAAATTCCCAAGAGCACTTTGAGCTGTTGGCTTTCGAATATTGAACTATCTCAAAAAGCAAAAGATAGAATATCAGCAAGGGTTCATAAGGGAAGTATCGCCGGCCTTTTGACGAGAAACAAAAATCAGACAATTCTGGCTCAAAAAAGAGCGGGTGAAATTCGCAGGCTCGCAAAAATTGAGACATCGGGTTTATTGAAAAACAGACTTTTTTTGACCGGCGTCTCTTTATATTGGGCGGAAGGCTACAAGAAAGGCGCACAAGGGAGCAAGTGGAAAGCAGTTGATTTCGCGAATTCTGATCCGGACTTGATAAAGATAATGATGAAATTTTTCAGAAAAATATGCAAGGTTGAAAACAGCAAGATAAAGATACAGCTCATTGCTCACAAAAATGTGGACATAAAAAAAGCTCTTCAGTTTTGGTCGAGCTTAACAAAAATCCCGGAAAACCAATTTATCAAAACTTGCTGTTCGGTCAGCATATACAGCAAAGGCAAACGAAACAAAAATAGTTTGACCCATGGAACGGTTCATATTAGGATAAATGATGTAAGGTTATTTTTCAGAATAATCGGCTGGATTGACGGCTTAAAATTGAAAATATAAAAAAGCGGGTATCGTATAGCGGCTATTATATTACCTTGCCAAGGTAGAGATACGGGTTCGACTCCCGTTACCCGCTCAAAAAAAATTCTTCCGGAACTTCGCTTTCGAAAAAATATTTTTCGTTGTTTGGGCCGATGAAGCTGATGGAAGCGGCGTAGAGAAACATTCGGGACGCGGAAATTTTTTTGTATTCTTTGAAAGTATATTTTTTGTCACCAAAAATCGGATGTCCGATGGAGTGGAGATGAACTCGGATCTGATGCATCCGGCCGGTCTTCGGCGAAACTTCGAGAAGAGAATATTTTTCAAATTCTTTTTCGACTTTATAATATGTCAGCGAATATCTTTCTTTCCTCACGGATATTTTTCCCCGCACAAGCGCTTGCTTTCGAAAATCTTTTTTTGACCGACCCATTTCGCCTTCAATTTTTCCTTCTTTTGTTTTGAGCTTGCCGTGAACCAGCGCCAGATATTTTTTTTCTATTTTTCGGTTTTTGAATAAG
>JAZDKQ010000043.1:0-2616 GCA_043802865.1 Candidatus Moraniibacteriota bacterium
TTTTCTATTTCGAAAAAGTGAAAGAGTTGAGAGTCGCGCCGGTTGAATCGTGAGTTTCGACGATGATTTCTTTTCCATTAATTTTCACGAAACCGAAGCGGCCTTGGCCTTGGTTTGAATATTCGGCGACGCCGGCTTTCGGAAGATCATGATCGAACGAATCGGTGCTGGCAAAAACGAATTGATATATATTGTCGATTTTTCGGCGGCTCACGATATGCTCGTGTCCGTTGAAAACGGCTGTCACATTGTGCTTTTTCAAAATTTGCCAAAGAGCGTTCCGTTCGCTAGGTTCTTTGTCGAGGCTTTCCGTGATTTTGGAGCTCACTGGATACGCCGGTTCGTGGAAAAAAACAAAAGTATTTTCTTTTTTGTTTCTCGTCAAATCTTGTTCCAGCCAGGCTCGTTGATTGCCGTTCACGAGATGCTCTTTGGGCTTGTCGCTATCCAAGACCACGAAATGAGAGTTTTTCAGATCAAAAGAATAGACTTGTTCACTGAAACCGGATGGACCGTTGGTCGGAAAAGCGAAACTGTCCCGCCAAGTGTTGTCGGTTTTGTCGTCTCCGGTGCGGTCATGATTGCCTTGCGTGGCATAAGTCTTGGGCAAAAGAGTTCCCACAATTTTTTTCCAGTCCGAATATTTTGCTGAGCATTTGCTGTCGCCGTCGCAGGAAGAAACCAGATCGCCAACCGCAAAAACGAGGGCGGGATCCATTGTTTTGATTTTTGCCGTAGCTTTTTGAAAATTGCCATTTGAATTTCCGGCCGTGAATCTTTGCGTGTCGCCGAGAACAGCGAAAGAAAAACTGTTTTCATCGGTCGTCTGATCTGTTGCCGGCGCTGTTTTTGATCCAACAAAAGGGCTGGCAACCTTTGCAACGATATTCTCCGCTTCTTCCAATATGCCGTATAAAACCCCGCGGAAAGAGAAAAGAGCTCCCGAATCGGATGATTGGGCAAAACTCTGAAACGCGAAAAATGCGAAAACAACGACAATAGTTGCGACAATGTATCTTTTCATAATCTATATAGATTACTACTGGATATAGTAGTATATTTTTTCAATAAAAAACAGTGTGCTATACTGATAAAAACGGGAGGGTCAGAGTCTCAAGAATTGAAATATCGCAATCATTATGAGAAAAAATGCAAAAAACACCCTATTCGGCTTGTTTGCGCTGTTGCTGGCCGTGTTTCTTTCGGGTTGTTATGACAACAAGCCGCAACAGCAAATGCTTCGAAGCGCCGAGCAGTATGATGTCCGGAACTATCAGCAGCGGCAGACGGACAATTCTCCCGCCGCGCATCGGCTCTCAGTGAGCGCCCCTCAGGGCAATTCTTCCGCGGAAGAACAAGGTTCGCAGACAGAAAAACAGGCGGATCAAGGCGAAACAAAAAAGCCTCCGGCGATGCAGATTGACCAAAACAAAAAATATTCAGCCGTCGTCAAAACCGGCGAGGGAGATATCACCATTGATTTCAGCATGAAAAAAGCGCCGATCACTGTGAACAATTTTGTCGCGCTCGCGAAAGAAAATTTCTATAGCGGGCTTGTTTTTCATCGTGTCATGAAAGGCTTCATGATCCAAGGGGGCGATCCAAAAGGAGACGGGAGTGGAGGGCCGGGATACAAATTCGAAGATGAAAAACTGGAAGGGAAATATACGCGCGGCACGGTGGCGATGGCCAATTCCGGCCCCAACTCGAACGGCAGCCAGTTTTTCATCATCCATGAAGACTATGACCTTCCCAACAAATATGTGATCTTCGGCCATGTTTCAAGTGGTATGGAAGTCGTGGACAAGATCGCGAACACCGAAACGGTCGACAACGGCAAGGGCGAAAAATCAAAACCGGTCAATCCCGTGAAGATCAAATCAGTAGAAATAATCGAAAATTGATTATATTTCTATTTCAACAAAAAAACAGCTCCGGCAAAAATGTCAGAGCTTTTTTTTGTGAAAGAATTTGACAGGGGATGGAGTAATAGAATAGAGTGTACCTAGGGGGAAGGTGTTATAGATATAAAATATTAAGAAATAATATATAAAAAAGAAAAAATCATGAAAATTGACAAAGAAATCACAATCGCGCTCAAGAAGGCGCAGAGCCATCTCGGGAATGTGATCAAAATGGTTGAGAAAAAAGAATACTGCGTCGATATTTTGCAGCAGAACTTGGCGGTCATCGGCCTTTTGAAATCGGCCAACAATAAGTTGCTCAAACGGCATCTCAACAGTTGTTTCGTGAATGCAATGCGGGGTACAAACGAAAAAAGAAAACAAAAGATGATCGATGAAATATTGAGCATCAATAAATATATTTCCTAATATTTGATTTTATGCATTGCGCAAACTGTGATAAAGAGAAGAAAAACAAAGCGCCGCCGCGGCAATGGCTGGGAGCTCGGTATCCGTGGTAGCAAACAGTCTGCGGATATATAGAAAATAATGAAAGAAGGCGGGCAATATACATGTTTTCTGCTCCATTTGTTGACGAAGCCTTCTTTTTTGGCATATAATGCAGGAGCGTTTTAATATTCCGAGGTGGCGCAGCGGCAGCGCAGGGGACTGTTAATCCCTTGGTCGTGGGTTCGAATCCCACCCTCGGAGC